>NZ_JACLZK010000002.1:300000-600000 GCF_014253065.1 Campylobacter massiliensis
AGCGTCGCTCCATAATAATAAAAAGTAGTATCGGCGCGACAAATGTCGTTATAGTCATAAATGTAGCGTATTTTTTGACTATTTTTTTACACTCATTTTGCTTTTGCGTTACGGTGGCGATAGCTTCTTTTATTTTTTGATTTCTCATTCGTAAAAAACTCGGTTTAGATAAAGGCCGTTTGGCGGCGCGGGGATACGAGTGAGCGGCTTTTGCTCGTAGATAGCTTGGCGCAAAAGCTCTTTTGCTTTGAGGAAATTTGCATCGCGGCAGTTGTTTGCGACTTTGTTTAAATTTGAGTTTTTAGCGTCAAATTTTGAAGCGACGCAAACCGCATGTTCGGCTGTCAAATTTGCGTTTTTTTCAAATTTCGCCAAATTTACGCTTTCGTGACTTGCCGTCAGGATGTTATCGCGGCTTTTTTTGTTTAAATTTGCGTCCAAATTTGCCGCCTCTGCGCGCTCAAATTTAAACTCGTGTGCCTGGGTTTGTCTAAATTTACCGCTTTTGGCAAGCTCAAGCGCCTTTAAAACGCTAGCGACCATGAGGCGAACCTGGGCTCGCAAAAAGCCGTTTGCTTTAAAAACGATAATCGTTCGTTCGCCGCGCTCGTAGCAAAACGCCTTTGCAACGCGCCGCACCGGGCTTTTGACGTCGCTGCCAAGCTTCATAAATGCGCTAAAATCGTGCTCGCCGACAAAAAGCGCGAGTAGTTCGTTTGCTAAATTTGGGTCAAATTTTGGTAAAAAAGTCTCGTAAGGCGACAAAAAAGGCGAAAACTCGCCGTGATTAATCACGTATCGATATGCGCGCGCCGTGGCGTCGTATCGCGGATGAAAGTCGTCTTTAACGCGGCTTATAAATTTAACGTGAATGGCTGGATGGGCGTGGCGGTTGATGAGAGCTCTGAGATGCGCAAAGTCCCTAAAATGCTCGCCACACTCCACGCAGGCGACTTGATTGTTTGCGTGCACGCCCTTATCGGTGCGCGAGCTGGAGATTATCTTGCTAAAAATGCCCATGTGCGCTAGGGCTGCGCCCAGAGCGTCCTCGACGCCGTTTTCGTGCGGCTGGATCTGCGAGCCCTGAAATTTCGACCCGTCGTAGCTAAAAACGAGTTTAAGCCGCACTTAGTATCTTTTTAAAATTTTAGCCCTAAAGCTAAAAATCGAGGCAATGAAAAATAATAAAAATATCGCCGCAATCGCTATAAAAACGCGCGAACTAAAGAGCATAATGAGCGTAAAATACCCGAATAGCACGCCAAATATCCCAAAATACACAAAGCCTTTTTCGTAGCGGTAGGTCACGATACCAAGGCTCAAAGCAAAAAGCGTCGTCGCTAGCGGGAAAAGCGCGATGAGAACGTAGGTTGCGAAGTCTTTGGCGCGCTTTTTATCCTCGCTCATCGCTTGCCAATACTGCACAAACGACTTCGTCTGTGCTACGCTGTCCTCTTGGGCGGTACTGATTTTCATAGTACCAAAGTCTGTTTTGTGCCACGAGGCATCCCTGATATCGTAAATTTTGCCGTCTGATAGCGTGAACTCAAGAACGGCATTGTTGTTAGTTAGGCGAGCGTTTTTAGCAAGGACGAATCGGTGCGCGCCTTCTTTTGGCGAATAAAGCGTCACGCCCTCGTAAAGAGTGCCGTTTTCGTCACTCTTTTCGTTTTGGATAAAGACCATCCAGTCGGAAAATTTTTGCCCGAATTCGGTCGTTTTTAAATTTAGCTTGGCGACGGTTTTTTTATATGAGACGAAATTTGAGTTTAGTTCTGCAGCTGTAGGGATCAGCACTATCGCGGTGACTATTAAAAAGGTCGAAACCGCGCCACTAACGATGAGGAAAAATTTAGCGATCCTAACGGGCGAATATCCGAGCGTAAAAAGTACGATGCTCTCGTTTTCGCGAGAAAGCCTGAAAAACATAAGCGCAAGCGATGCAAAAAACGCGATCGGTACGGTAAAAAGCAGTACTCTAGGCAGCATAAACATATAAAGTTTAAAAAGCTCTGAAAATGAGATCTCGATATATGAGGTGATACGTGCGATCTGGATAAAAAACACGATCGACATGATGAGAAAAAGCGTCGCAAACATCGACGCAAACGTACCTAGAAAATTTGAGAAAAGATAACGCGCCGTCCTATCCATAAATGAGCCCCAAGATGTAGATAAACCAATCCTTAAACGCATAAACTATAAGCGTAGCAAGGCTCAAAAACGGCACGAAAGGCAGCTCGTATCCGCGCTTTCGTACGATAACGTATGCGGGCAGCGTCAGCAGCGCCGAGACGTAGATCGCCATGAGACCGAGCTTGATACCCAAAATCGCACCCATAACGCCCGCAATAAAAATATCTGCAGAACCCATGGCTTCGCGCTTAAGAGCTAGACTAACGACTGCGCGAAGTAGCCAAAAAGCAAACATAAAAATCGCGGCGTTTATAAACGAATCAAATGCGCGTAAAAGCCCCTCCGAGTCAAAAGAGGTGGGAAGATTAAATCCGTAAAGTAGCGAAAATGCGACGCTGGCAAAAAGCAGCGGATCGGGAACGGCTTTGTAGCGAAAATCAATAAGGCTAAGCGCTAGCAGCAAGATAAAGCAGATACCAAGCATCGCCGCCTTGAAAATCGCGCCGTAAAAGCCGTCTGCAAACATCTCTAGCCCGCGCGTTTCATAAAAATACGCAAGCACGCAAAGTAGGGCGCTAGCGAGTTCTACGAGCGGATACTGAAAGCTGATTTTTTCGCCGCAAAACGCGCATTTGCCGCGCAAAAACAGCCACGCGAAAATCGGGACGTTGTGATACGGCTTTAGCGGCGTTTTACAGCTTTGGCAGTGCGAGGCGGGGAAATTTATGCTCTCGCCACGCGGCATGCGGTAGATTAAGACGTTGCTAAAACTGCCGACTACGGCGCCCAATATAAAAAATAAAACGGCGAAAATCATAACTCTCCTATTTAAATTTATTCCGTTTTTGCGGTTTTTATGCCAAATTTTCGGCTTTTTAAACCAAATCGCGACGTTTCAAAAGATAATCTTTGCTTAAAATTGCTTATTTATCGCGTTAATTTGATCTAAAATTCGCCTCGTCATTTTGCGCCGCAAAATACAAAAACACAAAATTTAAAGGCGATTTTAGCGAAATATTGCCTTGAATGATTTTAAATTTAAAGATTTCGGTTAAAAATTTATGCAAAAAGGCGCTTCGGCAAGGCTTTTGGCTCGTAAAATTAAAAGCCTTTTGTCTTGAGCGGATAAAGTAAAACGGCGTAAATTTAAAAAACAGTGACAGCCAAAAGCTCAAATTTTATAGTCCGCCAAACCTTCTATCTTTTTTCTTAAACTTAGCCGTTATCAAGGCTAGCTCCTCGCGCGTAAAATCGGGCCAAAGCGTGGGCGTAAAGGCAAACTCGGCGTAGCTAGCCTGCCAAAGCATAAAATTTGACAGCCTCTGCTCGCCGCCGGTGCGCACGAGAAGGTCGATGGGCGTGGGCTCATCGAGGCAAGTTTGCAGGCTGTCTTCGCTTAAATTTAGAGTTAGGTTTTGGGCGTCAAACTCTCCTCCATTTTTCTCGCAAAATCTCCTAAAAGCTCTTAAAATTTCATCTTTGGCCCCATAGTTTAGGGCTAAATTTAGCTTTAGCCGCGAGTTTTGCGCGGTGGCGTTTTTGATCTCATTTATCTCGTTTTTTAGCTTATCGCTTAGCGGGCTTTCGTCGCCTATGACGTTAAATTTGATACCGTTTTTGATAAAGCTCTCGCGTTTTGAGAGCAAAAATTTATGCAAAAGATCCATCAAAAACGCCACTTCGCTTTTTGGGCGCTTCCAGTTTTCGGTGCTAAATGCATAAAGACTCAGTATCGCCACGCCCTCGTCGATGCAAAACTCGCACATCTGCTCCACGACGTTCGCGCCCGTTTCGTGCCCTTTAGTGCGTAGCAAACCGCGGCGCTTGGCCCATCTGCCGTTGCCGTCCATGATGATAGCTAGGTGATTTAGCTCGTTCATTTTAGCCCTTAAAATCAATTATTTTGCCGTTTGGATCAAAAAAAGCGGCGATGTTTCGCGTCGTTTGCGCTTCGCAGTCAAACTCACCTCGCAAAAGCCTAGCGACCTTGTCAAACGGCGTTTGTGCGCTGATTATCCTGGCGCCTTTTAGCGTGAAAATAATCGGAGCGAAATTTGAAAAAACGAGGTAAATTTGACTCGTGCGGGCTCCGTCAAATTTCATCTGAAAAACGCCTTTTACGCCGTTATAAACAAACGAAATATTAATGATATTTTTTTGCAGCGCAAGCAGCATCTGAGCTAGGTTTTCAAACGTTTCTCGCGAGTCTGCCGCGCTAAGACCGTTAAATATATATTCATAAAACCAGTTTAGATCGGGCTCGCTTATCAGCCTTTCTATTAGCGCAAGTCCGTCGGGTGCGGCGTAGGATAAGCTCGGCTTTTTAAAGAGATTTCTTATCACGATATTTTCGGTGCCGCTTGCGATCTCGCCCCAGTATTCGCCGTCCACATCGAGGCTTTTCATACTTTTCGTGCTTAGGATTTTGTTGCCCATTTTGAGATTGTAGCGATTATAGCCCGTCTTTTCTGCGACTTTGATACTGATGGGCAGGCTCGCGTTTAGAGCCGTGCCCGCGCCGCCGCTTGCGATTTTTTGCACTCGTGAGACAGGATTTATCATAGCTTGATTGCTAAATTTACGATTTGCCGCGCCGCGTCCTCTTTGGACGTTAGCGCGATATTTTGCGCGCCTCGATGCGTGATAAATGTGATTTGCGTGCTATCCGAGCCGAAATTTATATCGCCGCCCAGCACGTTTAGACAAACGGCGTCGAGGCTCTTTTTTTCAAGCATATTTTTTGCGTTTTGCATGGCGTTTGCAGCGTCCGTTTCCATTTTAAAGCCGATTTTTTTGACGTTTTTAAAATCCGCCATCGAGCCCAAAACATCGCCATTTTGCGCTAGTTCTAGCGTCCAAATTTCGCCTAAGTTTTGCTTTTTTAGCTTGCCTTCAAATTTGGTTTTCGGAGCGTAGTCGCTAACCGCAGCCGCCATCGCGAGCAAATTTGCGTCCGTCAAATTTGCGCGTAGCAGCTCTTTTAACTCCGCCGAGCTTTGAAATTTGAGCGTTTTATAGGGCGCGTTTGCCGTCTCAAAGCTAGCTATGAGCGTCACGTCCGCGCCTGCGTAGTAAAAGGTGTCCGCCAGCGCTTTTGACATCTTGCCGCTAGATAGATTCGTCACGGCTCTTACGTCGTCGATCTTTTCGCTCGTGGCGCCGCCCGTTACGACCACCTTTTGTCCTTTAAATTTTGGCTCCGTTAGTATTCTTTTGGTTTCGTAGATGATCGTCGAAACGTCTGCCAGCGCGCCTTTGCCCATATCGCCGCAGGCTAGGGTTTTTTCTACTGGCTCGATAAATCTCGCGCCGTTTGCCGCTAAAAATTCGAAATTTTTGCGCGTGGAGAAGTGATTTATCATTTTGTCGTTGGCTGCCGGCGCGATGAGTAGGGGAGCGGGGCTAGCGATCAGAGTTTGCATGAAGACGTTATCGCAAATGCCGCTTGCAAGCTTGTTTATCGTATTTACGCTCGCGGGCGCGATGAGGATTAGATCGGTTTTGGCGTAGGCGATGTGGTTTAGTCCGTCCTGCCAACTCTCCGTGCGCGAGGTTAAAATTTTATGCTCGCACAGCGCTTCAAAGCCTGCTTCCGAGCAAAATTTGAGCGCTCCGTCGCTAAGCATAACCCGCACATCCGCGCCTTCTTTTTTTAGCGCTGATAAAATTTCATAAGCTTTATAAAACGCGATACTGCCGCAAACCGCGAGCAAAATTTTTTTATTTTTTAGCATTTTCGTCGCTTTTCTTGTCGTTAAAGAATTTATAGAAAAAGCCTTCTTTATTTACCTGTTTCGTGCGGCTGATGGCTAGCGCGCCGCTTGGTACGTCGCTAGTTACGGTGCTGCCCGCGGCGATTAGTACGTCGTCGCCGACTTTTACGGGAGCTATGAGCTGCGTGTCCGAGCCGATAAAGACGTTTTTGCCGATGATCGTTTTGTGTTTGGCTTTGCCGTCGTAGTTGCACGTGATCGTGCCGCAGCCTACGTTTGTGCCGCAGCCTATCTCGCAGTCGCCAAGATAGCTTAGGTGGCCTGCTTTGACGCCGTTTAGCCTGGCTGCCTTTAGCTCGACGAAATTTCCGATGTGAGTGTTTTTGATCTCGCATTTTGGGCGCAGGTGCGCTAGAGGGCCGACGTCAGAGTCCTCGATGACGGAGCTTTCTACGACCGAGCCGCTTTTGATGACGGAGTTTTTGATGAGGCACTCTCCGACGATGCTTACGTTTTCTTGCAGTTCGCATTCGCCTTCAAATTTTGCTCTAGAGTCGATATAGACGCTATTTGGCAGACGCATTAGCACGCCCGCTTTCATCAAATTTTTCTTGATCTCCTCCTGCATCAAATTTTGGGCGATACTGAGCTGAAATTTATCGTTTATACCCATGAAATTTTGCTCTTCGACGCTGATGGCCCAGCACTTTAGACCGCGCTCGTTTGCGATTTTTATCGCGTCGGTTAGGTAAAATTCTTTCTGCGAGTTTTCGTTGCCGATGAGAGGCAAAATCTCGCGCAAAACTTCGCTTTTAAAGCAGTAGCAACCGGCATTTGCGCTTTTTATCATTTTTTGCGTCTCGGTCGCGTCTTTTTGCTCAACGATGGCTTCTACTTTGCCGTTATTTATGATTACGCGGCCGTAGCCGTACGGATCTGCCGCCTCAAAAACGCTTAGCGCGATGTCTGAGTTGCCCGCGCTTAGGCGGATTAGGTCGTTGGTTTTTATAAGCGGCATATCTCCGCACAAAATCAGCGTTTTTTTGCTATTTAGCGGGATGTTTTTTAGCGCGCCAGCAGTGCCCGGAAAATCTTTTAAATTTTGTTCGTAAATTTTAGTTTGAGGGAAAATTTCTTTGATTTTGGCTCCCACTAGCTCTTTTTGATAGCTCAAAACCACGCTCACGTCGCTACTGATCTCATAAGCCTTGCGCAAAATATGGATAATCATCGGCTCTCCGCAAAGCTCGAAAAGCACCTTTGGTTTGGTTGATTTCATCCTCGTGCCAAGCCCCGCGGCAAGCACCACTACGCCAATATCGCTCATCTTTTTTCCTTATTTAAATTTGAGCGATTTTATCTCAAATTTGCTAAATGCGCGATTAATGCTTTTTGGACTTAACAATTTCTTAAGCATTAATTTATATAATCACGGCCTTTGAATATAATCAAAATCAAATTTAAAGGATGCAACTTGCTTTCATTTTTAAAAAAGGCTTTAAGAAGAAATCAGTTTTTGTTTAATCTCCACCTGATTTTATCGATTATTTTTGCCGTTCCGCTACTCATTATCGGCGTTACTGGCGCTATTTTATCGTATCAACACGAGCTTGATGATCTCATAAATTTAAACGCTCCAAAGGTAGAAAAAACGGGCGAAATGCTAAGCGTAGAAAAAATCCTGCAAAGCTTTAGCGAGCAAACGGGCGTTAAACAGCCGGCAAGGCTCGTGCTACCCAAAAACGAAAACGAAGCGGTCAAAATTTATGCTAGCGGTAGCGATGCCTATCTGGTCGATCCGTATACCGCGCAGATCATCGGCAAGGACTACGGATTCGCCTTTGTTCGCACCGTAATGTCGCTGCACCGAAATTTAGGCTTTGCGCTAACAGGTAACAAAACCGCGGGCGAGGTCGGCAAGCAGATCGTAGGCGCTAGTACGGTCGCGATGATAGTGCTCGTGATAAGCGGCGTTTGGCTGCATTTTCCAAGGATAAAACGCAAATTTGCCGAGGCGATAAAGCCTAATTTTAAACTCAAAAAATACGCCCTTTTTCACAACCTACACACGAGTTTAGGCGCCTTAAGCGCGGTGATTTATCTCGTCATCTGTCTAACGGGGCTCATGTGGTCGTACCGCTGGTATAACGGCGCGGTGACTGAGCTTTTCGTTAGCGCGCAAAATTTGCCTAAAGAGGCCGAGCGCAAAGAGGGCGCGCCAGCAAAAGCAGAGGGTAAAAAGAACGCCGAGTATAAATTTAGCGATGTGCAGAGGGCTTACGAGATATTTAAATCAAGCGGCATAGAATATAAGGAATTTAGCCTGATGCTCGCGGCCGGAGATAAGATAAACGTCAGATACTACGAACCTGACGCGCCTAGCACCGCTCGTCCAAAAATGGCGACCGTGAATGTAAAAGATAGCAAGATGGCGAAGCAAAAGCAAGCCGATGGCATAACCGTAGGCATGGTAAAGAGCACGAACTATCAGCTGCATACGGGGTATTTTTTCGGGATTGCTGGTAAAATTTTGTGGTCGGCGGTTTCGCTTTTGATGGCGCTTTTTATCTTTAGCGGCTTTTATATGACGGCAAAAAGGGCGTTTAAGCCAAAAAAGGCTTAGCTAAATTTACCTTTTGCTAAGCATTGATAGCGTGCGAGCGATAAATTCATCAAATTTACGCTCGCGGCAAGACGCTATCTCTTGCTCTCGTTTAAAATTTTGCTTCGTTTTTTAAATCAAATTTTGACAAAAATATAAAATTTTGAAAAATTTTACGCCGCTTTGGAACGGCTTTTGCAAAAAGCTAACCTAAATTTAACTGTATTTTCAACTAAAAAAAACTAAAATACAAACCAAATTTACAATATAGAAAGTTGCAAGATGGATTTAGGTAGCCTCGTCGGTTGGATAGTTATTATGGTGCTTTTGCTCGGTTCCATGCAGATGGGCGTCGGAATCGGAGCTTACATCGATATTCCCTCGGTTTTGATCGTTTTTGGCGGTACGATTTGCGCACTGATGATTGGCTTTAAGATGGAGCAGATAAAAAAGCTAGGCACATTTTACGGCATCGCGGTAAAGCCAAAAACCTACAATCTCCCCGAAATCGTAAAAAAAATGGTCGAATACTCTACAAAGGCCCGCCGCGACGGCATCCTGGCGCTTGAGAGCGATGCAAATAACGAAACAGATCCGTTTCTAAAAAAGGGCCTATCTATGGCGGTTGACGGTAACGAACCGGACGCCATCAGAACGCTGCTTGAGATAGATATGGAACAGGCAAGCTCGCGTCACGGCGATAATATCAAAATTTTCGAACAAATCGCGGGCTTTGCGGGCTCGATGGGTATGATCGGTACGCTCATCGGTCTGGTCGCGATGCTTATGAACATGTCCGATCCTTCGGCTATCGGTCCTTCGATGGCGGTCGCGCTCATTACTACGCTTTACGGTGCGATGATAGGAAACATCCTGGGCTCGCCCGTAGCAAACATCCTAAGTATACGCGACAAGGACGAAGGTACGGCTAAAGTGCTGATGCTAGAGGGTATAATGGCGATCCAAGCGGGCGACAACCCTAGGACGCTCGAGATGAAGCTTCTGTCGTTTTTACCGCCTAAAGACCGCGTTAGTCAGTTTGATAAGTAGAAAAAATGGCTAAAAAGTTAATCGATCCGGGCGACTGCCCCAAATGCTTACCCGAGTGGCTCGCGGCGTTTGGCGACTTGATGTCGCTTCTGCTTTGCTTTTTTGTACTGCTTCTTTCTATGAGTACGATGGATGCGAAAAAGCTAGAAGCCGCGATCGGCTCGCTAAGCGGGGCTTTGGGCGTGCTTGAGGGCGGCGCGAAACCGGACGTCAGCGCCGAACAAAACCAAGACGACCACGCCACCTCAAACAAAGAGCGCACTGGTGTGAAATCAAATTTCGAACAAACCCTGCGCTCTATCAACGAGCTTTTGCATGCTAGCGGCTCGCCTGAGGTTACGTTTGAGGAGAGCGAGAGCGGGTTTGTGATCAGGCTGCCGGCAAATTTACTCTTTGCAAAAGATAGCGCCCAGCTGCAAAATGACGATGCTCTGCTGTTTTTAAAACGTATCGCGATGGTGATAGCAAAGTTGCCTCCGGACGTCGTGGCAAACGTGATCGGGCACACCGACAGCGAGCAGCCAGCGTCTACCGAGTTTAGAGACAACTGGCAGCTATCGTCGGCTAGAGCTATCAGCGTAGTTAGCGAGCTCATCAAAGACGGCGTCGATCCTAAAAAACTAACTGCGTCCGCAAAGGCCGAATTTGAGCCGTTTGCGACGAATTTCACCGAGCAGGGCAGGGAGAAAAACCGCAGGGTCGAGATCCACTTTGTTTCGTTAAATTTAGACGACAAAGCCAAAACGCAAAAAAGCATACTGGACGCGCAGGAGTAAATTTGAAAAAACTGACGTTCTTGCTGTTTTTTATCTTTGCGGCGGTCGCGATCGGCGAGGATAACGTCACCATCCCGACCGTAAATCTCAGCCTAAGCGCGCCTACTACGCCCACTCAGCTAGTTAGCTCGCTAAACGTCCTACTCGTCCTAACCGTCCTCACGCTCGCTCCTTCGCTAGTTTTTATGATGACCAGCTTTTTGCGGCTCATTATCGTTTTTTCGTTCTTACGACAGGCGATGGGCACGCAGCAGATGCCGCCTTCTACGGTGCTTATTAGCCTTGCGATGGTGCTTACGTTTTTTATCATGGAGCCTGTGGGCAAGCAAGCCTACGAAGCGGGCGTACAGCCCTATCTAAGCGAGCAAATCGGCTATCAAGAGGCCTTTGAGCGCGGCGTGAAGCCGTTTCGCGAGTTTATGATAAAAAATACGCGCGAGAAGGACTTGGCGCTGTTTTTACGCATCAGAAATATGCCAAACCCGCAAAGCTTCGACGATATCCCGCTTACGGTCGTGATGAGCGCGTTTATGATCAGCGAGATGAAAACGGCGTTTGAGATAGCCTTTTTGCTCTATCTGCCGTTTTTGGTCATCGATATGGTCGTTAGCTCCGTGCTTATGGCGATGGGTATGATGATGCTGCCGCCGACGATGATTTCACTGCCGTTTAAGCTGCTTATTTTCGTGCTCGTCGACGGGTGGAATTTGCTCGTCATGAACCTTGTTAAAAGCTTTCATTAGGTTTTTTGTCGCTATAATCTTAAAAATGCTCCGCGCGCCGCTTAAATTTTTATTTTATTTTACCTACGGCGCCAGGCCCGAGACGGCGCAAACCTGCTCAAATTTAGCCCGCGCCGCCCAGAGCTAACAGGGAAGGGTTTAGATGAAAAAAATTTATATATTTTTGAGTTTTTGCGTTTTTTTAGTCGGTTCGGAGATTAAATTTGACGGAAATTTGCCCGAGCTGATTTTGGCTGCGCAAAGTTCAAATTTAGCTCAAATCTCAAACTACGAACCGCAAAAAGCGCAGCTACAAAAAGAGGCCGTAAAAAGTGCATATATGCCAAGTCTCACGATCGACGGTGGATACAGCTTTTTAAGCGGCGACATCAACGTCCTGCGCCCGCAAAGAGCCGCCACGGCAAGGGTGATTTTGGAGCTTGCTGTTTATGACGGCGGCAAGCGCGAAGCCCTGCTAAGCTCGCTTTCACATCTTAGCGCGGCTGAAATTTTAAAAAACGAGGATTATCAAAACCTGCTCGCGTTTAATGCGACCAAGCTTTATTTTAGCTTTTTGTCGCTGGGTGAGCTCGCGACCGCAAAAGAAGGCGAGATAAACTACCTAAAAAACGCTCTAAATAGACTGGAAAAATACTACCACGCGGGGCTTAGCGACGAGAGCGAGTATGAAGCGATAAATGCTAGATACGCCATGGCGCTCGCCGAACGCCTCGAAATCACGCAAAATCAAAACGAGATAAAAAATCAAATTTACGCGCTAACGGGCAGAGATATAAAGCCTGTGGCGGGCTCTAGGATCGCTTTTTTGGACGATGAAAACTCCGCGCCGCAAAAGAGCACAAAGCCAGAGCTTGAGGCGCTTAGGCTAAATTTCGCTGCGGCCTTGGAGGATGAAAAGATAACCGCGTCCGAGACGAACCCGCAAATTTTTATCAAAAACACATACACCTTTATGCGCACTCACTACGATAGAAATTTGCTGCCGGCGCAGTATAGAAGCGCGCTGGAGCCGTATTTCGACGACTTTTTTAAGCCAAATTTAAATACAAACGAGCTGATTTTGGGCTTTAGCTGGAAGGCGTTTGATTTTGGCGCGAACAAAAAGCGGCGCGAGATAAAGCGCATAAGCGCGCTACAAGCGAAGCTAAATCTGGATCAAAAGCGCTTGCAAAACGAGCTAAATTTAGCAAATATCAAAAACGACCTAAAGACGCTCAAACAAAAGATAGCTGCGGGCGAAAGCGCGCTAAACTCGGCGCAAACCTCGCTAAATGCCGTTAGTAAAAAGTATGAAGCCGGGCTGCTTGGGTACGTCGAGTTTTTAAACGCGACCGCGCAGAGCTTTAGCGCAGGTAGCGCGCTGGAGCTAAGCAAGAGTAAATTTGAGATCAAAAAGGCGGAGTATCTATACGAGCGCGGCGGCAAAATCGCTGAAAATATCGAAAAAACGGAGCGCAAATGAATAAAATTTTACTATTTTTACTGAGCGCGGCGGTTGCGCTTTGCGCGCAGGATAAAATTTACGCGAGCTTTGACGTCGCGCCCGCAAAAGACGCGCAGCTCGCGCTAAAAGCCGTAGGTATCATAAAGGCCGTAAACATAGAAATAGGCTCCGCGGTAAAGCGCGGCGACGTGCTGCTTGAGCTTGAAAACGAGAGCGAAAAGCTAGCCGTAAAGCTCGCTCAAAACGACCTAGAGAGCGCGCAGACGGCAAAAGCTCACGCAAAAAGCGTGCTGGATAAATTTAAGCTCGTTCAAAGCGTGAGCTCGAAGCAGGCTTTTGAAAATGCGGAGTTTGATTTTAAAAACGCCGCGCTAGCCGAAAACAGAGCGCATCTGGCGCTAAATTTGGCACAAAAGCGGCTAGAAGACACGCGGCTGCTCGCGCCTTTTGACGGGACGATCTCGGCCAAGAGTATCGAGGTCGGCGAGGGTGTTGGCGGCGTAGCACAAAAGCTGATGTCGATCTTTTCGTATCCGGACGTGAAGCTCAAACTTAGCTTTGATGAAAAATTTAAAGACCGCGTGAAAATCGGCAGTGAATTTGTCTATAAACTAGACGGCGAAAATAAGGAAAGACGCGGCGAGATCAGCCTCATCTATCCGACTATCGACACGAAAAACGGCAAAATTTACGCCGAAGTGCAGGCACGAAATTTAACGCCGGGGCTTTTTGGCGAGGGATATATCGTCTCGGATTCGCAGGTTGAAACGGATACCGAGCCTAAAAACAAGGACAAAAATAAAACATTTGGGCATAAATTTGAAGGCTTTAAAAACGATGGGCTAGCAGGCGCGAAATTTGACGTAGAAAAAACTAGCTTCAGCGTAGCGCGGTTTTCAACTTTAGCGTCGCAAACGAAAAGCGAGATAAATTTGAGCTCAAATTCTGCGTACTGCGTTAAATTTGACTCCGCCGCAAAAAATGCAAATTTGACGGGCACGTTAAATTTATCGCATAAACAAGGCGGCATAAATTTAAACGCCGAATCTGACGCGGCACAAATTTTACTAGCCGCTAAACGCCAAATGCTTTTTGCGGGGCGGGGAGGCTGGGCAAATTTGACGCAAAAGCCCATTTTAATGAAGGCCCGAAATGTATAAACTAGCCATAAATCGCCCGATTACGACGCTGATGTTTTTCATCGCGCTCGTATTTTTCGGCGCGATGTCGCTTCTTAGGATGCCGGTAAATCTCTTCCCCGAGGTCGTCATCCCGCTGGTTAAGATCACGACCTACGCGCCAGGCGATATGAGCCTTATCGAGAGCAGGGTCACCAAAAAGATCGAGGATGAGGTCTCGACGATAGACGGTATCAAAAAGATCAGGTCATATACATTTAACAACCTCAGCATCGTTTTGGTCGAGTTTAATCTCAAGAAAAACATCGACGTCGCCGCAAACGACGTGCGCGACAAGGTTGCAAAGGCAAAGCTGGACGCCCAGCCCGAGATAGAGAAAATCAACAGCGACAGCGGCAAGGTGGCGAGCTTTTTCGTTAGCCGCAAGGATGAAAATTTAACCGCGCTTATGCAAGCGGTCAAAGATGAGGCAAAGCCGTTTTTACAGCGCGTAAAAGGCGTGGGCAAGGTCGATGATAAGGGCTTTTTGGAGCCTGAGATTAAAATTTACCTTGATCCGTTTAAGCTCGATAAATACGCCCTAACCGCGGCCTCGGTCATAAATATAATCAAATCGCAAAATTTAAAAGCGCCTTTAGGAAAGCTCGAAAACAGCGAATTTGAGATATTTTTAAAGAGCGAATTTGACGCTAAAAGCGTGCAGGAGCTAGAGGAGATCCGCCTACAAAAGGACGTATTTTTAAAAGACGTCGCGCGCATTGAGCTATCTCATCACGACACCGACGCCGTAGCGATGTATAACGGCAAGCGCGGAGTGTTGCTTGACGCTATAAAAGTAAGCGGAGCAAACACGATCGAGACGATAGATGCGCTCAAAGCTAAAACTGGCGAACTAGCGGCAAGGCTGGGCGAGAACTACGAAGTGGAGCGGGTTTATGAAAAGAGCGAAAGCATCCTAAAGCACATAAATCAGGTCAAATTTGACATGATGCTGGGCGTCGCGCTCACGGTCGTCATCGTCTTTTTCTTTTTGCGAAGCTTTAGCGCGACTATCATCGCTGCGCTTGCGATCCCGGCTAGTATCGTGGGGACGTTTTTTATCATCGACGTTTTGGGCTTTGATCTAAATCGCCTCACGCTGCTGGCTCTCACGCTTGGTATCGGTATATTTATCGACGATGCGATCGTGGTCGTGGAAAATATCTCCAAAAAGATGCAAGAAGGCGAGAGCAATCCGCTAAAAGCAAGCTTTGAGGGCGTGCGCGAGATAGCCTTTAGCGTGCTTAGCATTAGCGCGGTGCTGCTTTGCGTGTTTGTGCCGATTGCCTTTATGGAGGGTATCGTCGGGCAGTATTTTAACTCCTTCGGTATGAGCGTGAGCGGCGGTATCGTGGTGTCGTTTTTGGTTTGCATTATGCTGATACCTAGCCTGGCGGCTAGGTTTTTAGGCAAGGGCGAGAGTAAATTTTACCGCGTGACGGAGCCTATATTTGAGGCTCTGGAGAGCGGTTACGAGCGGCTTTTGAAGCTTATTTTGAGGTTTAAAACCGCGTTTGTTATCCTTACTTTTGGCGTGCTGGCTCTTTGTATGAGTCTAGCCGGTAAGGTCGGTATGGACTTTTTGCCCGTCGAGGACGAGGGGCAGTTTGAGATATTTTTAAAAGCAAGCCCCGGTATCTCGGTCGAGGCTATGAGCGCTAGAGCCGGCGAGGTCGTGCGCGAGGTAGATAGCGATCCGCGCGTCGAGTACTCATATATGATCGCGGGTTACACGGACTCAAAGGACGCGTATAAGGCTAAAATTTACGTCCGCTTAAAAGGCTTTGAGTCGCGAAAAGAGCGTCAAACGCAGATAATGGACGAGTATAGAAAAAAGCTTAAATTTGAAGATCTCAGCGTCAAAGTCCTGCAGATACCGTACGTCGATACGGGCAGCGACAGCGAGCCGGTGCAGCTAACGATCACAGGCGATAGCCTAGAAAAGCTAGACAAAATCCTACCAAAAGCCATCGCCATGGTGCGCGCGATAGAGGGTACGACGGATGTGGGCAGCGATAACGAAGACAAGATAAACGAGCTACAAATCAGCGTAAATAAAGACAAAGCCAAACGCCTAAACGTCGATCCTAGCGCGGTCGCGCAGGTGATATACGCGTCCTTTGGGCAAAATAGGCTTGGTAGCTTTGATAACGGCGACGCGCAGTACGATATGATACTGAGATTTGACGACGAGTACCGCAAGGACGCGCAGGCGCTGCAAAAACTAAAGATCAAAAACGCTTACGGCGAGAGTATAAGCCTAAGCGCGGTGGCGGAGTTTAAGACGAGCAAGACCTTTTCTGTGATAAACCGCTTTAACAAACAGCGTCAGATCAGGATCGTCGCAAACGTGGATAACGTCCCGCTGGGCGCCGTGCAAAAGGGTATCGACGAAAATATCGGTCAAATTTTGCCAGCGGGCTACGACTATGTGATGACGGGCTTTATCGAGATGATGAACGACACGAACGCGGCCTTTGTCTTTACGATCAGCCTTAGCGTCGTACTCATCTATATGATCCTAGCCGCGCTTTACGAGAGTTTTATTTTGCCGCTCATCATCATGATCTCGATGCCGCTTGCCTTTGGCGGCGTGGCGGTCGGACTGTATCTTAGCGGCAACTCCTTTAGCCTATTCGTCATGGTCGGCGCGATCTTGCTTTTTGGCATGGTGGGCAAAAATGCGATTTTGGTCGTGGATTTCGCCAATCGCTACGCAAACGAGGGCACACCGCTAAACGAAGCCATCGTGCGCGCTGGCGTAAAAAGACTGCGAGCGATACTGATGACTACTTTTGCGATGATATTTGCGATGTTGCCGCTTGCTCTTAGCAGGGGTGCTGGATACGAGGGCAACTCCCCGATGGCGATCTCGGTTATCTCGGGACTTATTAGCTCGACGCTACTAACGCTACTTGTGGTGCCGGCACTCTTTGGTGCGGTGTATAAGATAGATAAATTCGTGAGTAAAATTTATAAAAGAGAGGAAATCTAGGGCTTAAATTTGAGCTTGCTTTGGGCGAGACCTGCATCAAATTTGCGCTTGACGTTTGCTCGACCGTTGGGCGCTGATTTTGTTTAAACTAAAAAGCCGATTTTGCTTTGAGACCACATTAAATTGATTTCCGTAATTTAACGTAACAAATTTGCCGTTTTGCATTCGTCTGCCTCTGCTAAACCCTGTTTTTAAATATTCAGCACAAAATATAGATTACTTATTTATCTGATAACGGTTTTAGAAATTATTAATTTTTAAAATGCTAAAACCCGCGCCGATTTAAAGCAAATTTAAAAAGGGCAAATGTTAAACGTGAATATATTTAGCAAAAAGATTATGTACAAAATTCACACTTACGCTTCGCTGATATTTTGCATTCCTTTAGTCGTCGCTTGTTTTACAGGCTCGGTTTTGGTTTATAAAGACTAGATAAATAATTTATTAATGCCGGGCGCCATATACGTTGCAAAAAATAGCGACGAAAACGAGCAAAGAAGTAGACTAAAATTTGACGAGCTAAGAGAAAAAATAGAAAAAGAGTATCCAAAGCACGAGATCGTAGGTTGGAATATCGACGCAGATCCCCAAAAAACGGACAAAATTTGGCTGTTAAAGCACGGAGTGGGCGAAAAAGAGTGGGCGTGCGTGTATCTGGACGCTTTTAGCGGAGAGATAAAAGGCGACCTCGTGCCGCATGATAGCGGATTTATCGGCGTTATAACCGAGCTTCACGAAAATTTGCTTCTTGAAAAAAGCGGTCAAATTTTACTCGGTCTGACGGCGATTTTTGCCTTTATTATTTCGATTAGCGGCTTTATCGTTTACCGAAATTTTTGGACGAATTTGCTGCGCCTTCGGTTTGCGCGAATGGCGGTTTTTATGAGCGATTCGCACAAATTTATCGGCGTTTTTTCGACGCCCGTTATCTTTGCGGTCGCGCTTAGCGGGGCTTGGTGGGAGCTTAGGTTTATGTTTATGCCGCCTTTTGATAACTCTAAATTCGTAATCGGTCCGCAAATTTACGATAAAAATATCTCAATCGACGCTCTCGTGCAAAAAGCGACTGCCGATATGCCCGGATTTAGGACGCATTACGTTAGTTTTCCATTTTTTGACGGCGCAAATATCACGCTTTACGGGCAAAAACCGAGTCAAGGTTTCCTTCATAGCCAGTACTCAAGCACCGTTTCTTACGATAAAAACAGCGCAAATTTAATCGATGTAAAAGATATCGAGCTAGCAAGCAAAACGGATAAATTTTTATCGACGTTTAGGCGAGCTCACTACGGCGACTATAACGCCGCGACTAAGTTTTTCTGGTTTTTGTGCGGGCTAGCTCCGCTTGCGCTTAGCGTTTCGGGAATTTATTTATGGATAAAAAGATCAAATTTTAAAAGGAGAAAAAGATGAAAAATAAAATTTTGCTTTCGGTCGCGGCTATAAATTTGCTCGCGTCCGTTCAAATTTTAGCCGCTCAAAACGGCGAGAACGCAGCCGGCAAAGAGACGCTACAGGCCGTGGAGGTCACTAGCGAGCAAAGGCGCGACGACGTCAAATACAACGCAAAAGAGCTGGTAAAAAGCACCACGAAGCTAGACCTCACCTCGCGCCAAACGCCTCAATCGATAACCGTCATCACCGAAGCTAGGCTAAAGGATCAAAACATCAACGACTATCAGGTGCTTTTGCGAAATATTCCCGGCGTCACGCTTAGCAAGTGGGACGAGCGCGTATATCCTACGGCAAGGGGCTTTAAGATAGATTATTATTTGCTTGATTCGATGCCAAGCTTTGGCGGATTTAGCATAGGCGCAAACGATATGAGCATGTTGCCGTATGAACGCGTCGAAGTCGTAAAGGGCGCAAACGGCCTGCTAGCGGGTGCCGGCAATCCGGCTGCTAGCTTAAATTTCATCCGAAAAAGAGCAAATTCTAAAGAATTTATGGGAAATTTCAAACTAAGCGCGGGCTCGTACGATAGATACGGCGTATCTGGCGACGTGCAGACTCCGGTGACTGCTGACGGCAGCGTGCGGGCTAGAGCGTCTTTTATGCACGAGAAGTCTCGCTCGTATATGGACTACTATAACCGTAAAAACACCGCTATCTACGGCGTAGTGGACGCTGATATCATGGATAGTTCGTGGCTTAGCCTGGGCGCGTTTTATCAGGAGCTAAAGCGTCACGGCGTACGCTGGGGAGGAATGCCTGCGTTTTACAAAAACGACGCTAGGCGCGAATTTAGCAAAAAAGAAATTTTTTCGCAGCCTTGGACTAGGTGGGATATCAAGACTTTTGACGTTTATGCTGATTTTAGGCACTATTTTGAAAACGAAGCCAGCCTAAATCTTTCCTACTCCTTCCGCCGAGCAAACACGGACTCAAATTTACTCTACTATGGCGGCAAGGTAAATTTAGACGGCACGGGCGATGTTAGCGGACTTAGCGTCTACGCAAATAAACGCGAAGAAAATATCCACAACATAGACACCTACGTAAATATGCCCTACGAAGCGTTTAGCTTGCCTCACGAGGCGGTTTTCGGCGCTATGTATAACAACTATAAAAAAGCTCCGACAACGTCAGTAGCTACTGGAATAGCCGCACGACTCCAGCAGGCCTAGCCTACGCTGCGCGCACTAGGATAGACTTTAAAAACCTACACCTAGACGACCCGAAGCTACCTTACGCCGATCAAAACAACGCCGATAAGACGGTGCAAAAGGCTGTATATTTGGCTAATAAATTTTCTATCACGGACGAGCTAAAGTTTTTGCTGGGGGCTAGGATGAGCTATTATAAGTACCGCATAACAGGCGGCAACGGAAATAGAAATTTCACTCAAGAAATTACGCCGTATCTAGGCGTCACGTACGATATCGGCGAAAATCACACTCTTTATGCTAGCTACACGAGTATCTTTAAACCTCAAACCGTAAAGGATATAGAAGGCAAATATCTAGACCCTATCCAAGGCAAAGACTATGAGATGGGCATAAAGGGCGATTATTTTGACGGAGCGCTTTCGGCTTCTTTTGGCGTATTTAAGGTCGTACAAGATAAGCTAGGCGCAAAAACCGGACAAAAGATCCCCGGCACTACGACTGACGCGTACGAAGCTAAAAAAGGCGTGACGAGTAAGGGCTTTGAGGTGGACGTAAACGGCGAGATAAATCAAAATTTAAGCCTAGGTCTTGGGCTTACTCACTTTAACGCCAAGGACGCCGACGGCAAGAAATTTGATACCGAAAGCTCGCGCACTACGGCAAATCTCTTTGCTAAATACTCTATAGCGGACTTTATAGCGGGTGCCGGAGTGCAGTACAAAAGTAAAATTTACGTCGGTAGCGGCGCAAACGAAATCACGCAAAAGGCCTACACGCTGGCAAATTTGATGTTTGGCTACAGGATAAGCAAAAATTTCGACATCCAGCTAAATATCGACAACGTGTTTAATAAAAAATACTTCGAGGGTATCGGCAATAACAAGATGGTATACGGCGACCCGCGAACGTTTAATCTGGGCTTTACGTATAGTTTTTAAGTCGTTTAGGTTTTTGCCGCGTAGCTTTGTTTGCTAGTGCGGTTATATAGATTATAAATTCGGCGCTTTTTGTCGGTATTAAATTTGTAAATTTACGAATGACGATAGGCGCCAAATTTAGATATAAAATTAAGCATAAATTTGTCTTAACGTGCTAGAAATACTCTTTTAGTGAGCAATAAATTTGCTACAAACTCGGCTATGTTTGATTGTAATTAAGTTTTTAAAGTTTATTTTAAGCATTATTTTTGCGAACATAAGGTAAGATTAAGGCAAATTTTTCTTAAGGCTAAATTTTGAAACGCGCTATTTTTCAAGCTATCTCGCACGTTATCATCTTTACGCTGGTTGCGGCGTTTGCTAGCGGTTGTGCCGCACAAAAAAAGGCAAACCCCGACACCCCAATGCCTATCACAAATGATGAAATAAAGCACATCTGCGACGATAAAACCCCAAAAGAATGCAACAACACGGGCGTGAAATTTGAAAACGACAAAGACTACGAGCGCGCAAAGCTCTGCTATCAAAAGGCCTGTGAGGATAACGAGGGTATCGCCTGTTCAAATCTAGGCTCGCTGCATCAAAAGCTAAAAAGCAAGGATGAGAGCGAGATCTTGACGATATTTGCGAAGTCCTGCACGCTCGGCAACAAATACGGCTGTTATAACGCAGCTAACTTTTACCGCCTAGGACGCGGTACGGAGCATGATTTTGCCGCGGCGCGAAGGCTCTATGAGAAGTCGTGCTTACAGCTAGAGCACGCGCAAAGCTGCTCAAATCTAGGCGGCATGCATCAGTTTTCGCTAGGCGTCAAAACCGCAGACTTGGAAGCTGCGAAGAAATTTTATAAAATGGGCTGCGAGATGGGCGATGAGATCGGCTGTAGAAATCTCTCGCTGATAAGTAACGAGTAAAATTTGCTTTTATGTTTTTCTCGCACTGCTGGCTCTGGCTTCTAAAATCTACTTAAGCTACCGCTAAATTTTGCCTAGTTTACAACTCTTACGGGCTATTTTCTACATATAGATTTTGAGCGTTAAATTTGACGAAACGGCAAAGTCGTATCTAAATTTACCTCAAATTTGTCAGATACTGACGTAAAATCAAATCAGACGAGCCCGCAGCTCGCAAGAGTCAAATTTAAAGACCCAACACAGTCTTAAGAAGCATATAGATTAGCGCTGCCGAGCCGCCTGCAATCGGTAGCGTGATAACCCACGCAAGCACGATAGGCTTGACCATTTTCCAGTTGGCGTCGCGGTTTAGTATACCGATACCAAGCACCGCACCGATGAGGATGTGCGTCGAGGAGACGGGGATGCCGAGCTTTGTAGCTAGCAGGATAACGGTACTGGCCGCTAGCTCGGCGCTAAATCCCGTCGTAGGCAGGATCTCGGCTAGCTTGCTACCGATCGTGGCGATGACCTCTTTGCCTAAAAACCAAAGCCCGACCACGAGCGAGATGCCAAACGTCACCATTGCAATTCCCGGCACCGGAGCGGTGGCGTTTATGGAGCCTGTTTTTAGCACGTCTAGGATCGCGGCAAATGGACCTACGGCGTTTGCGATATCGTTGGCGCCGTGAGAGAAGGCAAACGAGGAGGCCGTAAATATCTGAAACCACGAGAAAATGCGGTTCGTACTCTTTTCGGCATTGTCTTTTTTCATCACGTTTATCATCGCAAGCGTAGCGAGATAGGTGACGATACCGATGACGCAGATGATCCAGATCGTGCCGATAAAACCTAGATCTAAATTTAGATGCTCAAGCCCTTTAAAAAGCATCATCGATGAGATGATGATCGCGCCGATGCCCGCTACCATCGGGATGTGTTTGCGCATGGCTTTTGACGTATCGATCTCTTTTTCGCGCTCTTTCATGGCTTTGATGGCGAGCTTGTATTCGCTGCGTTCGCCGCTTTCGACATCATCCTCGTCAAGGACCGCGATCTTGCTTAGTATCCTTATCTGTTCGCTTTCGGGTTTTGTTTTTAGCTCTTGTAGATAGCGCTCTTTATAGGCTTTACGTTCGCGTTTTAGCACCTTTAGCTCTAGGGTAAATTTACGAGTCGGGATCAAAATTTTAGATTTTATGTAGCCGTAAATGAAATAAGAAAGGATGCCTCCTAGCAGCGGCGAGATAACCCAGCTAACGGCAATCCTGCCTATCTCGCCCCAGGAAACCATAGCTAGAGCCTTATCCCCGCCCATAGTCGTAAAGCCCATCGTAAGCCCGGCGCCGACGATACCGCCTACGATCGAGTGCGTCGTAGAGATAGGTAGACCCTTTTTAGACGCGATAAAAAGCCAGATACCAGAGCTTAAAAGCGCCGACATCATAATCAGCACGAAAAGCATAGGCTCCGTGCCCTCCTGCGGGAAGCTCACTATGCCTTCGCGAATGGTTTTGGTCACCTCGCCGCCGGCAAATATCGCGCCGCTAAGCTCGAAAATAGCGGCGATAACTAAGGCTTGCTTTATCGTGACGGTCTTGGCGCCCACGCTCGTGCCAAAGGAGTTTGCGACGTCGTTGCCGCCGATGTTAAACGCCATAAAGATACCGAAAATACTAGCGATACTGAAAAGCAAAAAGTGATGAGTCGGGATGTACTGATAGCCCCAAACGAAAAATCCAAACGCGGTGATTATAAAGATCGCAAATGCAAAGAGATTGTCGCTTCTCAAGCAAGTCCTTTTAAAAATGAATGGCTAATTATAACTATATTTTTCTTAAGCAAGCCAAATTTAGGCGGTTTTATTAGCTTTAAATTTTAGCTTCGTTATAATTTGCCCACTTAAATTTAAAGGAGAAAAAATGACGATTAGGGAGCAAATTTTAGAGGACATCAAGACTGCGATGAAAGAAAAAGATAACTTTCGCCGCGACACGCTAAGGCTCATAAACTCGGTCATCAAGCAAGTCGAAGTCGATGAGCGCGCCGAAATGACGGATGAAAAGGTGTTGCCGATCCTACAAACTCAGATAAAACGCCGCATGGACTCTATCGAGCAGTATAAAAACGGCGGCAGGGACGATCTGGCGCAAAATGAGCAAAAAGAGATCGACATCATAAGCGGCTATCTACCGAAGCAACTAAGCGCGGACGAGCTAGAAGCCCAGATAAAAGAGATTATCGCGGGACTAGGCGAGGGCGCAAATATCGGTGCGGTGATGAAAGCGGCCAAAGAAAAAATCGGCGCTAGAAGCGACGGCAAGAGCATAAGCGAGTGCGCAAAGAGGCTGCTAGGCTAAATTTTGCATTTAAATTTGACCGAGTTTGTTTTGGAATTTGGTCAAATTTGAGAGGAGGCAAGCTTGTTTTAGACAAGTTTGCCTTTTGTGGAATTAAGGCAATACAGAGAATGGCCGGTGTGCTTTTTGGTTAAATTTGTTGAATTTGCGACATACGGTTGTTTTTTGATTGGCACGAGGCAAATTTGGAAATTTTGATTCATGGATATAAATTTGCAAGGATGTATTACGCCTTTTGCAAAAGAGTGTAAATTTATGCCTACAAGTTTAAAACAAATCCAAGATATTTTTTATTGCTCTCAGGCATGGTTTGTACTATTTTGATGCAGCTATACATTGTAAGATTTTTGCTTTTGACGACTTGATTGATTTTTTGAGGTAGCGCGAGAGGGTTCAAATTTAAGCCAAACGTTTTAAATTTGGCTCAAATTTTAATAATATTACTTTACGCTTTCTTCTATCGTCGCGTCTATTATCTTAAATATCTCGCCGCTTGCTTGTCTGACCTTGGCGAATCTATCGACGAATTTTTGGATATCGTTCATGCTGTAGCCGTTTTTCGAGTCGTCTAGATTGGCTTTTACTAGATCGCTTATTTGTTTTGCCGGGACGCTTGCCTTCTCAAAGCTTTTTGAATTTGCAAAATATGCCGCCGCGCTCTCGTACCATGCGTTTAAATTTTGCGTTTGTTTTTGCATGTTTTCGTCATCGCCTCTTTCGTTGATAACGTTTCCGTATGCGGTCTGCAGATACGTCACTCGGTTGATCTTGCCGATGATGCCGATGGTTTTGTTTTCGACGTATTTTGAGATTTTTGCACTTTGCGTCGCGCCTTGGCTAAATACATTCACAGCATCTCTAAATTTAGACACGCTCACGTTTGCGACTTGCGCTATTTGCGTGATTTTGTTGGAGTTGTCGTTTAGGTCGTTTGTTTGTTGTTGCAGAGTTTGGATGTTTATGCCGATTTCGCTTGTAGCTTTTTGCGTATTTTCGGCTAGCTTTCGCACCTCGTCTGCAACCACGGCAAAGCCTCGTCCGTGCTCGCCGGCGCGTGCCGCTTCGATAGCAGCGTTAAGGGCGAGTAGGTTTGTTTGCTCGGCGATATCTTTGATCAAATTTACGACCGATGAGATTTCCTCGGTTCTGTGGGTTAAATTTTTAATAGCTTCGGTAGACTCTGTGATAAGGTGCTCTAGGTTGCCCATATTTTGGCTAAGTTCGCTTACGGCCGACATGCTTTCGTTGGCCTTTACCGAAGTATCTTGCGCCATGGTTGAAATTTGGGTTAAATTTTTAATGCTTTGATTTAGGTCGTTTTGCACTTCTAAAATACCGTCGTTTCCATTACCGAGCTCGCTAAATTTTTCAGATAGTATACCTCTGGTTTTACCTTTTTGACCGGCTTTTATGCCCTCGACGCCTTCGCTCATGGAAATGGCATTGGTTCTAAAAAGACCACGAAATCCCTCTGCAAAAATATTTCTATAAGTTATCCCGCTTTCGGCCGATTTTACGCAAGTGCCCATTTCTCTTTGCAAAGCTTCGATTTGATCGAGCAAATCGTTTATACCAAGTGCTATTTTGCCGATTTGAGAGTTTGGATCTATTTGTAAAATTCTAGGTTCCAAAAAGCCGTTTCTAGCCTGTTCGACCACATTTAAAATTTCATCGTAATTTACTTTTTCTTTTTTAAAAAACATAATTTTCCTTTATAGTCTTTGCAGGTCATTCATTAGCTCATCATAGCTTTTGTTTTTTTCTTTTAAAATACTTTCAAGTAGCTTTGACGACGCCTCTATACCGCCGCTTTTTTCGATTTCCAGTAGTTGCTTGTAAAGTGGAATAATGATTTCTAAAGCTTTTGGATTTGGTTTGCGTCTGACGGAATAGTAGCCGATAGTGTTGCCGTTTTGGTCAAGCGAAGCCGTCACGTTTGCAAATACCCAGTAGAATGAACCGTCAAAGCTTTTGTTTTTAACGTAGGCAAAAACCTCTTTTTTGTTTTTCACGTGTTCCCATAAAATTTTAAAAACAATGCGCGGCATATCGGGATGTCTTACGATATTGTGCGGCTTTCCGATAAGCTCATTGCCTTTTGCTCCGACTATTTGGGTAAAAGGGATATTACAATAGGTTATTTTGCCCTTTGTGTCTGTTTTTGAAACCAAAAACGCATCGGCGCTAACTTGACGCTCAACTAAACTGTTTTGCATTTATTTCCTTAAATTCCTATTTATTGTCGCCCTTGGACGGCATTTCCAAGATCCCACATAGGCATAAAAATACCGAGAGCCAAAAGAATAACCATGCAAGCCATAAATAAAAGCATGATCGGCTCGACGTAGCTTGAGATATTGTCGACTAGGTCGCTAAATTTAGCCTTGTAATAGTCGGTTATCTTTTCTAGCATCGCATCTATCGCACCGCCTTTTTCACCCGCGCTTAGCATCTGTATAAGCATGCTTTCGTAAAGCTGAGTATCCCTAAAGGCCTCTGTTAAAGATACGCCTCTTGAAACCGCGATCTTGATCGTAGCGAGCTTGTCGTGTATGTCTTGGTTTTCTACCGTTAAAGTCGCTGTTTCAAGGGCGTCGGCGATAGGAATACCTGCCCTTACAAGCTCTGTAAAAATAAGATTAAATCTGCTCATGGTTGAGTAAAATATAACCTTATTGATTAAATAAACTTTTAGCATAAATTTATCAAATTTGTATTTAAAATCATCATTGCTTTTGTATAAGTGCTTGATGGCATATATTGTGGCTATAAAACCGGCTAAGATATATAGGCCGTAATTACTTAATGCGCTCTCTATGGAAAGAAGAATTATTGTAGGAAGAGGCAGTCTTGCTCCAAGCTGTTCAAATATCTCCCTAAACTGGGGGACAACAAATAACATCAAAATAACAAAAGCTATAGCCATAGCAGACATTACTATAATCGGATATCTGAGGGCTTTTTTAAATTTTCTCTGGTTTTCCCAAACTTCTTGTAAAATTTCAGACAGTTTATGTAGCGACTCAGACATATTGCCGGTGCTTTCGCCAAGTTTCACCATGGCTACAACTACGTCACCGAGCTCACCCTTAAATTTAGTTATAGCATCGGTTAGACTTTGGCCTTGGTTAAGATCGTCGTTTAAGGTTGCAAATACAGCCTTGAGTCTCTTGTCTTCCGTGGATTTTGAAACTTCTTTAATGCTATCGTGGATTGAAATTCCGGCATTGGTCATAACACTTAGCTGCCTAAAGGCGGCAATTAGGTTATTAACTTTTATTTTTGAACCACCGAGAAAAGTTGATACTTTACTAATTAGATCGGCAAATTGTTCTTCTATGGGAACATTTTTTGTTTCACCGACTTTTACTATTATACCAGCATTTTTATTTTTTGCTATAGCCTGCGCTTCACTTCTGTTGTTTGCCTTTAAGGTCATCTTCTGGCGACGACCATTAGCCATATATTCAACTTCAAAAAATTTCATACTTTAGCCACCCTAAATACTTCATCTATTGTTGTAATGCCTCTTGCAGCTCTTATAACGCCATCCTTAAACATGTCTATAAAATGCTCTTCGAGTGCCACTTTTTTTATTTCTTCTTTTGTGGTTCCGTTTGCTATCATTGCCGCGATCTTATCGCTTATCGGCAAAACTTCACTTATCATCTCTCGTCCTACATAGCCGGTTTGCGAGCACTGATCACAGCCGACATGCTTATAAAACTGATAGTCTTGCGGTAAAAAGTCTTGAAACTGCTCTTGCAAATTTGACGGTAAAACTGTTTTTTGTTTACAGTTTGGACATAGTTTTCTAACAAGTCTTTGAGCTTCTATCGCCACCAATGCGCCGCTAATTAAATACGGCTCGATCCCCATATCGGCGATTCTCGTTACGGCGCTTATTGCATCGTTTGTGTGAAGCGTCGAAAACACTAAGTGCCCAGTAAGTGCGGCCTGAATGGCTATACGAAGCGTTTCCTGGTCTCTGATCTCGCCTATCATTATGATGTCCGGGTCTTGTCTTAAAATAGAGCGAAGGGCTGAAGCAAAAGTAAGTCCGACCTTTTCATTTACGTGGACTTGCTGGATCATATTTAGCTGGTACTCTACTGGATCTTCAACTGTTATTATTTTTGTTTCAACGCTTTTTATGTCGTTTAATGCAGCATAAAGAGTGGTTGTTTTACCGGAGCCGGTTGGCCCGGTAACCAATATAATGCCGTAAGGAGCCTTCATTGCTTTGTTAAATTTATCAAATGTGTTTGGATGCATACCTAAATTTTCAAGGCTAATTAGGACTTTTGATTTATCCAAAATACGTAAAACTATGCTCTCGCCGTGCAGTATCGGCAATGTAGAAATACGAAAATCATACTCCTTGCCAGCTACTTGAGCAGAAAAGCGCCCGTCTTGAGGTTTTCTGCGTTCAGCTATATCCATATTTGATAGTAGCTTCATGCGTGATACTAGAGGCGGAAAAAGATCTTTATCAAAGATAAAAAGTTCAGCTAGCATGCCGTCGATTCTACCTCGCACGACGCAGTTTGTGGCTGTGGCTTCAATATGTATATCGCTTGCGCGACTTACTATCGAAGTTCGTAAAATGACTTCAATCAATTTTAATATGCCGGAGCTATTTTCATTTGCGTTGCCGCCTACTACAGTCGTTGATGAGAGTTCTTTTCTGATTTCGGCAACTATACCTTTAACGCTATCGTTTAATTCAACTTTGCTTAGATATTTGTCAATCTTTGAGGGATCCGCGACAACGGGCTTTAGTAGCTTCCTATTAAATACAGCCTGAAGTCTATCTTGCCCAGACATATCAAAAGGATTTTTAAAAGCTACATATACAGCGATCTCATCTTCTTTTATAGGTAGTGCCTGGTATGTTTTTAGTTGATTTAGCTGGACTTTTTCGCAAAGTTTGTAATCTATATCAATGTTGTCTAGATCAATATACTCAAGCTTAAATTTGGTTGCTACTGATTTTAAAAAATCTTTTAAATTTACGGCAAAATTTTCTACGATATCATCTATCGTGATGCGTTGTCTTTTGTAGAGTTCGCCTAGTGTATCATAAATAGAGTCATTTTGTAAATTTGGCGCTTCCTTGTGAAAAATTGATTCAAAATCTTTTTTTTCTTTTAGGGCAGTCTCGATATTGATATATTGTGTTTGTGTTATTAGGTTGTTTTTCAAAATGTCAGTTAAAAATACTTCATAAATTTTCTTCACTAGGATACCTTTTTAAAATTTTTAGGAGGACAAGACATGAGAGTATAAGTGTTTAAAGCTGTTCTCTAAATATTTAACATAGCTCCCATGCTTGATAAAATGATACTTATTATAAAGCAGTATCGTCCTCTATTTGTCTCATAAGGTCTTCAATATTTGCAGAATTTGCTTTATCGTTGTATATTTTAAGAACGCTTATTGCATCATCTTTTTGTTTTAGATTATATTTTGACTTTGCAAATATTATCCAGCTCTCTTCATTGTTGCTATCAAGCTCATTTGCTATTAGCGCCCATTTTTCGCTATTTTTATAGTCTTTAATGTCATAGTATCTTCTTGCAATCAGCACTGCAATATCAGAACTATTTGACTTTTCAAATTTAGCCGTTAGTTCATCAACTGAAACATCTGAGCCGG
This sequence comes from Campylobacter massiliensis, assembly GCF_014253065.1. Classification (NCBI taxonomy): domain Bacteria; kingdom Pseudomonadati; phylum Campylobacterota; class Epsilonproteobacteria; order Campylobacterales; family Campylobacteraceae; genus Campylobacter; species Campylobacter massiliensis. The sequence goes on from NZ_JACLZK010000002.1 coordinate 329,096, forward strand.
AAGATTGAATTTGGAATTTATTTAGATTTTGAGAACTGCTCATGCCTTTTGCGACAATAGGCTTTTCAGAATCAAAATTTATCATTTCTTCTGTTGGTGTTTTTACTGCGACTTGTCTGCCGCCAATGCTTTTACGCATATTGTCTACCGGTGCCGGCTGTATATCTTGCGGTATATCGTTTGCGTTTACCCAACCGTGCTGCTGAATTTCAGTATTAATACCGTCTGAGGCATCTTCGTTTGCGATACTGTTGTTTTGAGAATTTGATATATTTTCGGTTCCGCCAAAATTATCAGAATTTAACAAAGTATTATTGCTCGGATCGATTTTTTGCTCAGGTTCAATATTTTCAGACTGTCTTATAGTATCTTTATTGCTTTCCTTGATATCTTTACTAATTGTTGTGCTGCTAACATTATTTACTAACGAGTCCTTTAGTAAGTAAAAAGTAAGCGAAGATACGGAAACTGATATAGCCAAAACAGCTGAAATGGCGTATATGTAGTTCTTTTTATCTGAAAACTTAAACTCTTTTCTCTTTTTGTCGTAGGCTCTCCATCGCCTTTCTAGCTCCAATATCTCATATGTTTCAAGCATCTATAAGCTCCGATTTGATGGCTGCCATCTCTAAAATTTTCGTTACCATTTTGTCACCGCCTATTATGGTTGGTTGATTTGCATCAAAATATTCGTAGAGTTCAAAAATATTAAACATAAGCTTGTTTAGCATCCTTAAATTCCCACGACTTAATTCATTCAAAAGCCTAAATTGCTCTTCAGTAAATTTTAGAAATATATAGAAAAATTGACTATTCTGAAGTTTATTTTCTAGATAAACTTTCATCTCCTCTGTGTCAACAGAGCCCATTTCTATACTTTCCCACACTCTTGATTTAAAATAATCCCTTGATAGTACATCTTTATCGACGTTTTCATGCGTGGCAAATAAAAATTTAAAAAGACCACTATCGGACATTATGCGAATTTTTTCTAATAAAATCTCAGGATAAAGTTGTGATTCGTCAAGAATAACTATTATTTGCTTTTTTTCTTGGCTATCTTCAATTTTAGCCTCATATATTTTTATAAACTGCTCATAAGTTTCGATTTTTTCTTGGGACTCTTTTTTAAAAATCCCTTCATATAATGATTTTACAAATTCTGATTCATTAAAAAATGGGTACGGAAAAAATAAAATATCGTCGCGATCTTTGAGATCGCTGACGATTTTTTTTAGTAAAAATGTTTTTCCGCAACCAGGCTTACCATAAAACAAAATTAACTTTGCTGGTTTTTGCAATAAATCCAAAATCTTTTTATATGCGATAATGGATTTATCTAAATTTATATAGTCATTTTCTTGTGCAATATCAATAAATATATTTTTAAGAGTAGTATATTTATTGCTCATATATTGACCTCGAGAAACCCAAATCTTTAAGAGACTGATTGATTGGGGTGGCATTTGACACATCTACTATTCTTGGTGTTATTATGAACACAAGCTCTGTTGTTTTTATATCGTCCTTTGTGCTTTTAAACGCATGTCCAAGGACAGGAATATCGCCAAGTAAAGGAACTTTAGAATTTTCTTTGCCCTTTTTTTGACCAATTAAGCCACCCAAAACTATTGTGTCGCCACTGTTTACTTGAACTACTGTTGAAAGTTTTTTCTGAATGGTATCTGGCGCGATCTCTCTTATTCCAGTTTGCTTACTGTCGTCTTCATTGTATTTAAAGCTACTTAGTGAAGGGTTTATTCTAAGCATAATCTTATTGTCGTCTGAAACTTCAGGAAGTATATTAAGAAGAATGCCTATAAAAACAGAATATTGTTTGAAAGTGGTAGTTGTTCTGCCATTTAAGGCATTATTGTTTTGACTTTCTTCTAATACGCGGTAGTTTATATTGTCTCCAACTGAAATAAGGGCTTGTTGATTATTTAGGGTTGTAATTTTTGGACTAGAAATAACTTTTGTCTTGCCATTTGTTTCAAGGAAATTTAATACACCATCAAGGTTAAAATTAAACCCAGCCAAAAGGCTTAGTTCCCTATTGAACCCTCTATTAAAACTATTTCCTCTGTTTGACCAAGTCAGGCTACTGCCATTGTTATTGTGTTCTGAAAAAAGCGGTATGCCGTTAGCAAGTCCTGTTTTGAAACCTATACTAAATTTGCTCCAGTCAATACCTTTTGCATAGCTATTCGATAATTCAACTGATATTATGGATACATCTATAACGACTTGTTTTTTGAGTCTCTCTTGGACATCTTTAATATAATCTGATACTCTTCGTAGCTGAGCTGCGGTACCCGTTACGGTAACAAGACCGGCATTCGCATTAATAATTGGATCTGGCGCAACTATGCTCTCTGTTGTATTATTTAGTATTGCTTTAATTTCAGTATCTAGCTTTTCCCAAAAATCAAATTTTTCAACGGTTCTTATTACGTTATCTAGTTTGCCGCCACCCTTCGTAATATCTTCGGAACCTTCATTGTCATTTTGTTCATCACCAACCTCTATAGGAGCTGAATCAACCGAAGCTTTCGTAATAGCCGTTCCTTCCCTAACGGATGTTATATAGTCAATCTTGAAAGTTTTAGTCTGGAGAGACGAAATTTTTAATATATCTTGAGAAAAAGTATAGCTCATATCTTTTTCAGATAGTAAAAGGCTAAAAATCTCATTTAACGTTTTGTCTTTTATATTGATTCCAAAAAGCGGTTCACCTATGGCGTCTTTAGCGAATTGATCTTTTGTGACAACACTAAAATGACACATATCTGACAGTTGCGTTAAAATCTCTTGAACAGAAACTTGTTCATTGATTTTAAGGTTAAAAACCCTTTTTTCGCAACTATTGGCATTTGCTGTAGTTAGCGACAAAGCAGTTATAATGGATATGGTAAAAATTCTATTTAATTTTGATAACGACATTTTTATTTGCCCCTTTTGTTAAATTTAAATCGATTTTTTCATCTTTATTTATTAATGTAACACTCTTGGACTTAATGCTTGCAAGCTCATACTCGCCAACATTATCCTTTGCTTGATACCACTTACCGTTTATTTTGGCTTTGTTATTAAAAATGGCTTGCAGATCAAATGTTTCATCCAAAGACCCATTGTTGTCATGATTTGTGTTTTTAATTTTTAAAAAAGGATCAGAGAGGCTTTTTAGTTCTAATTCGCTTAGGCCCTTTCGTTGTTCATTGATTGCACTGAAAAGCTGATCATAGTGCTCCATTTCCGCTTGGGAATTACTAGCCAGAGAAGCAGAACAAAGCATTAATGTAAAAAACAAGATTCTAGTTTTCATTGATATTTCATCCCCCATATATAAATTCCCATATTTCCTTTTAATTTGCCATCAGTAGAATTTATATCTATTCCATTGACGTCTACTACTAGTTTTGATTCTTCAATGGCATTGATGTAGCCTATGATATCTTTATAATTACCATCGACTGAAACGTTAATGTCAAGTATTTGCTCTATTTTTTGTGCATTAGGCTCTTTAAAGGTATTTACAATTTTTGTTATTTTTACATTATTTTTATTTGCCAAAAGAGCTAAACTATCTAAGAAATCAGCCCAGCTTTGTTCATTAAAAATTAGATATGATAATTCTCGAAGCTTATTATCAAAATATTGATTCATATTTTTGGCATCAGCGAGTTCATTTTGCCTTTGTTTTAGCTCATTTTGCTTTTGATTTATTTTAAAATTTCTATCATTGTTTCTGTCATTATTTTGACTTACGCTATCTAGATAAGCATTTACTTTATTTAACTCATCTGTCGTTTGACTATTGGTTAACATTGAATTGTCATAATAGTCCTCTGCGTATTGTATAACAGCATAATATGCAATAACGCCAGACAACACAAGCGCCATAATTAACATCAAAGTAACTTCGCTTGGCTTTTTCCCGTCGAAATAGTTATCGATTTTTACAAGTGTATTATCTTTTTTCATTATTTAATCTTTATAGTGACATTTGTTTCATATGATGGTGCCCCATAATTTTTATCGAGTAAAATTTCTCTAGTTAATATGGAGTATCTTTCAGAATTGCTTACGTTTTGTATAAGCTCCGTTAATTTCTTTTCATCTTTGCTTACTAGGGTAACTGTCATATTTCTGTCTGAGTTATTAATTTTTGCAGTCTGTATATCTTTATTGTTTATCAGATTGCTAAGTTCAAACAACACGATGCCTTTCATAGGATAATTAACTTTTTTGTCATAAATTTCATTGATGGTATTTTTTCTAAAATTAATTCTTTCTTGTTCGGCCTCAATTAACTTTGAAGTATCTAAAATTTGTTGATCAGCGGCTGCCAGGGCCGACTCTATTCTTATTTTATCTGCATTGTTGATTTCATATTCACTCTTTTTATCTGCAGTATCTATGTCGGTTATGATTCCTGATACATAAAGATATAATGGATGTAATAGGCCGAGCAATAAGCCAACCAATACATATGTAACAAGTTTACCGCTACTGCGTTTAAATAGTGGCAACGGGCGCAAGAAATTTGAGAAATTAAAGTCGTTTTCCTGAGTTTCTTTGTAGTATTGCGCATTAACCACCATAATATTATGGATGTTGCTTATCTCTATGTCTTTTGAATTTATTGCGATATTTAGCTCAAGATTTTTGGTTGGTATATTTAGTTTTTCTTGCATAAATTCTGCAAAATCACCCATCATTGCATCAGCTGCTATATATATGCTTGAAATACTTGACCCATTAAACCTGCTAAGACTATTTACGATATCGCCTATATAATAAGCTATCTCATCAAAAATTTCCGTTATAAAATTTTTATTTTTATCATCAAGCGTATTTGTTCCGTGTTTAAGTATATTTAAAAATGCGTTATCGTTTAATTTATCTCCGCTTAAAGTTGCAAATTTTTCGCTAATATTTTTTATAGAATATCTAAGCGGTCTTGACTGAACATACTCTCCGTTGTAGTAAACTGCTATAAAGGCGTCATCCTCTTGTATTACTATAAAGGCTTCCGTATCTTGAGTAGAAAGTATGTTCTTTTTGTATAATGCATCAAACGCCAATGGAGCAGGAACTACGTAATCTATAAATGGAATCTTCTTTATTGCTAAAGAGTACAATTTGTCTGTAGATAAAACATCAGATATGAATACATTAAAAATTTTAGTTTCGGATGAGATATTTGGAACCTCATTGTACACTATCTTGTATTCAGTTGCTGGATCTAGGTTAAACTGCTCATAAGCTTTTATGGTTATTAGGTTTGATGTATCGTCTTCTTCGGTAGATATCGGAATTTCCACGCTTCCTACCGTGATATCTTTATACTTGACATACGATATGAAAAAGCTATTTTTATTAGCTTTGCTTAACTCCGTTGGAAAAATTTTATTATTAGAAAAAGCATAAGAGGTTTGCAGATACGGATCGTATGTGACTATGCTTCCTGTATCGCCTTTGTTTTTTGCCATAGTTTAAATTTCCTCCAAACAAATAATCAATTGTATGATTGCAAAAAATAATAGAACCCACAACCAATGGCATTATTATAGCACAAAAATTAGGCAACTTAATAATTATTTATAAAATATTCAAGCTTTTTATAGTTTTTTCGTCTTTACGCCAGTCTTTTTTAACGACTACAACGAGCTTTACGAGGATTTTTTGTCCTGTAAAATTTGATATTAACTTTCTTGAATTTATCCCGATTCTTTTGATGGTTTGTCCGTTTTTTCCGATAATCATAGATTTGTGTATCTCGCGCTCGGTGATTATGGTGGCATAAATTTCAGTTATTTCCGGTTTTTCTTTGACCTTATCTATGAGCACGTCGGTAGAGTAGGGGATCTCGTCGCTTAGATTGTCATAGAGCGCCTCAAGGATAAATTCACGAAAAATTTCCTTTTCATTTGTCGGCGTTAAAAATTCCGGATCGTAAAAATACTCGTGCTCGGGCAAAAGCTTGCAAATTTCATCTAAAAGCGGCTTTTTGTAAGTTTGCTTTTTGACGCTAAAAGGCAAAAGCGCGGTAAATTTGTCTTGAAATTTTTGGTACTGTGCTATTTTTTCAAGCACTTTAGCGTTTGAGACTTCGTCAACTTTGGTGAGTACCAGGATATGAGGTTTTTGCGGATTTAAATTTAGAAATTTGACGTAGTCGTCTATGTCGTCGTGAATAGGCGCCAAAAATACGATCGCATCGCAGTCGCTCATCGATTTTATCGCTTCGTTTATCATGAGTTTGTTTAGCGTCTTGTTGCTCTCGTGAAGTCCCGGCGTATCGGTAAAAACGACCTGATCTTCGCCGTTCATCACGATACCGCTGATCTTGCGCCTCGTGGCATTTTGCTTGTGCGAGACGATGGTGATCTTCGCATCAAGCAAAAAATTTAAAAGCGAGCTTTTGCCTGCATTCGTACGGCCTATGATGCTGACAAAGCCCGATTTCATAAGATATATCTCGCTAGATCCTGATCCTCGACGACGTCTGAGAGACGCTTTTCTACGAGAGCTTTGTCTACTTCTACCGTCTCGCCGCCGTGCTCATTAGCCTCAAAGCTGATATCCTCGATCACGCGCTCGATCACGGTGTGTAGGCGTCTAGCGCCGATATCTTCCATTTTTTCGTTAGCGTTTTGGGCTATTTTAGCGATAGCTCTGATAGCTTCATCGTTAAATTTAAGCTCAACGTTTTCGGTTTTTAAAAGCGCTTCGTATTGTTTGAGTAGAGAATTTTTGGGCTGGGTTAAAATTTGATACAGCGCATTTTCATCTAGGCTATCAAGCTCAACTCGCAGCGGGAAACGCCCTTGAAGCTCGGGGATCAGATCGCTTGGCTTGCTGATGTGAAAGGCACCCGCGGCGATAAAAAGGATATGGTCGGTCTTTATGGCGCCAAATTTGGTCGTCACCGTCGAACCCTCCACGATAGGTAGCAAGTCGCGTTGCACGCCTTCTTTGCTCGGATCTTGCCTACCGGAGTTTCCTGAGCTCACCGCGACCTTATCGATCTCGTCGATAAAGATTATGCCCTCGTTTTCTGCTCTTCGCACGGCTTCGGTTTTGATGCTCTCTATATCTAAAATTTTATCGCTAGCTTCGTTTTTGAGCGCTTCTTTGGCGTCTTTTACCTTCATCTCTTTTTTGACGGTTTTGTTACTTAGGCCGATGATTTTGACGAAGCTTTCTTGCATTTGCGCCATATCGGGCGGTACGTTCGCGCCCGCGTCAAAGCTATTTTGCACGACCTCTATCTCGATACTAAGATCATCTAGATCGCCGTTTTCTAGCCTACTCATCATCTTTTCGTAGCTTTTTTCGTAGTCTGCTTTTTTCTCTTCGCTCGCACCCGTCGGCAGAGGCGGCAGGAGTTTTTTTATTATCTTATCTTTTACGTATTCGTCGATTTTCTCGCGGTTTTTCTCGCGCTGTTCGGCTTTGACCAAATTTACCGACGCAGCTGCCAGGTCGCGCACCATGCTTTCTACATCGCGTCCGACGAAGCCCACTTCGGTGTATTTGCTAGCTTCTACTTTTATAAACGGCAAGCCCATCATCTTTGACAAGCGTCTTGCGATCTCGGTTTTGCCCACGCCCGTGGAGCCTATCATTAGGATGTTTTTTGGCATGATATCGTCTTGCATCGTTTTATCCAGTTTCATCCTGCGGTAGCGGTTTCGTAGCGCGATGGCGATGATCTTTTTAGCGTCCTTTTGCCCGATGACGTAATCGTCTAAAAATTTCACTATCTCTTTTGGGGTTAAATTCATCTTTTCTCTATTCTAAAACGTAGGTTTTTATGTTCGTGTTCGTGTAAATGCAAATTTCGCCCGCGATCTTTAGGCTCTCTTTTACGAGCTCCTCCTCGTCGATCTGAGCAAATTTATCCAGAGCTCTGGCTGCGGATAGGGCGTAGTTGCCGCCGCTTCCGATGGCGGCTATCTTGCCGTCTTCGGGTTCTACGACATCGCCAGTTCCGCTTAAAAGGAAAATTTTCTCGCGGTCAAGCACTAGCATCATAGCTTCTAGCTTGCGCAGATATTTATCCTTGCGCCACTCTTTGCTAAACTCGATCACCGCTTTTAGCAGGTCGCCTTTGGCGTGCTCGAGGTTGTTTTCAAACATATCAAAGAGATTAAACGCATCCGCGGTGCTGCCGGCAAAGCCCGCTAGGACCTTGCCGCTGTGTATTTTGCGGATTTTTACCGCGTTGCCTTTTAGCACCGTGTTGCCAAAGCTCACTTGTCCGTCGCCGCCGATGACCGATTTGTTCTTGCCTTTATAGGCTAAAATAGTAGTCGCGTGAAACACTTATTCGCCCTCGACGTCTAGTTTTAGCGTGGCGCGCACGGCATGGCCGAGCTTGACGTCCACTTCGTAGATGCCTGTCGCTTTTATAGTGTGCGCGAAGTCAAATGCCTTTTTATCTACGACTAGATGATGATTTTTTTCTAGCGCTTCTGAAATTTCATCCTTCGTTACCGCGCCAAATAGCGCTCCGTTTGCTCCGAGCGGCTTTTTAACCTTGAGCGTGATTTTTTCGATCTCGGATTTTAGCTTTTCTATGTTTGCGATCTCGTATTTTAACTCCTCGGCCTTGCGTTTTTGCTCGGCTTCGTACTGGCGCAAAACATCGGGAGTCGCGGCCTTAGCAAAGCCTTTGCCGATTAGGAAGTTATTTCCGTAGCCTTCTTTTACCTCTTTGATTTCGCCGGCTTTTCCGAGCGATTTTACGTCTTTTATTAGTAGTACTTTCATTTTTATCCTTTTATTTAGTTAAATTTGCGTCCGTTTTTGCGTCCGATGATAAATCTTAGCGCATTTAGTTTGATAAATCCGTTCGCGTCTTTTTGATCAAACACGCTGTCCTCTTCAAACGTGCAAAACGCTTCGCTAAAGAGATTGTCCGTCTTGCTGTCGCGTCCTAGCACGATGACGTTGCCTTTGTAGAGCTCGACTTTGACCGTGCCGTTTACGTTCTCTTGGCTCTTGTCGATGAGCGCTTGCAGCATGATACGCTCAGGCGACCACCAGTAGCCGTTATAGATGAGCTCTGCGTAGCGAGGCATTAGCTCGTCTTTTAGGTGTGCCGCGCCGCGGTCTAGCGTGATGCTCTCGATCGCGCGGTGAGCTTTTAGCATTATCGTACCGCCCGGAGTTTCGTAGCAGCCGCGGCTTTTCATGCCGACTGAGCGGTTTTCTACGAGGTCTAGTCTACCGATACCGTGTTTTGCGCCTAGGCGGTTCAGCTCGGCTAGTAGCGCTGCTGGACTCATTTTTTTACCGTTTATGCTAACGGGATCGCCTTTTTCGTAGCCGATTTCTATTATCTCGCTTTCGTTTGGCGCGTCTTTTGGGCTTACCGTCCAGCGCCACATATCGGCTTCCGGAGCGTGAGCAGGGTTTTCAAGTACTAAGCCCTCGTAGCTGATATGGAGCAAATTTGCGTCCATAGAGTAGGGGCTTTTGCCCGGTTTCTTTTCTATTTTGATACCGTTTTTTTCGGCGTATTTTAGTAGCTTTTCGCGGCTGTTTAGATCCCACTCGCGCCAAGGAGCGATGATGGTTAGGTTATCTCCCAGCGCGTAGTAGCCTAGCTCGAAGCGCACTTGGTCGTTGCCTTTGCCGGTCGCTCCGTGGCTCACGCCGTCGGCGCCTACTTTGGCGGCGATTTCGGCTTGCTTTTTAGCTATTAGCGGGCGAGCTATCGAGGTGCCTAGTAGATACTCGCCCTCGTAAACGGCGTTTGCTCTAAACATCGGAAATACGAAATCCCGCGCAAATTCTTCTTTTAAATCCTCTATAAATATATTTTCGGGTTTTATACCGAGCTCCAGCGCTTTTTGGCGTGCGGGTTCTAGCTCCTCGCCCTGGCCGATATCGGCGGTAAAGGTCACCACTTCGCATTTATACTCGTCTTGCAGCCATTTTAAAATAATGCTCGTATCAAGTCCGCCCGAATAGGCGAGAACGACTTTTTTCACGTCTTTTTTCATTCTCTATCCTTTATATTGAGATGACGCGTATTTTAGCCAAATTTGATTAATTTGGAATAAATATCTCCGCTAAAATCGAGTGCGCTAAACGTCAAATTTACATTAAATTTAATATGCAGCGGCGAGGAATTAAAAATTTAAGCCAAATTTGGCTAAAATCGCCGCCATGAGAGTAGATAAATTTTTAAATACCGTAAATATCACAAAAAGGCGCGCAGTCAGCGAAGATATGTGCAAAAGTGGCGTCGTGAGCGTAAACGGCGTCGTCGCCAAACCAGCCAAAGAGGTCAAGATCGGCGACGTGATTACGATCAAATTTTTAACGAGAGAGGCGCGCTACGAAGTGCTGGCGATCCCGGAGACCAAAAGCATCCCAAAATCAGCCCAAGCGCTATACGTAAAAGAGCTATGATAGAGCTAAATTTGGGACTAGACGAGCTTGAGGAAGTGGTAAAAATTTTACCTCAAAGCGGCGTCGTTATCTTGCAAGGAAATTTAGCCAGCGGCAAAACGACGTTAGTTAAAGCCATCGTAAAGGCTCGCGGCATCGATACGGAGGTTACTTCGCCCACGTTTTCAGTCATGCAAAGCTACGGGGATAAAATTTATCACTACGATATCTATCAAAACGGACTTGACGCGATTTTACAAAACGGACTTTTTGAAAATTTGCTAGAAGAGGGGCTTCACCTAGTAGAGTGGGGCGACGAGCGACTGGAAAAGGCGCTAGAAAATTTGGGCGAAAAATGCGTCAAGGTAGTCATCTCGCCTAGCCAAAAAGGGCGAAAATACGAGGTTTACGGTGCATAAATTAGAAGTTAAAGATTTACAAAAAACAATCAAAAAAACAAACATCATAAAAGGCATCTCGCTGGAGGTTAAAAGCGGCGAGGTAGTAGGGCTGCTGGGGCCAAACGGTGCCGGTAAAACGACTATGTTTTATATGATCTGCGGACTTATCTCGCCAACTAGCGGCAGCGTGTTTTTAGACGGCGCGGACGTGACGAAGGTGCCTCTGCATAAGCGGGCGCATATGGGGATCGGCTATTTGCCGCAAGAATCAAGTATATTTAAAGACCTCTCCGTCGAGGAAAATTTACTACTAGGTGCCGAGATCTTATATAAAGACGAGGCCGTTCGCGAGAAAAAAGTAAATGAAATGCTAAATTTGCTAAATATCGAGCCCATACGCTTGCGAAAGGGCGTGAGCCTAAGCGGCGGCGAGCGTAGACGCTGCGAGATCGCTAGAAGCCTCATCATCACGCCTAAATTTTTGCTCCTGGATGAGCCCTTTGCCGGTGTCGATCCGATCGCCGTTAGCGACATACAAAGCATCGTTCGCGATCTAAAGAAGCTCGGCATAGGCGTGCTCATCACCGACCACAACGTCCGCGAGACGCTAGCTATCTGCGACCGCGCCTACGTGATCAAGGACGGTAGCCTGCTAGCTAGCGGCAGCGCGAACGAAGTCGCGAACAACAAACTCGTGCGCACCCACTATCTGGGCGAAGAGTTTAAATTTGTAGAATAATGCTAAAGCAAACTCAAGCTCCCAAAAATAAGCTCTCGCACACGTTGCGCTCGTGGCTGCCGATACTAAGCAGCAGCGTCGAGGAGCTAAAGGAGACGCTTGAGCCGTTTTTAGCGGATAATCCGTTTGCAAGCGTGCAGCAACGAAATTTAAGCGAGCTACCGAGCGCCGCGCCGTCTAAAAAAGATAAAAACTTCTTCAAAGAAATATCAAAAAACAGCGTAACAGACAATATCGAAAGCTTTAGCGTGGCTAAAACCGGGCTTTACGACAAGCTAATCGAGCAGATAGATAAACCCCTTTTTCCGACCGAAAAATCACAAAAAATCGCGATGAAAATCATCGAGTGTATAAACGAGGAGGGCTACTACGAGCCTGAAATCTTTGACGAATTTGGCGAGGCGGAGATCGAGTCGGTGCGAAAGCGGTTTGCCTACCTCGAGCCCGCGGGCATCGGCGCAAAGGACTACAAAGAGAGCTTTTTGTTTCAGCTTGAGGAGCTAAATTTGGATGAAAAGCTCTTTGAAAGCGCTAAAAAGCTTGCGTTAAATTTCGAAAATCTCTCCCAAATGCGTAAAATCCCGCTCTACAACGAAGCTCTAGCCGTCATCAAGAGGCTAAAAAATCCGCCCGCGATCGAGTATATGAGCGAGGCTGCGGCGATCATCCCCGACATCGTCATAGACACGAGCTCGGGCGGTATCGAGGTGCGCATCAACGACGACTTTTATCCAGAGATCGTCATCGACGTCGAGGGGCTGGACGAAAAAGAGAGCTTTGTCGCCTCGCGCGTAAAAGAGGCAAAAGACCTCATAGACGCGCTTGATATGCGAAAAGCCACGCTGCGCAAGATCGCCCTCATGTTAGTTGAGTATCAGTACGACTACTTTTTTGGCGGCGACATCAAGCCTATGCGCCTAAAGGACATCGCCGAGGATCTGGGGCGAAACCCGTCAACCATCTCGCGCGGCATCTCAAACAAATACCTCGAGTGTTCGCGCGGACTCGTGCCTATAAAGAGCTTTTTCTCCGCTGCGATCGACGAGGACGTCTCAAACAAGGGCATCAAGGACTTCGTAGCAAATCTCGTCCGAAACGAAAACCCCGCCAAGCCGCTTAGCGATCTGAAAATTTTGGAGTTTATAAAGAAGGAATTTAACGTCGAGGTCGTCCGCCGCACGATAACCAAATACCGCCTCGCGCTAAATATCGGCAGCTCCAGCGAGCGTAAAAAGACCTATCTGCTACAATCCGGTAAGTAAAATTTGACGCTTGGAGCGAGGCAAATTTGCCGAGCTCGCCGCAAATTTAAGCGTAAATTTTAAATTTAAGCGAGCTTTTGGCGAGGGGCTTTTTGCTTTTAAATTTGGTCGTTTCGGATTTTGCGGCTAAAAAATTTGTAATAAAGTATATAGATTAGCGATGTCAGTAAATATATTCCCACGGCAGAGAAAATACTCTGAAAAAGTGATATGTATTGAAATATTTCAAATTTGGTCGCAAAATCTATCTTAATATTCCACGCCATAAAGCTAACGCCGCCCGTGACGATGTAACCCGTATAATACACGTATATGGCAAAAAGACCGAACGTAAATCTAAATACGAGCATTTTCCAGCTTAGTTTTTTTATATCCTCGCGCTCGTCTATATCCGTGTCCATAAATACCGTGTATATGCAGGTAACATAAAACGCCATCTCCGCCGCCCAAAGCAGCCCCAGTACCCACATATAGCTTGTGTAAAATTCGATTTCCTCTTTAAACGGGCTCACGTTGCTAAAAATTTGGATATTGGGAAAGTATTGTTTCATAAAATTTACGAACTCTCGGCAAATCTCGCAGCAAGAAAGAATGTCGCCGGGTACGATAAAAATGCCGAGGGCAAATAAAAAATAGACCGCCACAATGATGTTCGTAGCGACCTTGCCATGGGTTTTACAATATTTATATAAAAAATTTTCTTGCAACATCGTCTCCGTATCGTTTAAATTTAGCCAGCCGAGGCAGGGTTTGCGCCTAAAAACACGAATTTGATTTAGCATCAAATTTGTTCAAATTTGAAAAAGTAAATTTACTCCGCTCCCACTTCAAGCTCCTTAAAATACGGCTTCAAGCTCTCATAGGCGTTTTGGATGCGCTGAAACTGCGTTTTGCACTCGTCCAAAAGCTCGTGGCTAAGCGCGGCGTGAAAGTCGGGGTGATAGGCTTTGACGAGCTCCAGATAGCGGTTTCGCACCTCCTCGAAGCTATCGTTTTTATCGCATCCAAGCACCATAAAATGATCCTCGAAAAGGCTAGCAAGAGCAGCAAATTTGGCCTCGTTTTTCTTGGCGCAGATTTTGATCTGTTTTTTAAAATTTTCAAATTCCTCTTCGTTATAGTTAAAGATAATCGAAAATTTCATATATTCGCTTTTGTTAAACAGCTCTTCTAGGAGCTCGCACTCGCCCAAATTTGCGATATTTAGCGCGATTTGACCCTCGGCGGATAAAATTTGCTTTGACTCAAAGCCCCTGATGATGTGCAAGATAAAAGACTCGTTTGAGCGATCGAAGCTAAATATCGCGCCGCCACGCACGAAGGCGACATCGACGAAAACCATGGCTTTTAGCGAGTTTGGTTGTATGTAGTGGAGTTTGATGGTTTTATACTCGGCGAAGTTTAAATTTACGTTTTTTAGCTCGTATCTTTGGCAGAGTTTTTTTAGAAATTTGACGAAATATTTGCGCTGAACCTTCTCGTTTTCGTCGTAAAACGACATCACTTTGCCTTTTTGCCCCAGCGTCTTGGCAAAGTTTCGCTTTATGAGCGCTTGTAGCTCGAAAAACAGATCCGCATCCGATGTTTCTATGCTTAGAGATTCTAGATTTTGACTTACTTTTATCAAATTTTGCCTTTATAAAACGCATTTGAAAGCATTTTTTATTCCGCTTTTTCCCACACGGGCGTTTCGTCTAGCGGGACGTATTCGCACAGGCGCTCGTAGGGCTTGTAGTCGGCCTTATAAGCCAGGCTAGGGCAGTCTTTGACGTAGTAGCCCAGGTATATCCAGCGCAAATTTAGCTGCCTAGCCAGTAAAATTTGCTGATAGAGCGAGTATCTGCCGATGCTAAGGTCCGCAAAATCAGGATCATAGTAGCAATAAACCGCCGAGATGCCGTCGCTAAGGATGTCAACGAGATCGACGCCGATGAGCCTGCCGTCTGCAAAATACGCTATCTCCTTGCCAAACTCCGCGTGCCCCGCGACGTAGAGCTCGTAGTAGCGGCGAAAGTCCAGCTCGTAGTACTTCCACTCGCGCTTTTGCTGCATAAATTTATGGTATTTTTTGTATAGCGCCACGTGCGCGTCGTCTATGAGCGGCTTTGTGAGGATGATTTTGGTGTTTTCGTTTTTGCGTATAGTGCGGCGGGCGGATTTATTAAATTTAAAATTTAGCGCATCAACCCTGATATTTACGCACTCGCGGCAACCTGCACAGTTTGGCTTGGAGAAATACTTGCCAAAGCGCCTAAAACCGCGCCTAGCTAGAGCGTCGTTTACGGCAAAGTCGCAGCCGTCCACGTAGCGATACTCCATGCGCGAGTCCCTGTCCTTGAGGTAGGGGCAGGGGCTAGGCAGGGTGGAAAACGGCACTACTAGCACTTTTTGATATCCGCGTCCTTGACGTAGGCTAGAAATTCATCGCGCAAATTTTGCTCTTTGTGTGCGATGGCTTCTTCTTTGCTAAAAGTTTTTGGCTCAGGCTTTAAATTTTGCTTCGCGGCATTTTTGGCGGCTGAATTTGAGCTCAAATTTGCATTTTGCTCTTTTTGCAGCTCTTTTTTTATATCCTTTAAACTATCGAAAAAATCATTCATTCGCGTGTTCCTCTTTAAATTTTCTGGCGTCTTTTACTCTTTGTATCGCGGCGGCGATGGCGGCGATCACCTCTTCGTTGTCTTCGTTGTCTTTGGTTTTCATTTTTTCTAGCAGGGTAGGCATCTTGTTTTCGACGTAGGACGTATCGAAAAATCCTCGCCTAAAGTCGCGCTCCTTGCTAATGCTGAGCAAAAACGGGATCGTGGTTTTGACGCTGCCTTCGATGGTAAACTCATCTAGCGCGCGTTTTAGTTTATTTACGGCTAGGTCGTAGCTAGGGGCTCGGACGATGAGTTTAGCTAGCAAGCTATCGTAAAACGGCGGTATCTGATAGTCTTTATATAGGTGGCTATCCACGCGCACGGAAGGTCCAAGAGCAGGGTAATAGCCGGTGATTTCGCCAGGGCTCGGGATGAAGTTTTGCCATGCATCCTCGGCAGTGATACGCGCCTCGATCGCAAAACCTTGCGTGATGACGTCGCTTTGCTCCATGTCGAGGATCTCGCCGGCTGCGATGCGGATCTGGCGCACGATAAGATCCACGCCCGTGATCTCCTCGGTCACGCCGTGCTCGACCTGGATACGGGTGTTCATCTCCATAAAATAAAAGTTGTTGTAATCATCGAGCAAAAACTCGATCGTGCCGGCGTTGGTGTAGTTTACTGCCTTTGCCGCTGCGACTGCGGTCACGCCCATACTCTTTCGCAGGCTTTCGCTCATAGTGGGGCTAGGCGCTATCTCGAGGATCTTTTGGTGGCGGCGCTGGATCGAGCAGTCGCGTTCTGCCAGGTGGATGATGTTGCCGTATTTATCGCCTAAAATTTGAAACTCGATGTGGCGCGGATTTACGACGTACTTTTCCATGAAAACTTCGTCGTTGTTAAAAAACGCCTTAGCCTCGCGCTTGCAGCTTTCAAAGCTAGACTCTAGCTCCTCTTCTTTCCACACGACGCGGATACCGCGTCCGCCGCCGCCGCCGCTAGCTTTTAGGATGACCGGGTAGCCGATACGTTCGGCGTAGAGCTTGATGTTTTCTATCGTTTCGTTGTTTAGCTTTTCGGTGCCAGGCACGATAGGGATACCGTTTTTATTCATCAGATAGCGAGCGATGTTTTTATTGCCCATTTTACGGATGACGTCGGCTGTAGGTCCTATGAAAACCAGCCCCGCATCCTCGACCTCTTTGGCAAATTCGTAGTTTTCGCTCAAAAAACCGTAGCCCGGGTGTATCGCGTCTGCGCCGCATGCTTTTGCGACCTCGACGATGCGCTTGGCGTCTAGGTAGCCCTTGATCGGATCGATACCGATCTGGTAGGCCTCGTCGGCTATTTTGACGTGCAGGCAGTCTTGGTCGGGCTTGGTGTAGATAGCGACGTTTTTGATGTGTAGATCTTTGCAGGCGCGTATCACGCGAACGGCGATCTCTCCGCGGTTTGCGATCAAAATTTTATGTATCACTTGGCTTTCCTTTCTTTGTCGTTTTTCAAATTTTACTCTTTTTTGCTTGCTGATGCTTGAAATTTGCTTTTTTAGAGCTCGATCTTTGCATGCCGTCTTTAAATTCGCTCTTTTTGTTATCTTTGCCGTTTTGCTACTAATTTTTTGGCTTTTTTCTTAATTTATTTCTATATTTTGGCGATTGTGACTGCTTTAAGCCAGACGCACTTGTTTTTAATTAAATTTGCCGTATAAGATAACATAAAGATTTTTTATAGACGATTAAATATGGCAAATTTAGTATATAAATTTGAAATTTGATAGCCGTGCAGTAATTTTGACGTAGTAGGGTAGGCAAAAAAATGAAATTTTTACAAATATATCAAAATTTATGAAAGATTTAAGAAACCTTTGGCTATACTTCACATTTCTTTTAAAGTGCGCTCGTAGCTCAGCTGGATAGAGCATTTGATTGCGGTTCAAAAGGTCAGGGATTCGAATTCCTTCGAGCGCACCATTTATTTCTTAATTAATCCCCTTCTTTTTACAAATTTCCGATGCTTGTTCTATTTTTCTTTTCTTTATTTTTTGTTCTAGGGGTTTTGTAGATAAATCATTTTAGGCATAAAGACCTTTGAATATAAAATTCTAATTTAATTTTTTTGCTACAAAAAATATACAATTAATCTGCAATAAAACATTTAGTGCTAAAGTTTTTTAAAAATCAAAAAATTAATCCCATATACAGAAAACACTCAATTTTTATGATACATATTTTAATGCTTATAAAAATAAGTTAAAAAGTAAAATGCAGACTATTTTTGCCATTTTGTATTGAAAACTATAATTTTCAAATAAATATTTATATCTCTTTTGTATTGCTTCAATATCTTCAGTAAATGCCTAAAATACGGTATTTGCTGGCATTTTACCTTTTGAACTAAAATAAATTATCCATCAAATTTCATGCTAAATTTAACGGATAATTTTTATGCTTATTTTGCTAAATATTTTGCTCGTTATTGTGTGTTTTTTGAGGTAATTTTTTGAAGTAATTAAGTTGATGAAAAATGCAGGAATAAAATAGAGCTTTTGATTGCCCTATTTTTTATGCTTTTTAGGATAGTCAAAAAACAGAGCTTTTGCGCCGTGTTCTTTTAGCTCCTTGAAGCTGCCGTCAAATTCGACGCAAAAGATGCCGCATGTGGGTATATTTCCGATCGCGGCGTCGCTTAAAAGCTCGCAAATTTCAGTTATAGCGTCGTTGTGGACTATAACAAATACGGTTTGAAATTTGTCGTCAAACTCCCTTATGAAAGTCAAAAGCTCATGTGTCTGCGCTCTGTATAGCTCGTCTTTAAATTTGATTTTCTTCTTAAATTTAACCGCTTCGGCTAGCTTTTGAGCCGTTTTGGCGCAGCGTTTGGCAGGGCTTGAAAATATCGCATCCGCCTTCACCTCATGCTTTTTTAGCCGTTCGCACATCAGTGACAGGTCTTTTTTGCCGCGCTCGCTTAGATCGCGCTCAAAGTCGCTGCCTTCGCCCTCTTCTACGGCTTTTGCGTGCCTGATAAAGTAGATTTTTTTCATTTATACCACCTTTCCAGCCTTTGATAGATTTTTTATGTGCTCGATCTCTGCCTCGCTAAAGCCTGATTTTAGTCGCGCGCTCACGTTTAGCTCGCGGGACTGCAAAAAGGCTTTAGGGTAGATTTTTTGTACGATTTGCGCATAGATTTCGGGGCTTACGCCTTCTTTTTCGCAGGCAAATTTAAACCAACGATCGCCCTTTGAGACGTGCGAGATTTCCTCGTCTAAAATGACTTGCAAAATTTCGCAAAGCCGCGCCTTGTCTTCATCTTTTTCGCGCTCGGTTTCTAATTTTTTTAGCATAAAAGCATTTGCGTCAAGGCCGTTTGCCTCCATATATCTAGGCAGCACCGCCATGCGCTCAAGCAGCGACGCGGAGGTGTTTTGTAAAGCGATAAAAAGCCCGTCGTGCACGGTAAAATCGCCGTATTTCACGCCAAATTTAGCCATGTGATCCTCGATCATCTTAAAGTGCCTGATCTCATCCTGCGCGACCTCTAGCCAGTCGTCATAGTAGGCCTTTGGTAGCGCGCGGAAGCGATACGCCGCATCTAGCGCGATATCTACGGCGCTGTATTCGATATGTGCGATCGAGTGAAGGAAGGCTTTTTGTTTGTCGGCTTGTTTTTTGCCGCCTATTTCTCTCATAGCTACGACCTCGCAAAATGCCGCGTAACTTGGGCGCTCGAGCTGTTTTATCTCGTCAAATTTACCGCCCTCTTCTATCTGCGCGTCAAATTTACCGGCCTTATACTCGGCGTAAAATCGTTTAAATTTATCAAATTTAAGCTCCTTGTCGCCGCACTCTAAAATTTCCCAAATTTGATCAAAAAATCTCATTTTATCACCTTAAATTTTACCCCGAAATACCCTAACGCAAAGCCGATGATGTGCGCATACCAGGCGACGTTTACGCCCATGGCTACGGGGGCAAAGCTCATTAGCAAGATAGCGATTATTAGCCCTTTTCTGCTGCTTGCGTCCAAAAACGCCAAAACGCCTAGTAGCAGGCTAATCGCGCCGCTAGCTCCGACTAAATTTATAAAAGTTCCGTTAGTTTTAAACATAACATAAATATAAATAAAACTAAGTAGCGAGGTCAAAACGCCTCCGACGCAGTAAACGACGGCGAATTTTTCACTGCCGTAGTACCGCTCAAGAAGCGAGCCAAACTGATACAAAACCGCCATATTCATCAGTAGATGGGCTAAATTTGCATGCATAAACATCGAAGTCGCCGGCTGCCAGACGTAAAGTCCGTCCGTGAAAAACATATTTAGCCCAAGCGTCACGTTACTACCGCAAATGCCGCAGTAAACGGCAAGATATACTAGACAATTTAACGCGATGAGCGATATCGTAGCTTTCAAAAACGGCTCCTTTTTAAAGGCTTTATCATATAAAATTTAGACATAAATTTAGCTAAAAATTAACCTTGCCAAAGCCGGCGAATCTGTTTGACGTTAGGCAAGTAGCGTCGCCGCCCTTGCACGCTACGATGTAGGAGTTTACCTCTTTGCCGCCTATTTTGTGGCTATTTTTTTGAAATAGATTTATAAATCCGCTTTTGTTTTTGCCTCTGGTATTATGCATAAATCTTATAGTTCCGTCGTCCTCTATGCGGTCTATGATGCCAAGGTGGGTTATGATTTGCTTGTTTTTGCCTTTGGTTTGACTCGTGGTGTTGTTAAAAAATACCAAATCTCCAAGCTTTGGACTTGTTTGCGAGATCAAATTTCGCTTTTTGTAAAGATTATAAATGGCTTGAGATTTCGATCCTTGCTCGCCGTAAAATTTGAGTAAATTCGTCTCGGAAAAGTAAACGTTATTTATGTTTTTATTTACGAGCGAAACGAAGCCCGAGCAGTCTCCGCCGTCTTTTTTGCCTAAAAAGCCTTGCATAAAATTTGAAAGCGCTATGCCGCCTAGATCGTTAAATGCGTCTTGCTGCGAGTTTAAAAATCTCGCGTTTAAAATCTGTCCGCTTTGATCGGTCGGGTAAATTTTGGGCGTATTGTTCGCGCAACCGCTAAAAATCAAAGCACCAATCGACACAAGAGGTAAAAAAATGGTAAATTTCATTTAAATCATCCTATTTTATATTTAAATTTCAAGGCGAAGTATCTTGTGATAAATTTAAATGTTTCGACGAAATTTTCGACCGAAGATAGAACATAATAGTTCATCGAGGGAGAAAATTTCTAGATCATTTAAATTTACCCAAGAGACAAGCCGTAGAGACGAACTGCCTAAAAGCAGGATTATATAAATAAATCGGTAAATATCGGCATAAATTTAAATTTATAAGCTAAATTTCACTATACTTTGGATTTTATTTAAGGATTTAAGATGATGCATTATTTAGAAATCGAAGGAAACGCGAAACTAGGCGGCGAGGTCGCCATAAGCGGCGCGAAAAACGCCGCCCTGCCCCTCATAGCCGGAGCTCTAATCATAAAAAACGACGTGACGCTAAAAAATATGCCAAACGTCGCGGATATAAAAACATTGGCGACGCTGCTCGTAAATTTGGGCGCAAAATGCGAATTTGCGGACGATCACACGCTAAAAATCAACTCAAATTACGTTAGCTCCACGAAGGCCAACTACGACATCGTGCGCAAAATGCGCGCCTCTATCCTGGTTCTTGGGCCGCTGCTAGCTAGGTTTGGCCACTGCGAGGTGAGTCTGCCCGGCGGCTGCGCGATCGGACAAAGGCCGATAGATCTACACCTAAGCGCGCTCGAAAAAATGGGCGCAAACATCGAGATAAAGCAAGGCTATGTCGTAGCCACGGCGCCTGACGGGCTAAAGGGCGCGCAGATCGTGTTTGACAAGATCACGGTAACGGGCAGCGAAAACATCATCATGGCCGCCGCGCTCGCTCACGGCACGACGCATCTAATCAACGTCGCCAAAGAGCCTGAGGTGGTGCAGCTTTGCGAGGTTTTGGCCGCAGGCGGCGTAAAGATCGAGGGTATCGGCACGGACGAGCTCGTGATCGAGGGCACGGATAGGCGCCTGCTGGATGTGGGCGAGATAGCGGTCATCCCCGATAGGATCGAGGCGGGCACGTATCTTTGCGCCGGGGCGATCACGAACTCGCAAGTAACCATAACAAACGCCAACGCTGCGCATCTGCGAGCCGTGCTTACTAAATTTAACCAAATGGGCTTTGAAACCGTCGTGGACGGCGACAAAATCACGATAATGCCGGCCAAAAACGTAAATCCCGTCGAGATCGTGACGACTGAGTTCCCGGGATTTCCGACCGATATGCAGGCGCAGTTTATGGCGCTCTCGCTCACGGCAAACGGCGTTAGTACGATAGACGAGAGGCTTTTTGAGAACCGATTTATGCACGTTAGCGAGCTCACGCGTATGGGTGCGGATATCCGTCTAAACGGCCACATCGCGACGATCTACGGCGGAGGCGAGATAAACGCCGCAGACGTGATGGCTACCGATCTTCGCGCAAGCTCAGCCCTAGTGCTAGCGGCTCTTGCAGCAAACGGAACTAGCCGCGTGCACAGAATTTATCACCTGGATAGAGGCTACGAGGGGCTAGAGCGCAAGCTGGCGGCTCTGGGCGCAAAAATACGCAGGCTGGAGGAGTAAAATGACGCTAGAGCTTGCTCAAAATTTAATCCTAGAAAAAGCCAAATTTGACGGCTACGGCGAGTTTTCGAGCCTTGAGCGCGCGACGGGCAAAATTTTAGCGCAGGACGTCGTTGCCGTTAAAAACTTGCCCTCCTTTGACAATGCCGCGATGGACGGCTACGCGCTCAAATTTGACGATTTTAACGAGCCGCTAAGCGTCGCAGCAACCGTGCTGGCGGGCGATGAGGCCGAGATTGCGCTAAAAAAAGGCGAATGCGTAAAGATAATGACCGGCGCTAAAATGCCGACAAATGCCGACACGGTCGTGCCTTTTGAGGATGCTATTTTGCAGGACGGCAAGCTCTCGCCGCAAAGCAAAGTCAAAAAATTTAACGCCCTAAGATATAAGGGCGAAGAGGTCAAAGCTGGCGAAATTTTGCTAAAAAAAGGCGAAATTTTAATGCCCGCAAGAGTAATGATGCTAGCTGCTCAGGGCATTTATTGCGTCTGTGTAGAGCGCGAGCTAAGAATCGGTATATTTTCAAGCGGCGACGAAGTGGTCGAGCCGTGGCAAAACGCCAGCGAGGAGCAAATATACAACGCAAACGGCGCAGGCATCGCGTCTTTGCTTCAAAGCTTCGGCTTTGCTAGCTCGTACGCGGGCATTATTAAGGACGATCTAGAAAGTACGACGCGCGCGCTAGAGTCGGCCGAATTTGACGTCATCATAACAAGCGGCGGAGCGAGCAAGGGCGAGGCTGATTTTATGAAAACGGCGCTTTTAAATTTAGGCTTTAGCGAGCTTTTTGACGGCGTAAATATCCGCCCCGGACGACCGAGCAAAGCTTTTATAAAAGATAAAAAAATCGTCTTTATCCTGCCCGGAAATCCGATGGCGGCGTTTTTGATGTGCTTTTTGCTAGTCGTTCCTTTTTTAAAGGGTGCGCGACTAGAAAAATTTGACGCCGCCCTAAATCAAGACGTAAAAATAAAATCTGGACGCCAAAATATCGTGCTGGGCAGCTACTGTGACGGCAAATTTGTCGTGACGGATAATAATAAATTCGGCTCTGGCATGATAACTCCGCTTATCAAAAGTAACGCCGTTTTGGTAACAAGCGAAAGCCTCGGCGAGCTAAAAGCGGGCGAAATCGTAAAAATTTTGAAATTTTCTTGACAAATGAAAACGTTTTTGCTAAAATTGCGACTTCTCAAACGGTGCGGGAATAGCTCAGGGGTAGAGCACAACCTTGCCAAGGTTGGGGTCGCGAGTTCGAATCTCGTTTCCCGCTCCATTTTTTTCTTACTATTTTTTCCCTTTTTTTTATTTTCTTCAGATTTAGCGCTTTGGCCGATGTATTGCGTTTCAAACGGCAAAATAACGCTTGCGGACTTGGGTTTTGCAGGCAAAAACGACGAAATTTTAAATTTAGGCGAAAACAAAGCCGCAAAAATAAATTCGCGAGATTTAGCGGAGATTTTAAAAAAGCGCGGCGTAGAGCTTGAGGACAAAAGCGGCGGAGAGACGATATTTGTAAAAAACTGCGACGCGTTAGCTCTCGTGCAGCGCGCGTTTTTGCAAGAGGTTACGAGCGAGTTTAAGGGACTACAATTCGTCAAATTTCCGCTTATCGAGCCTCAAAACGAACTTCCTAAAAACTTCCACGAATACAAATTCGATAAAATTTACGTAAACAAAATCAATCCAAAAGGCAGCTTTAGAGCCGGTTTTGTCACGCCAAACGGCTTGCAGCCAAGCGTATTTTTTAGATATGAAGTTAGCGCAAAAATGCCGGTTTTAAGGGCTACTAAGCCGCTTGCGACGCGCCAAATGCTAGGTATCGGCGACTTTGCAAAGGACTGGGTCGAGCTTGGCGAGTTTAGCCCCGACATGATGAGCGACGCGCCAAATGCGAGGCTAGCGGCCAAGCAAAACATAAAAAGCGGCGAAGTGCTGCGGCTACGGCAGTTTACCCCGCTACCGCTCATAAAAAAAGGCGAGCGCGTCAATGCGGTGCTTAGCGACGGTGCGCTTAGCATCATCGTCGAGGTCACGGCGCTAGAAAACGGCAATCTAGGCGAGACCATCAAGGTTAAAAATAATGACAAAAAGGTCTTTAGCGCGCAAATCGTCTCAAAAAAACAGGTGATGATAAGATGAAAATTTTTCTAGGTATCAGCGGCGCAAGCGGCGTAAATCTGGGTTTAAAGCTCGCCCGCGAGATAGCAAAAAGAAGCAAGCTGCATCTGTGCGTGAGTAAAAACGCGATGAACGTGTTAGAAAAAGAGCTAAATTTTTCGGATATTTTTTATAAAAATGGTTCGGCGGCGAGTTTAAAATTTAACGCAAACCAAAATAGCGCCAAATTTGACGAAGATCACGGATGCGCAAAATTTACAAAATCTAGCTCCGCTCAAGGCGAGCTAGATTTTGTAGGCGGAGACGAAAGATCGCAAAACCAAAGCGGCAAATTTACAGATAATGCGCAAGGTTTGGACGACAACGGTTTAAAATTTGACGCTTTGGATAACTGCGCTCTTGACGACGCAGACGGGAAATTTTGCAAATTTGATAGCAGCGAGAAAAACGAGCGGCAAGACGCTCAAATTTTAGGCAAATTTGAGGGGGCTAAATTTCAAAACAAAAGTGAATTGGATAAAAATAGCGCCCAAAAAGACGAAATTTATCAAATTTGGCAAGATTTGCAAAAATGCGCAGTCATCCACGACGATCCCGATCTCGCCGCAGCGCCGAGCTCGGGATCGTTCGGCATAGACGCTACTATCGTCGCGCCCTGCTCTATTAGCACCTTAGCCAAAATCCACGCCGGCCTTGCCGATACGCTGATAACTCGCGCCGCCGCAGTCGCGCTAAAGGAGCGAAAGAGGCTTGTTTTGGGCGTTAGAGAGATGCCGTTTTCTACGCTAGCGCTCGAGCACGCAGCTAAGCTCTCCGCTCTAGGCGCCGTTATCGCGCCGCCCGTTTTGGGATATTATTCAGCTCAAAATAGCCTCGAAGATATGGAAAATTTCATCATCGGCAAGTGGCTTGACCTGCTTGGACTTAAGCATCAAATTTACAAAAGATGGAGCTAAAACAGCTGCGCCGGTCGCAAGATAAAGTCCTATTTTAGGCATAAAATAGTAAAATCAACCTTTAAAATTTAAAGGCGAAAAATGAAAGCTTGCATATATCCGGGCACCTTTGATCCCGTAACAAACGGACACGTCGACGTTATCAGGCGGGCGACTAAAATTTTCGATAAAGTCATCGTCGCGGTTGCGGCTAGCGAGAGTAAGCAGCCATATTTTAGCTTGGCTAGGCGCGTAGAGATGGTAAAGATCTCGACGGCGGACCTAAAAAACGTCGAGGTCGTGGGCTTTGATAACCTGCTCGTCGATTTTGCCAAAAGCTGCGGCGTAAACGTCGTGATCCGCGGACTTCGCGCGGTTAGCGACTTTGAGTACGAGCTGCAAATCGGCTACGCAAACGCCACGCTTTGGGAGGAGCTTGAGACCGTTTATCTGATGCCGAGCCTCAAAAACGCCTTTATCTCAAGCTCGATCGTGCGCTCCGTTCTTAGCCACGACGGCGACGTTAGCAAGCTGGTTCCAAGCGAAATTTTAGAAACTTTGAAAGGCTAAATTTGTATATTTTATTTGAAGGTATCGACGGCGTAGGTAAAAGTACGCAGATAGCGCGGCTGGCGGCGGCTTACCCGCAAGCGATCGTGACTAAAGAGCCGGGCGGCACGAAGCTTGGCGAAAATTTGCGCGAGATTTTACTAAAAGAAAATGGTCTAGATAAAAGGGCTGAAATTTTGCTATTTTTGGCCGATAGAGCCGAGCATTCGGGCAAGATAATAAAACCCAACTCGAACAAGATGATTTTAAGCGACAGAGGCTTTGTTTCAGGCATGGCCTACGCGCTGGCGGGCGGAAATTTTAGCTTTGAAGAGCTTTTAAATTTAAATAAATTCGCCCTGCAAGGAAATTTTCCGCAAAAAATAGTATTTTTTAAAGCGGACGAAAGCACGCTAAGATCGCGCCTAAATTCGCGCGCGCAGATGGACGGCATAGAGGCTAGAGGTTTTGCGTATCTACTAAGAGTGCAGGACGCGATGGAGGAAATTTTGCAAAAACTAGACGTCCGCTACGTCACGATCGACGCCGCCCTGGACGAAGAAAAAATAACGAATTTGATAAAGGAGTTTATAAATGATTAGCGCATTAAGGGGGATGAAGGACGTTTTGCCGCCTCAGTCGGGACTTTACGAGAGGATAATCAAGATCTGCGAAGAGGTCGCGAAAAACTACGGATACGAGTTCGTGCTGGCTCCGCACCTGGAGCAAACGGCGCTTTTTCGCCGCAGCGTCGGGGAAAGCAGCGACATCGTGGGCAAGGAGATGTATCAGTTTGAGGACAAGGGCGGCAACGACGTTTGCCTGCGTCCGGAGGGTACGGCGGGCGTCGTGCGCGCCTTTATCGAGGCTAAATTCGACCGCGCGGGCGGCGTGAGACGATACTTTTATCACGGTTCGATGTTTCGCTATGAACGCCCGCAAAAAGGCCGTTTGCGCGAGTTTCACCAGTTTGGCTGCGAGTGCTTCGGCGAGCCTAGCGTTTATGAGGACGCGAGCGTTATTTTGATGATAAACGAGATTTTCTCTCGCCTGGGTATAAAAACCAAGCTGCTTATAAATTCGCTCGGAGACGCCGCTAGTATGGGCGCATACCGCGAAAAATTGGTTAAATTTTTAGACGAGCACGAGGGGCAAATTTGCGAGGACTGCAAGCGCAGAAAACTAACAAACCCTATCCGCGTGCTAGACTGTAAGGTCGAGAGCTGTCAGAAAATTTACGAAAACGCGCCGCTGATAATCGACAGCCTAAATGACGAATGCGCGGGCGAGTTTAAAAAGCTGCAAGAAATTTTAAGCGGCAACGGCGTGGAATTTGAGATAGATCCGAAGCTCGTGCGAGGGCTTGATTATTACTGTAAAACGGCGTTTGAGTTCGTCTCAAGCGAGATCGGCGCAAAGAGCGCGGTCGCAGGCGGCGGACGCTACGACAGGTTGGTCGAGTACCTAGGCGGCAAGGCTAGCTACGGCGTGGGCTTTGCGATGGGTATCGAGCGAATAATGGAAATCCTAGGCGGCCGCGAGAGCCAAAGCGCAAGAGGCGGCATATATATCGGCGCGATGGATGCCGATGGCGTGGACGCGGTCTATAAAATAGCGATAAATTTAAGAAAAAGCCTCCCGGTTCTCGTGAGCTACGAGCCTAAAAAATTACAAAAGCACCTAAACGCCGCAGATAACGCAAACGCTAGGATTTGCCTTTGCGTCGGCGAGGACGAGCTAAAATCGGGCAAAATTTGGCTAAAAGATCTGAGCGAAAAGGCTGAAAAAACGCTTGATTTGGTTGATTTGGAGACGGAACTTAAAAGGATTTTAAATGTATGATTACGGTTTAAATTTATGGGGAAATAATAACTTTATCGTCGAAAACGGTAAAATTTGCGTCAATACCGGCTCAAAACCCGCCATCATCGATATCGTAAAAAGCATCAGGAGCGAAGGCTACCGAGGCCCGCTGCTGCTGCGCTTCCCTCACCTCATACACAAGCAAATTTCGCAAATTTACAAAAGCTTTGAGAGCGCGAAAAACGAATTTGGCTACAAAGGCAGCTTTAACGCCGTCTATCCGCTAAAAGTAAACCAGTATCCGGGCTTTGTAAAAAATCTAGTCCGTCACGGCCAAAAATATGGCTATGGGCTGGAGGCGGGCTCAAAGGCCGAGCTGCTGCTGGTGATGGCGTATAACAACGAAGGCGCGCCGATCACCGTAAACGGCTTTAAAGATAAAGAGATGATAAACATCGGCTTTATCGCGGCCGAAATGGGACACAACATCACGCTAACGATCGAGGGACTAAACGAGCTTGAGGCTATCATCGCCATCGCAAAAGAGCGTTTCGCACCAAAGCCAAACATCGGTCTGCGTATCAGACTGCATAGCAGCGGATCTGGTATCTGGGCTAAAAGCGGCGGCATAAACTCCAAATTTGGCCTAACCGCTACCGAGCTAATCGAAGCGGTAAATTTGCTAAAAGAGGCGAATTTGCTCGACCGCTTTAATATGATCCACTTTCACATCGGTTCGCAAATCACCGAAATCCACCCGCTAAAAAAGGCCCTAATCGAAGCTGGAAACATCTACGCCGAGCTGCGAAAAATGGGTGCGAAAAACCTAAAAGCCATAAATTTAGGCGGCGGTCTAGCCATAGAGTACTCGCAGTTTAAGGAAAACTCAAGCCGAAACTACACTCTAAGCGAGTACGCCAACGACGTGGTCTATCTGCTAAAGACGATGGCGACGCAGCGAAACGAGGTGGAGCCTGATATCTTTATCGAGAGCGGCCGCTTCGTCGCGGCATCGCACGCCGTGCTGGTCGCGCCTGTTTTGGAGCTCTTTAGCCAGGACTACACCGAGGAAAAACTCCTACTAAAAAAGAAAAACCCTCAGCTAATCACCGAGCTAAACGACCTGCTAAGCACGATAAAACCGTCAAACGCGATAGAGTATCTGCACGACAGCATCGATCATATGGAGAGTATACTCACGCTGTTTGATCTAGGCTACGTCGATCTGCAAGATCGCTCGAATGCTGAAATTTTAACCCACCTAATCATCAAAAAAGCGGCAAAGATCCTAGGCACTAAACAGCATAACGCCGAGCTTTTAAAGCTTCAAGAGGAGGCGCAGGAGCGCTACCTGGTAAATTTCTCCCTCTTTCAGTCGTTGCCTGATTTTTGGGGTTTAAAGCAAAATTTCCCTATCATGCCGCTTGACCGCCTAGACGTACGCCCTACCCGCTCGGCGTCGCTGTGGGATATCACGTGCGATTCTGATGGCGAAATAGGCTTTGACGACGAGGAAAATCCTCTGTTTTTGCACGACGTGGATGTGGAAAAAGAGGAGTACTTTTTGGGATTTTTCCTAGTCGGAGCGTATCAGGAGGTGCTGGGTATGAAGCACAACCTCTTTACCCACCCGACCGAAGCGACCATCGAGATAGACGCAGAGGGATTTAAAGTGTCGCACCTACTAGAAAGCCAATCCATCCTTGATATCATGGAGGATCTGGACTACGACATCTACGAGATCCAGGACATCCTAAACGAGCGTATCGAAAAGTCAAAGCTCGTAACCGACTCGCAGCGCAAGCAAATTTTAGGCGAAATGTATCTGTTTTTGAACGATAACGGCTATCTAAAAACTATATCTTAAATTTAGAAAAAAGGAGTAAAAATGCTATCAAAAAGAGTTCAGGTGCTAGGCGAGAGTCTAACTATCGAGATCAGCACCAAGGCAAAAGAGATGAAAGCCTGCGGCGAGGACGTGATCAGTTTTGGCGCGGGCGAACCGGACTTTGACACGCCAGAGATCATCAAAAACGAGGTAAAAGCCGCCCTGGATAAAGGCTGCGGCAAATACACAGCCGTAGCGGGTACGCCCGAGGTGAGAGAGGCGGTCGCCGCAAAGCTAAAGCGCGACAACGGCCTAAACTATGCGCCAAATCAAATCATCACCAACGTCGGCGCGAAGCACTCGCTTTTTAACGTATTTCAGGCGCTAATCGACGAGGGCGACGAGGTTATCGTGCCAAGCCCGTACTGGGTGAGCTACCCGGAGATGGTCAAATTTAGCGGTGGCAATCCAGTTTTTATAGAAACTAGCGAAAAGACCGGCTTTAAAATCACGCCTGAGCAGCTAAAAGCGGCTATCACTCCTAGAACTAAAATTTTAGTATTAAACAGCCCTTGCAACCCGACGGGCGCGATATATAGCCGCAAAGAGCTAGAGGCGCTAGGCGAAGTGCTAAAAGGCACGAAAATCATCGTGGCTAGCGACGAAATGTACGAAAAGCTAAACTACGAGGGCGAATTCGTCGCGACTGCGGCGGTGAGCGAGGATATGTTTAACCGTACGATCACGATAAACGGCCTAAGTAAATGCGGTGCGATGCCGGGCTGGAGATTTGGCTACATGGCTAGCCCGTTTAAGGAGCTAAACGCCGCGGTCAACAAGCTACAAAGCCAAAGTACGAGCAACATAAACTCCCTAACGCAAGCGGGTGC
Source organism: Campylobacter massiliensis (assembly GCF_014253065.1). Lineage (NCBI taxonomy): Bacteria > Pseudomonadati > Campylobacterota > Epsilonproteobacteria > Campylobacterales > Campylobacteraceae > Campylobacter > Campylobacter massiliensis. The sequence goes on from NZ_JACLZK010000002.1 coordinate 359,281, forward strand.
CATCCCTGCGCTGCTCGGTAAAGCCGACGAGGATATCGCGTATATGAAGGGCGAGTTTAAAAAGCGCCGCGACCTGGGCGTCGAGATGATAAACGCTATACCGGTACTTAGCGTGCTTAAGCCTGACGGCGCGTTTTATCTTTTCATAAACTGCTCCGAGGTCGAGCCTGATAGCATGAAATTTTGCAAAGAGCTGCTAGAAAAGGCCAAGGTCGCCGTGGTGCCGGGCATGGGATTTGGTATGGACGGATACTTTAGGCTGTCTTTTGCGACCGATTTGGAGAGTATCAGAAAAGGTATCGCAAGGATCGGCGAATTTGTAAAAAGTTATAAAAAATAGCGTAAATTTTGACTCAAATTTGATGCGGCTTAAATTTGCGGCGTCAAATTTGGGTTTTTATAAATTTAGCTTTCATAAATTTGATAAACCTAGCATCAAATTTAAATCGTCGCTTTAATCTAAATACTCAAATTTCTCCTCAACGTTCATCATCACTTCGCAGTCGTAGTATCCGCCCTGCTCTTCAAGCCATGCAAGCACGCTCAAAACGTCTTTTACGCACAAATTTGAGAGGATTTGCTTGGTGAGTTTTAGGCTGTGATCGCAGCCGTGCGCGTGAAGCTCGGCGTCCAAAAGCTCGAAAAGTTGCATAAATTTATCCTCCGGCATAGGTAAATTTTGTCTAAACTCGGCTAGTTCTTTTTCTTTTATAGCTTTTAAAATTTCTTTTCTTTTGCTTTTTTCCATGGATTTTCGTTCAAATTTACATCACCAAATTTGACGGCTATTGCGCAACAGCCGTCAAATTTTAGTTTTTCTTAAAAAATCTCGCGATCTTAGCTTGCAGTTTGAAAAAGTCGGCCAGCTCCATTATCGGATATGCGCCTGCGTATTTTTTACCGCCCGCGATATCCTTTGACACGCCGCCGCGCGCTGCTATCTGAGCAAAGTCGCCGACTTTTAAATGTCCCGCAGAGCCGCTTTGTCCGCCCATCACGACGTTGCGTCCAAGCTTGGTCGAGCCCGCGAGCCCTACCTGAGAGACCAGTATCGAGCCGTAGCCTATCTCGCAGTTGTGGCCGATTTGCACGAGGTTATCGATCTTGGCGTATGCTTTTACGACCGTGCTTTCAAACACGCCGCGATCTATCGTCGTGCATGCGCCGATCTCTACGAAATCCTCTAAAACGACATTGCCGTTGTGGTAAATTTTCACGTGTTCGCCCGTTTTCGTGTGCGCGTAGCCAAAGCCGTCGCTACCGATGACGGCGTTTGCGTTGATGCGGCAGCCGTTGCCGATAACGGTGTCGTTGTAGATGACGACGTTTGGGTGGATGACGCAGTTTGCGCCGATTTTTACGTTATCGCCGACGTAGGCGCCCGCCATCACAAGCGTATTGTCGCCGATCGCGGCGCCTGAGCCCACGTAGACGTTTGACATTATCTTTGCGCTTGGTGAAATTTGCGCCGGTTGCGGCTGGGAAGCCAGAAGCTCCCTGGCAAAATATTCGCTCAAAATAGCAAAGGCAAGGTGCGGGTTTTCTACCACTACTGCTCTGCTTTGCGCACCGACAAGATCTTTTAAATTTGACGCGACTAAAATCGCGCCCGCCTTTGAGCCCTCGATAAATTTAGCGTTTTTCTCGCTATCGCAGTAGCCTAGCTCGCTAGCACCTGCGTTTGAGAGCGAATTTAGAGCCGTGATCTCTAGCTCCTCGCCGCTAAATTCTAGTCCTAAAATTTTATAAATTTCGCTTAGTTTCATCATAGATCCATTAGCACCGAGCCGCCGCGCACGACGTCTGTGGGGTTAAATTTTTTGATAGCTTTGAGGAAATTTTCTATCCTGCTTGCGTCGTCGCTGACCATGACGACGATGTAGTTTTCGTTGGTGTTGGCTACGATGCCGTTGTAGGCCTTTAGTATCGCGTCTAGTCCGCCGAAATTTTCGCTAAGCGGGATTTTTACCAGCGCCATCTCTTTTTCGACGAATTCGCCGCTTTCGATTACTTTGTAGGTCGGTATTAGCTTGTGTAGCTGCTTTACGATCTGCTCTAGTACGCGCTCGTCGCCGCTAGTGACGATGCTTATACGAGAAAGCTCGGTGCCTGGGATCGGCGCTACCGTGAGCGTGTCGATGTTGTATCCGCGCCCCGCAAAAAGCCCGGAAATGCGCGATAAAACGCCGTGCTCGTTTAGCACGATGACTGAAATCACTCTTCTTATGCTCATTTTTATTCCTTGCTTTTTAAGATCATGTTATATATCGCCGCTCCCGCAGGAACCATCGGAAGCACATCCTCAAATCTATCCACGCGTACGTCTAGTACCGCCGTTTTACCGCAGGCCATCGCCTCTTTTAGCGCAGAGCGAAACTCGTCTTTCGTGCGGCACACAAAGCCCGTTCCGCCAAAGCCCTCTGCGATCTTTGCAAAATCAGGCTGCAGGCTAAGGTCGGTCGAGGAGTAGCGCTCGCCGTAGAAAAAGGTCTGCCACTGGCGCACCATGCCTAGGAAGTTGTTGTTTAGGATGATGTTGATGACGGGCTTATCTATCTCGGTGGCGGTCATCAGCTCTTGGATATTCATTAGGATCGAGCCGTCGCCGGTGAAATTTACGACGATGCTTTCGGGCATCGCGTTTTTAGCTCCGAGGGCTGCTGGCAAACCAAAGCCCATAGTTCCCTGACCTCCGCTAGTTATCAGCTGGCGCGGCCTATCAAACGGATAAAACTGCGCGACCCACATCTGGTGCTGGCCGACGTCGGTGGCGATCACGGCGTCTTTGCCAGATTCTTTTAAAATTTTAGCCGTTTCGCGTACGACCCACTGAGGTTTTATAATCTCGTCGCTATCTTTGTAATCCAGCGGATTTAGCGCGTCGTAGCGAGCCAAGATCTCGCGCCACGCGGTCAAATTTTGCTCGTTTACGGTTACTTTTTCCAGCATCTCTTCTAGGACGAAATTTAGATCGCCTACGATCGGGAAGTGCGCGTTTACGATCTTTGAGATCGAGCTAGGGTCGATATCGACGTGGATGATTTTGGCGTGTTTAGCAAATTCGCTTAGCTTGCCCGTCACGCGGTCGTCAAATCGCACGCCAAGCGCGATAATGAGATCGGTCTCGCTCATCGCCATATTTGCCGCGTAGCTGCCGTGCATGCCGACCATCGAGAGTAGATTTTTATCCTCGTGCGCTAGGACGCCAAGCCCCATCAGCGTTTCGACCGCAGGGATGCCCGTCTTTGCGCTAAATTTACGCACAAGCTCGCTAGCGTTCGCCGCTACGACGCCTCCTCCTAGATAAAGTAGCGGGCGTTTGGCCTCTGCTATGACTTCGAGCGCTTTTTTGATCTGTTTTGCGTTGCCTTTATAGGTCGGTTTGTACGTCGGCATCTTTATCTCGGTCGGGTAATCAAAATCCCCAACGGCCGCGGTTATATCCTTTGGGATATCGACGTGAACGGGCCCTGGACGTCCCGAGCGAGCGATATAAAAGGCCTCTTTTAGGATGCGCGGCAGCTCCTCGATACTGCGCACGAGGTAGTTGTGCTTCACGCACGGGCGAGAGATGCCAACGGCGTCGATCTCCTGAAAGGCATCCGTGCCGATAAGCGAGGTCGGAACCTGGCCGCTTATTAATATAAGCGGAATGCTATCCGAGTATGCGGTGGCTAGACCCGTGACCGCATTTGTAAAGCCGGGGCCGCTCGTCACAAACGCCACTCCGACCTTGCCGCTAGCTCTGGCGTAGCCGTCTGCGGCGTGCACGGCGGCTTGCTCATGACGCGTCAAAACGTGCTTGAAATAACTCTGCTTATACGTCTCGTCGTAGATGTTTAGCGCCGCGCCGCCCGGGTAACCAAAAACCGTCTCTACGCCCTCCTCGCGCAAGGCTTCCATCACCATGCGCGAGCCAGAAATGCCTTTTATCATCTGTATCGCCTTTTGATAAATTTGACCCCGATTATACAGCTTTCAGGTTTAAAAACGCGTAAAATCGGGCTTAGAATTTGGGCGGTACTTTAAAGGGGCTTAAATTTGAGTAAATTTGTGAGCTAAATTTAGAAAGAATCTAATTTGGATAATTTTTTAAATTTTACGCACCGAGACCTGCACCTTTAAGATGCTAAATTTGGTTTTCAAATTTAATGATACACGTTCTTTAGTTTTCTAAAATTTAAGCTTTTTCTTTTTCTTGGGTGGCGGAAGGGGTTTCTACTTACGAAGCGTCGCCCTTCCCCCCCAAACCCCCACCATCCCCACTGCACGTGATATGTTGCTGCACTGCGTGCAGGTTAAATTTGACGCTATCGCGTCGCGTGTTTAAATTTATATTTTCAGGGTGCGGGTCTCGGCGGGGAAAATTTTAAATTTTAGCGTAAAACGATAAGGGACAGGATTTTTGTTTTAGACGAGGCGCTTTTAAATTTTGCGACGGGAGGTACCTCGTCGGTAATGACCGAGCCAAAATTAAAAGCAACGACGTATAGGACAAAAAGACAAGCCGCCAAAAAAGCAAAAGAGACTAAAAAGGCCAGATCGCCTCCATAAGCTTCGTCCCCCACGGCTTCCTCGTCGCCCTATCCACGTCGCCTTCGGTTTTATATAGGATCTTTGCGTCGGCGATGTAGCGCGAGTCGATCTCGTTGGCGTTTGAGATGTCGTACGGGCGGATCACGCCGCTAAGCTGCATGATCTGTTTTTCGCCGTTTATGAGTAGCTCGCGCGAGCCTTCGATAAAGTAGTTGCCGTTTTCTAGTACCTTGATGATGCGCGCTGAAATCGTAGTCGTAAAGGCCTCTGCGCGCACGCTAGATCCCGCACCCGTAAATTCGTTTTTCGTGCCCGCGCTAAAGCCGATGTCGCCGGCCTTGTTTAGCTGAGTAGCCAGCGTAGATAGCGGCGCGGAGCCTGCGGTAAATATCCCTCCGCCAAGGCTTATCGTGCTGTTTTTGCTAGTGTCGTGCTTGCCGCTGGAGCTTTGGTTGGCGCGCTCGCTGATGACGACGGTTACGATATCGTTTACGTTCATCGCCTTGCGATCGGCAAAAAGCGGGTTGTCGCCGCGACCAAAAAGACTGCCCGCGTTTGGTTGGTTATTGACCTGTTTAGCGGGAAGCTGCTCGACGTAAACGGGCGGTTTCATATCTATGCGAGGGTCGGCGCTGGGCAAACACCCGCTCAAAAACGCTGCTGCAAGGGCGCAAAAGTAAATATTTTTTCTCACGCTTTACCTTAAAGTGAAAATTTTACGATAAAATAAGCAAATCAAGTTCCAAAAGGAAAATTATGGCCGATTCTATCCTTGCGCTTGGCGCGAATTTTCAAGAAATTTACGAAATTATATCAACAAAATTTAAAAATGTAGCCGTTTTTGACCCCATCAATGATTTTTACGGGCTCGAAAATGCCAAAAAAGCTTTTGAAAACGGCAGCGAGCGAGAGTTTTTTAAAAGCATGATAAATGAATTTGACCGACTAGCCGAGAGCGCTGATCTCGTACTGGTTAAGCCTGCAAAAAGCATCGCAAATATCGGCGAAATAGAGCTAAATTTACAAATCGCTAGAAATTTAAACGTTCCGGTTTTTTGCCGCGAAAATTTGAGCTTTTTTACGCGAAACTCAAAGCTAATCGTAAGCGGAAATTTGGATGAAATTTTAAACGCAAAGCAAGATATAATCACGCCTTTGCGCTTTGAAAATTCGCTATTTAAACTCGCCGCAAAAGGTAAAAAAACCGTCGTTTTGCCCGAAAGCGAAGACGAGCGGGTGCTAAAAGCCAGCGAAATTTTACTAAAAAGCGGCGCGGTAAATTTGATCCTTTTGGGCGACGAAAACAAGGTTAAATTTGACGCGGAGAAGCTCGGGGTAAATTTAAGCGGCGCGCGATTTATAAATTTAGAAAAAAACGAGTACGCAGATCGCCTAACCGCCGCGCTTTTTGAAGCTCGCAAAAGCAAGGGCGTAAGCCTAGAGCAAGCCAGCGAGCTCGTGCGAGATAGGACGTATTTTGCTACGATGATGGTACAAGAAGGACTAGCTGATGCCATGGTGAGCGGCGCAAACACGACCACGGCGCACACTATCCGCCCCGCGCTTCAGATCATCAAAACCCGCCCTGATAGCCCGCTAGTTTCAAGCTCGTTTATAATGTGCTTTGAGGAGGAGATCCTGATCTACGCCGACTGCGCGATAAATCCAAACCCGGATGCCCGGCAACTAGCGCAAATCGCCCTAGCCTCGGCGGATACGGCGCGTGCTTTCGGACTAGAGCCGCGAGTAGCGATGCTAAGCTACTCTAGCGGAGATAGCGGTAGCGGAGCGGATATAGACATGGTTGGGAGTGCGGGCGAGATAGCGCGAGAGCTAGACCCCACCCTAAAAATCGAAGCTCCCGTGCAGTACGACGCGGCCGTAGATCCGGCTGTAGCGCGGAAAAAGCTACCAAACAGCGACGTAGCAGGCCGCGCGAACGTTTTTGTATTTCCAAATTTAAACGCGGGTAATATCGGCTATAAAATCGCGCAACGAAGCGCAAACTGCGTCGCCGTCGGGCCGATCTTGCAAGGTCTAAAAAAACCGGTAAACGACCTAAGTCGCGGATGCGGCGTGGGAGACGTCATAAATACGGTCCTAATCAGCGCGATACAAGCCGCAAACGAAGGAGAAAAATAGTGAAAATTTTGGTTTTAAACTCAGGTAGCTCGTCGGTTAAATTTCAGCTTTTTGATATGGCGGATAATCGCGTCATCGCTAGCGGTCTAGTCGAAAAGATCGGCGAAGCAAGCTCCTATGCCAAGCTAAAAGACGTTAGCGCGGATAAAATTTACGAGGAGCGCGCGCCGCTAAAAGACCACCACGAGGGGCTTGAGGCGATGAGGCGGCTGTTTGCTAGCTCAGATATCTTGCATGATTTTAGCGAGCTAGACGGCATCGGACACCGCATCGTGCACGGCGGCGAGAGCTTTAGCGACTCGGCTCTAGTTACGCCTGACGTGATCGCCAAAATCGAGCAAAACTCCGTCCTAGCGCCGCTTCACAACCCAGGCCACCTAGCGGGCATAAGAAATGCGATGCAAGAGAGTGGTAAAAAGGTGCCTCACGTCGTCGTTTTTGATACCGTATTTCATCAAACTATCCCCGAGTACGCCTATCGCTACGCTCTACCATTTGATCTTTGCAAGAGGCTACATATCCGCAGATACGGCTTTCACGGCACTTCGCACCACTACGTGACTAAAAAAGCCGCCGAGTATCTAGGCGTGCCGTACGAGAAATTTAACGCTATCTCGCTACATCTTGGCAACGGAGCCTCCGCCTGCGCCGTACAAGGGGGCAAAAGCGTCGATACCTCGATGGGCCTAAGCCCGCTAGAAGGCCTGATAATGGGCACTAGAAGCGGCGATATGGATCCTGCGGTGCTTACATATCTTTTAAATTTAGGCGAGCTTACGGCTGAGGGCATAGACGCGTTTTTAAACAAAAAAAGCGGGCTGCTAGGCATCTGCGGCTCAAACGACATGCGCGAAGTGGTCGTCAAGATGCAAGGCGGCGACGAGCGCGCGCATCTAGCTTTTGAGATGTTTTGCTACCGTATCAAAAAGTATATCGGCGCGTATTACGCTGTTTTGGGCCGAGTGGACGCGGTCGTTTTTACCGGCGGTATCGGCGAAAATGCCCCGTATAGCCGCGAGAAAATCTGCAACGATCTCACGCACATGGGTATCAGGATCGATCACGAGCTAAATTTCGCCGCAAGCGGCGGTATACGCGATCTCAGCGCCCCTGACGCAGCGGTAAAAACTCTCGTCGTGCCGACCAACGAGGAGCTAGAAATCGCGCTAGAAACAAAAAGGGTGATAGAAAATCTCTAAATTTTACCGCTTAAATTTGAGCTTTCGTCTGCGCGTTTGCTGCAAAAACCGCTTTGATTTGGCGCTTAAAGCAAATTTGACGAGTCGCTTCTAGGGCTCGGTCAAATTTGATCTGAAATTTACGATTATAAACGGCGGCAAATTTCAAATTTACGCCGAGCCAAATTTGATTCCAAACCCATCAAATTTTAAAAATCCTCGCTCAAATTTATCTGCCCGAATTTACTTTATTTTAAGCTGCGCTCGGTCAAAATTTACGTAAAATTTAATCAAAAGCGAGCAAATGACCCTTTCGCAAGCATTTTTATTAACCGTAAAAAAACAAAAAGAGTGCCGAGCCGCAGCGGCCGGAACGCCTAGTTTTATCGCCCTTTGCGTCGGCGTTTTTGCTCTACTTCTAGCGGCGCTTAAGATTTTTGATTTGGGCGCCGGGGCGGCTTTGGTTTTGCTTGTGCTGTTTTTTGGCTTGCTATTTTGGGTGCCCGCAAAGCTAAAAAGTATCGGCAAAGCGCAGGATGAATATAACGAATTTTACAAAGAAGTTTTTATCCCCGCACTCATCAAAGATATCGACGAGAGCTTTACGTATAGCGCCTACGGCGGCATTTCGCAGAGCGAATTTGACGCGGCGGGGATTTATAGACCGAGCATATTTTATAGCGAAGATAGCGTACGCGGAGTCTATAAAGGCGTCAAATTTAGCCTGTGCGAGGTGATCAGCCATGAGCGCGAATACCCTCGGATAAATAACAAATACGTCGCCGCCTTCGTCCTGCTAAAGTACGCATTTGATCAGTATTCGGACTTCAAGGGTAGCGTGCTGGTTTGCGAGTTTAATAAGAAATTTCGCAGCAAAACGGTCGCCGTGAGTAAGGATTTTAACACTAAATTTCTAGGCGACAAAGAGCTGCTCGACGACGTCAAATTTAATGAAAATTTTAGAGTTTTTACGACCGATAAGATAGAGGCTAGATACCTGCTGACGCCTGCGTTTATGGGCAAGCTAAATATACTAAAAGCCTACAAAAACACTCTAAAATCGCCCAGCGTAGCCTTTATGGATAACAAATTTTATCTATTTTGCTTTAGCAGGAGAAATTTTTTCGAGGGACGACTCTTTGAGAGGCCTGATATCAACGAAGCTCGCCGCGAACAAAGATACGTGAGGCAGATGCTTAGCGTCATCGACGAGCTAAATTTAAGTTTAGATATCTATAGGTAAATTTGCCTCAAATTTGCGTGATCTACCTTAAAAATACTGTAAATTTGACGCCATCCGCGACAAATTTACGCTACTTTAAATTTACCGCCCAAGCGTCAAATTTTACGGCGACCAGGCTATGCCCTAGCCGCCGCGTTAAATTTAGCCGATTTTGCGGATATTTGCAGGTAGCGCCTGTCTAGCGCAGGTGCCCACTAGCCAGTCGTTTAGGCTAAATTTACCCTTTCGCTTCGGATCTAGTAGGCCAAGTTTGTTGTGATTTACCCCTTTTTCCGCGTTTTCTAGCCAAAAGGCCGGTTTGCCGTCGATAAAATGCACTCTAGCGCCAAACTCATCGTGTCCAAAACCGTGCTCGAGGCTGATGACGCCGCTAGCAACGCCGTTTGTTACGAAGGCCTCGCCCGTTTGCGAGCCATACGGCGTCGTGATCTTGACCTTGTCGCCAGTCTTGATACCCTGCTCGCTTGCGATATCCTCGGCGATCCTTACGAAATTTTTCGGATGTATGGCGCGTAGCTTTGGACTAACGATCGTGTAGTAGTGCTGGATGTTTGATTTTCTCGAGCTTACGAGGTATTTCCACTCTGATTTTGGGAAAAACTTTTCTAGCGGAGTACCGTCGCTAGCGACCGCAAGGGCCAGAGTCGGCGTGCCCGGCATATACTCGCCCGTGATAGAGTGCCTATGTCCGCCAAGCGGCTCGTAGTAGATCGCAGCAGGCGTGGCGGCGGGTACTTTTACCGTGGTTTTATCGCCCTTGTACGCACTCTCGTAGCTGTCAAACCTACCGCCCTTTGCCAGCACGTGCGCGACTTTTGCTTTTTCCTCATCTTTTAAAAACGGCTCTAGCTTTTTCATGGTTTTTGAAATTTTACTTAGCTTTAGATCCTCTTTGCTGATGTCCTTCACGCCCTCTCCGTCAAAGGCCAAATTTGCCAGCGCCGCGGCGTAATACTGCTCTTTAGTATCCAGATCCATCGGCTTTCCGTCTTTATCCTTAAAGGCGCCTTTGCCAAATCCTTTTAGCCCGAGCCTTTTTGCCACCGCGATGTAAAAGGCCTCTACGTCGATTAGCGTGCCGTCTGCGGCGCGGTCTTGTTTAGCGGCGACGGCCGGGTAGCGCACGACCGAGGTTTTAGCTATCGTACCCCAGAGCGAGTTTGGAAGCGCCCAGTTTTCGAGATTTACGCCGTCTGGCACGAGGTAGTCGGCGTAGGCGTTGGTCTCGTTCATAAAGGCGTCGATACCGATGAAAAGCGGTAAATTTTTGCTATCTTTTAGCGCGTCAAGTACCGCGACTTTGAGCCCCGCCTGTCCGTAGACGACGTTCGTCATGTAGTTTATAAACGCTTTTACTTTGTACGGATAGCCCGCGGCGTGGCTGGTGAGCGTTTCGTTTACCAGCGGCATCGAGATAGGATACCACGGCTGCTGTGCAGGATAGCCGCTGCCGCCTGCCGCGACTTTACGTTTAAACTCAGAGCTCGTTTCGTAATACTTGCCCGAGCGGGATAAATTTAGTCCGTTTGGTTTGAATGCGCCCTCGAAATTTTCTAGATCGTATCTGCCTTTTAAAAACTCGTGCGTGCCCGCGCTTGCGTTTACGGTGCCGCCCTTGTAGCCGTATGTGCCCATAAGCGTGTTTAGGCAAAATATCGCGCAGGTGCTCATCGCTGCTTGCGTGTGCATCATGCCGCCGTGGACGTTGGTGCTGACTTGCCTGCCGTTTTTGGTGAAATTTTCGCACAGCCAGAGGATATCGTCTATGCTCACGCCGCAAATTTTAGAGTACTCTTTGAGGCTGTGTTTATAGGCTGATTCTTTTAGTAGCTGCATCGAGCTTTTGACCTCGACTTTTTTGCCGTTAAGCAAAATTTTGCCTTTATAGTAGAGCTTAGCCGGCTCGTTTATCTTGTAGCTTTGGATTTTGCCGCTTTGAGAGCAGACCTGCCACTCGTCGCCAACTAGCGCAAATTTACCGTAGTCTGGGTGGCCTTTTTGCGTGATGACTAGGTGGGTGGCGTTGCACCAGTGTATTTCGCCGGCTAGCTTTGCCTGCTCGAAATTTGGCTGCATGAGGTAGTTTGCGGCGTATTTTTCGTTTTCTATGATCCAGCGTATCATCGCCATAGCAAGCGCGGTGTCGGTGCCCGGTTTTATACCGATCCAGCGGCCTTTGTCTGAGGCGGCGAATTTGACGGCGTTTGTTAGCGTCGGATCTACCACTGCATAGGTGAAGCCGTCGTTTTTACTTCTTGCGTGGGCGACCATTTTGGCTTGCTTTTGGAACGGATTTCCGCCGTTTGCCGGCGAGGTGCCCCAGTAGATGGTAAATTTGGAGTTTTCGTAGTCGGGCTTAGTATGAGCAAAGCCCTTTGCGTTGTGCGCGATTTTGCCGCCGACTCTAAAACCGCCGCCGCAGATACCGCCGTGCGAATAGTGATTTATAGTGCCGAAAGATTTTTTGATAAAGCGATCGACGATATCCGAGCGTCCGTCATAGAGATAAAAGCTCAAAAGCTGGTTGCGCTTGGTGCCGTATTCGGGATTTGCCTCGTCGATGAGTTCGTCTGAGAGTATAGCCCTAAGCCCGTCCACGTGCCCCTCGCCAAAAAGATCCCCGCCATCGACGACCTCCTCGATGAGCTGCTCGAAGCTGATCTTTTTCCACTTGCCCTCGCCTCTTTTGCCCACTCGCTTTAGCGGAGATAAAATCCTAATAGGCGAAGCTATCATCTCGGGTAGCGCTGCGCCTCTAGCGCATACCGTGGCGCGCCGATCGTCCTCGCCGCTAGCCGTTGTTGCTAGCAGTGCGTCGTTTATCGAGGTATCAAAGCTCGCCCAGTGCACGTTTGATAGCGGATGGTATGGGTTGCCCGTGCATCTTAGCACGCGGTCGGCTTTTTCGTCCACATGTAGCCGCAGTCCGCACTTTGCCACGCAGCCGTGACACATAGAAAATACCACGCTATGGCCGTCGTTTATCGAAATTTTGCCATCTTTTACACTAAATTCTGGCTGTAGCGAGCTGCCCTGCGGTTTATAGTCGTCTTTTATTCTCCCCGCGTCGTCCGCTACCGCAGCGGTCGCGCCAGCGGCCGAGATCATCGCCGCGTTTTTTAGAAATTCTCGTCTTTGCATTATTTTCTCCTTACAGCGCGATCTCTTCGCTCCAGCTGATCGCTTGTTTGTAGCCTTTTTTAGCCGCCAGTTCCTTATCGTTTTTAGCCAAAATTTCGCTCACGCCGTAGTAAAAAACCTGCGGATGCGTATTTTTCGGACTATCTAGCACCATCGTCTCATGGGCGGCTAAAAATTTCCTGATATTTGAGTTTTTGTCGTTTAGATCGCCTATTATGCGGCTTCCGCCCACACAGGTCTCCACGCACGCAGGCAGCAATCCCTCGCGCAGTCTGTGGTCGCAGAAGGTGCATTTATCGACCTTGTAGGTTTGTAGGCTAAGGTATCTAGCGTGATACGGACAGGCCTCGGCGCAAAGCGCGCAGCCGATGCACTCGGCGCTATTTACTTTAACGATACCGTTGCCTCTTTGGTGGCTCGCTCCCGTCGGACAAACGTCGATACAGGCTGGATTTTCGCAGTGATTACAAAGGCGCGGCAGCGATGCGATAACGGCTCGGGTGCCCTCTTTATCGCTAGCTTCGTACTCCGAAACGATCGTCCTAAAGGCGCCTGCTTGGACGTTGTTTTCCATGGAGCAGTTCATTGTGCAAGACTGACAGCCCACGCAGCGCGTGAGGTCGATGACCATGCCGTAGCGCGGACCTTTGGTTTTTTCAAAAGTATTCGGAGCGGCCCTGAGCGCGGTTGCCGCGATAAAAACACCCGCCGCAGCGATAAAGCTACGACGCGAACCTAGCGTTGATTGCATTTTTTCTCCTTTGAATCAAAATGGTTTCGTAACTTTATCATAACTTAACTTAAATGATAATATTAATATTTTGATTAAAAGTGTTTTTCAGATTACCCAAAAATTTATTTTTTAGAAGCATTTGGTTATAATGCTTTTCAGATTTTAATAAATTTAAGGAAAATATCTTGAAATACGCGCTTGATTGCAAGGATAGTTTTGAAAACTCGTTTATATTTTGGCTCACGAGATACGTCAAATTTAAGCTTAGCTCGCTCTCAAACAAAGAGCTTCGCGACCCAAAGGCGCTAGCAAGCGTAAATTTCGCCCTTAGCCGCGAGATAAAAAATATCGACCAACTAGACGGCCTTGTAAAATCGGCTAGAAACGCGGGACTAACGGGTATAAATACATACTTTAATCCGCTTAAAAAGATATTCGAGACGCTCAAATTTTACGAGCTAGAGAGCCTAAAGCAGATCGACGAAGAGCTGCTAAGCGAGGTTCTAGCTAGCGTCACGGGCGGGCTTAGCGACGCGAGCAAGAAAAACTACCGCATAAGTGCGATAAATTTTTTCGCATTTTTGGATAAGCAAAACGAAGAGGACGGCAAGGCGCACGTCTTTGACATCGAGCTAAAAAACTGGGGCGGCGTGGGCGGAGCGCGCGGGCAAAAGCTGCCTGAGTTTATGAGCGAGGATGAGGTCAAGAGATTTTTGGAGGCGATCGAAAACGCGGAGTTTAAAAGCAATGCCAATCGCAACAAGCTCATCATCAAAATTATCATTTTCACTGGCATCCGCGTGAGCGAGGCGCTAAGCCTAAAGCGCAAAGATATAACCGAGGACGGCGAACTCTACGTCATAAGAATCCGCGGCAAAGGCAACAAGTACCGCGTCGTTATGATCAAGCGCCGCCTCATCGAAGCCCATCTGGACGCGATCGCGATAAACTATATAAATAAAGAAGGCTATCTTTTTATCAACAAAAAAGGTACGCGCCTGACGCAGGCCTACGTGAGCCGCATCGTCGAGCAGATACTCTTTAAAGTAGGAATCCGTAAGGAAAAAAACGGCGCTCACATGCTGCGTCACACCTTTGCCACGATGCTTTACAAAAAGCAAAAAGACCTGGTTTTAGTGCAAGAAGCGCTCGGGCACGCGAGCCTAAACACTTCGCGCATTTACACACATTTTGATAGCGAAAAGCTAAAGCTCGCCGCGCAGGTAGCCGAGGAGCTAAGCGGGGAATAGCCGCTAAATTTGAGCGGTTTTGGTAAATTTGACCCGGGCGACTAACGTACGCGAGCTTGCTAAATTTGGAATTTAGCTAAATTTACAAGTCAATATGCTATTTTCAAATTTGAGCAGTCTATACATAAGATATTTGCGCGGTTAAATTTCAAGAATTTGACTAGAGATGAAAAACGGCCGCGCCTGAAACGCGACCGTAAATTTGGTTTAAATTTTAGAGATCGTTATTTTTTCTTTGTCGCTACCGATTACGATCTCGTCGCCGCTTTCAAGCTCGTCGCGCAGGATCATATCGGCTAGCGGGTCTTCCACTAGCTCGTAAAGAGCTCGGCGTAAAGGTCTAGCGCCGTAAACGATGTCAAAGCCCGCACCTGCGATAAATTTCTTCGCCTCTTCGCTTAGGCTCGCCTTGATACCGCGATTTTGCAGCGTTTTTTCAAGCTCTTTAAACATTATATCCACGATTTTTATTAGCCCGTCTTCATCGAGCGGATTAAAGATTATCGTGTCGTCTAATCGGTTTAAAAACTCGGGTTTAAAGTAGTTTTTAAGCTCGTTTTTGACCGCTTGCTCGCGCTCCTCGCCTTTTAGATCCATAATAAAATTTGACGCGATATTAGACGTGAGGATGATGATCGTGTTTTTAAAATCGACCGTCACGCCTTTATTATCAGTCGCCCTTCCGTCGTCTAGGATGCCTAAAAGCACGTTAAACACGTCTTTGTGAGCCTTTTCTATCTCGTCAAAAAGTATGACGCTATACGGACGTCTGCGCACGGCTTCTGTTAGCTGTCCGCCTTCGTCATAGCCCACGTATCCAGGAGGCGCTCCGAGTAGGCGAGAGACGCTGTGCTTTTCCATATATTCGCTCATATCAAAGCGTATGAGCGCACGCTCGTCGTCAAATAAAAATTTAGCCAAAGCCTTCGCCGACTGCGTTTTACCCACGCCCGTAGGTCCCAGAAACAAAAACGATCCGATCGGACGCGCGCCCTCGTTTAGGCCGGCTTTATTTCGCTTGATAGCTCTTGCTAGAGCGTGCAAAGCGGCATCCTGACCGACGACGCTTTCGCGCAAATGCTCCTCGATCATCAGATATTTTTGCTTTTCGCTAGTTAGCATTTTGCTGACCGAAATTCCCGTCCATTTGCTTAGTATTTCAGCCACCAGCTCCTCATCGACCTGATTTTTGAGTAGCACGCCTAATTTTTTCATCTCGTCCCATTTTTTTTCGAGCTCTTTTTGGCGGTTGGCCGCTTCTAAAATTTTGCCGTATTCGATCTCGGCGGCGCGCTGTAGATCGCCATTTCTACGCGCTATCTCAGCCTCGCTTTTTAGACTATCTATCTCTTTTTTAGCTTTTGAGATGCCGCCAAAAACCGCCTTTTCGTTTTCAAATTTACCGTCAAGGGCGTGTTTTTGCTCGTTTAGATCGGCGATTTCTTTTTCTATTTCGGCTAGGCGCGCCGCATTTTTAGCCTCGTCTTCCATTTTTAGCGCCTCTTTTTCGACTTGCAGCGTTACGATCTCGCGCTTGATGCGGGCTAGTTCGTACGGCTCGCTTTCGATTTGCATTTTTAGCTCGGCCGCGGCCTCGTCGATGAGATCGATCGCTTTATCCGGCAAGAAGCGGTTTGAGATGTAGCGGTCGCTTAGCTTTGCCGCCGCAACCAGCGCGCTATCGGTGATCGTCACGCCGTGGTGCACCTCGAGGCGCTCTTTTATGCCACGTAAAATTTGAAGCGCTTCGTTTACGCTAGGCTCTTTGACGTCGATAGGCTGAAAGCGGCGTTGCAATGCGGCGTCCTTTTCAAAATACTTGCGGTACTCTTTTAGCGTCGTAGCGCCCACGGCGTGCAGCTCGCCTCTAGCAAGCGCGGGTTTTAGGATATTTGCCGCGTCCATGCTGCCTTCGCTAGCTCCAGCGCCCACGATAGTATGGATCTCGTCGATAAAGAGGATGATATTTCCCGCGCTTTTTACTTCGTTTATGACGGCTTTTAGCCTGTCTTCAAATTCGCCGCGGTATTTCGCGCCCGCGATCAAAGCGCTCATATCGAGTGCTACTACTCGTTTGTTTGATAGGCTAGTCGGTACGTCTTTTGCCACGATTTTTTGCGCTAAGCCCTCGACGATAGCGGTTTTACCCACGCCCGGCTCGCCTAATAAAATAGGATTATTCTTACTTTTTCTTATTAAAATTTGCATCATGCGCGTGATCTCTTCGTCGCGTCCGATAACCGGATCAAGCTCCTTATTTAGCGCCTTTGCGGTTAGATCAATGCCGTATTTTTCGAGGCTATCTAGCGTCTCGTCGCCGGTTTGGCTATCTATCTTGCGCCCTGCCCTGATGCTTTCTAAATTTTTACGGATTTCTAAAACATCCGTAAATTTGCCTAAAATTTGCTTGATCTCAGGCAGCTCAAGCGCCGAGATAATCCACGTATCTACCGCGATATAGCTATCTCCTAGGCTCACCATCAGAGCTTTTGCGCTTTCAAGAGAGTTTATGAGCTCTTTTGAAATTTGCACGTTTTCTTTGCTCACGTTTGAGCTTGTGGGTAGCTGCGCGGCTTTGCTTTTTACTTCAAGCTCCACTGCGTCCTTGCTGACATTCATTTTGTTAAAGACTTGGTTTAGTAGCGAGCCGCTATCTGCGACCAGTGCCCAAAGCAAGTGAAGCGGAAACGTTTGCGGATTTTTCGCGTGAATCGCGAGCGCGACGCCCTTTTCTACCAGCTCTTGCATTTGTGCGGTTAAATTTTCGCCTAAATTTGCCATTTTTTCTCCTTTAGTTTATAATGAGCGTATTATATAACTTTAGTCGATTATTGTCAAGTTATCTAAGTGATACAATATAAATACTTACGAAATAAAGTTAAATTTTATTAAATCTTTTATCCTATTTTTAGGCAAATTTAACTAAAATAGCCCCACTTAAAAAGGCAGGAGATTAACTTTGAATAAAAAAAAGATGTTTTTGTTTTCGAGCGTTGCGGGCGCGATGATTTTCGGAGCTATTTTTAGCGCAAATTTAAATGCTAAAGCCACCGAGGACGGCTCAAATTCTAAACTACAATCGCTCTCAAAACTTACAAAAACCATTTCTACTATCGAAAAATACTATGTTGATGATTTACAGTTTAAAGAGATCGTGGATAAAGCTATAGAGGGGCTTTTGAACAACCTCGACGCGCATTCCGGATTTTTAAACGAAAAGGCGTTTAAAGATATGCAAGTGCAGACAAACGGGGAATTTGGCGGCCTTGGCATCACGGTCGGTATGAAAGACGGCGCGCTAACCGTCATCTCGCCTATCGAAAATACGCCTGCGGATAAAGCCGGCATAAAAAGCGGCGACATCATCCTTCGCATCGACGGAAACGCGACTCTAGGCACTACCATAGACGAAGCGGTAAATAAAATGCGCGGCAAACCAAAGACGCCTATCACGATAACTATCGTGCGAAAAGGCGAGCAAAAGCCGTTTGACGTCAAGCTCGTGCGTGACATCATCTCAGTCGAGTCCGTTTACGCAAAGATGATCGAAAAAGACAACATCCTCTATCTTCGCGTGACGAATTTTGACAAGCACGTAACCGAAAAGGCCGAGGAATTTATCAAAAAATACCCAAAAGCGGAAGGTATCGTACTAGACCTTCGAAATAACCCGGGCGGACTTTTAAACCAAGCGGTCGGATTAACAAATTTGTTTATAGATAGCGGCGTGATCGTATCTCAAAAGGGCAGAAACGAGAGCGAAAATAGCGAATTTAAAGCCGCGAGAGCAAATAAAATCACAAATTTACCGCTTGCGGTGCTAGTTAACGGCGGAAGCGCGAGCGCGAGCGAGATCGTGAGCGGATCGCTACAAGACCACAAACGCGCCGTCGTTATCGGAGAAAAGACGTTCGGTAAAGGCAGCGTGCAGATCATCCTTCCAGTCGATGACAAAGAGGCTATTCGCCTAACGATAGCTCGCTACTACCTGCCTAGCGGCCGCACCATACAAGCAACCGGCGTAGAGCCTGATATCGTCGTATTTCCGG
Organism: Campylobacter massiliensis; assembly: GCF_014253065.1. Classification (NCBI taxonomy): domain Bacteria; kingdom Pseudomonadati; phylum Campylobacterota; class Epsilonproteobacteria; order Campylobacterales; family Campylobacteraceae; genus Campylobacter; species Campylobacter massiliensis. The sequence continues at coordinate 377,553 of NZ_JACLZK010000002.1, forward strand.
GCAAAGTACCTCAGCAGGACGAAAATGCGTTTTCTATAAAAGAGAGCGAACTAAAAAAACACCTAACCAACGAACTAAGTAAAATCGACGGTAACGGCGATAAAAACGCGACCAAAACCGCCGACAACAAAAAGATAATAACCGAGGCTAACGTAAACGACGATATACAACTAAAATCGGCGATTGACGCGATCAAAATTTTACAGCTAAAATAAGGAGTGCAAAAATGCAAAAAAAAGAGCTGATCTACGAAGGCAAGGGAAAAAAGATGTTCGCAACGGACGATGCGGACTTGCTCATAGCGGAATTCAAAGACGATCTAACCGCCTTTGATGCGCAAAAAAGAGGCAATGAAGCGGGTAAAGGCGCGTTAAATAACAAAATTTCGACGCAGCTTTTTCATCTTTTAAAAGAAAAAGGTATCCCGACCCACCTGGTCGAAACCCTAAGCGACACCGAACAGCTCGTGAAAAAATGCGAAATCATACCGCTTGAAGTGGTCGTGAGAAACATCGCCACCGGCTCCCTAACAAAGCGCCTTGCGATAAAAGAAGGCACGGTTTTGTCGTTTCCATTGGTAGAGTTTTACTACAAAAACGACGACCTGCACGATCCGCTCGTAAACGACGAACATTGCCTAATCATGGGCTTAGTTAAGAGCGAAAACGACCTTGACAGACTAAAACACATGGGCCGCGAGATAAACGCTATCCTCTTTAAATTTTTCGCAGATAGAAACTTAAAATTAGTCGATTTTAAAGTCGAATTCGGCGTCGATAAGGACGGAAACATCCTGCTAGCAGACGAGATCAGTCCGGATAGCTGCCGCTTTTGGGACGCGACTACGAACGAAAAACTCGATAAAGATAGATTTCGCCAGGATCTTGGCAACGTAAAAGTCGCCTACGAAGAAGTTTTAAAAAGAATTTTATCTAAGGTTTAAAATGAAAGCTATCATCAACGTATCCCTAAAAAACGGCGTTTTGGACCCGCAAGGAAAGGCTGTCGAGCACGCGCTCGGTTCGCTTGGATTTAACAACATAAGCGGCGTGCGAATAGGCAAACAAATCGTGCTGGATATAAACGCCGCAAGCAAAGACGAAGCGCGCAAGGAGCTCACCAAAATGTGCGAGGAACTGCTCGCAAACACCGTCATCGAGGACTACGAGATAAATTTGAACGATAAATGCGAGAGCGCAAAATGAAAGTCGCCATCGTTTTGTTTCCAGGCACGAACTGCGAGCAAGATACAAAGTACGCTTTTGAGCTTTTGGGTTGCCAGACGCAGATAATCTGGCACAAAGAAAGCGAGATAAATGCCGATCTAATCGTACTTCCGGGCGGATTTAGCTACGGCGACTACCTGCGCACGGCGGCTATCGCTAAATTTAGCCCCGCGATGAGCGCAGTCGTAAAACACGCCCAAAAAGGCGGATACGTGCTTGGAATTTGCAACGGCTTTCAGATGCTGTGCGAGCTAAAACTGCTTGCAGGAGCGATGAGACGAAACGAAAATTTAAGCTTCATCTCAAAATACCACTATCTAAAAGTGGTCTCAAACGCAAATAAATTTCTCTCAAATTTAAGCGTCGGCGAGATCGTAAATATACCGATAGCTCACGGCGAGGGCAACTTTTACGCCGACGAGGCGACGCTAAAAGGCCTCTACGACAACGATCAGGTGCTGCTAAAATACTGCGACGCAAACGGCGCCGCGCTAAATCCAAACGGCTCGGTCGACGAGGTAGCTGGAATTTGCGATAAGAACAAAAAGATATTCGGCCTCATGCCTCACCCTGAGCGCGCCTGCGAGAAGTTTTTAGGCACGGACGACGGACTAAAGATGCTAAAAGGGCTAGTTTGCTAAAGCCCTTTTTAGCCTTTTTTACTATATTTGTTTTAGTTAGCGGAGCCACCGAGCCTAGCGTATTTGATATGATGGGCGACGAGCAAAGCCAAAAAGTGATCAAGCCTGCTCCGCAAACGCCCTCACAAAAGCCAAATTTACAAAACAAAGCGCCAAGCGCGCAAAATAGAACTCCTGCCCAGGCACAAAGCGCGGCTACTCAAAACAGAACCCCCGCAGCGCAAAGCCAAACCGTAAGCAACCAAGGCGGCACGCATCTGCGCCAGCCTATCCCGCAAAATATCGCGCCAACCAACGAGCCAGAGTTAAATTTAAAAGACAGCCAACTATACGAGCGCGTGCAGCCAAACGATATCATCATCAAGGCTCTAAACGCGCCAAAGCAAGTCTACGTCGGACAAATTTTTAGCTTTACGCTCTCGGTCGATATCCAGGATAACATCGCGGTAGATTTGCAAACCGTCTTACCCGAAACCGAAAACCTAAAATGGCTAAGCTCAAATTTACGCTGGGATAACGACGGCAAGGGCGTTTATAAAGCTCAAATTTACGCAGAGGCTTCCGATCAAGTCGTGCAAAATCCAAAAATCACGGTAAATTTAAAGCGCAACGGCGAGTTTTTTCAGACGGCAAATTTGACGCTTTCGCTACCTAAAATCGTAGCGCTAAAAAGCGGCGAGAAATACAACCACGTCGTCGCCCAAAATCTCGAAGTCAAAAAATACAAAACCAACAAATTTGACGACAAAAATCTCATCATGATCGTCGAAGTAAACGCACAAAAAGGCAATATAGCGGACTTTTTCATCGAGGATAAGGACATCATCAAGCAAGGCGTGGACTCCACAAGCGGCGAATTTGACGCGCAAAGCGGATATTATTTTGCGATATTTTCGCCCGAAAAAAACTCAATAGATTTTAACTACTTTAGCCTCGCCAAAAAAGATTTTGTGAGCTTTTCGCTCCCGGTAGTCGTGGAGGACGACGAGATCAGTACGCAAATCGGTCTAAATCCAAAGCAAAGCAAATTTGAAATTTACAAAAATATCGGAGTTTACGCGCTTTTTGGTATATTTTTGATCACGTTTTTGTTTAAGCGCGATGCGATATTCCTCGTCGTCGTAGTCGGCCTTGGAGCTTATATCCTTTACAGCTACAACCCGTTTGGCGGCGCGACGCTAAGGCAAAATATAAACGTAAAAATTTTGCCTACGCAAAACTCAAGCGTATTTTACACTTCAAAAGCGGAGGAAAAAGTCGAGATCCTCGGCGAACGCGAGGACTACGTCAAAATTTTACTAGACGACGGCAAGATAGGCTGGGTGAAAAAAGATGATATTTTCTAGGATAAAGGCCGCTTATTTCGCGGTCGAGTTTCTAATCAGCATACTTTTGGTCGTGTTTTTTATGTGGCTTTTTAAAAAGCATATCCACGCCGTAAGGAAATTTTGGGGCAGGAGTCAGCGATTTTTCGGTTTTTACTCGCTCGAAGTCGTCGGCAAATTCGACGAGCGCGCAAATATGATCATCATGAACCACCAAAGCATGCTAGATATCGTCGTTTTAGAGGAAGTCTATCCTAAAAATCTCTGCTGGATCGCCAAAAAAGAGATCGCCGACCTGCCCGTCATCGGACAGATCATCCACGTGCCGCAAATGATCTCAGTCGAGCGCGAGAATAAACGCTCGCTCATCAAGCTCGTAAAAGACGCGCAGGACCGCGTCGAAAAGGGGCGCGTGCTGGCGATTTTTCCGGAAGGAACGCGCTCGCACTCAAAGGAGCTTTTGCCGTTTAAAGGCGGCGCGAAAATCATCGCCGACAAGCTAAATCTAAAAATCCAACCCGTCGTGATCGCGGGCTCGGACATCATGGACGTGAAAAATTTTAGCTTTAAAAACGGCAAAATCAAAATCATCTGCTTAGATCTCGTCGACACCGCCGAGCCAGAGTGGCTAGAGAACGCAAGGGCTAAAATGCAAGAAACGCTAAATAGCGAGAGGCAAAAAGCGGCGATTTAAAGCGTTGCTTTATCGTAAATTTTGCCGCACGCGTAAATTTGACGAACTTTTCAGCCAAAATTTGAACCAAATTTACCGCGAGCAAATTTGGCCCTTAAATCCGCTAGCCAAATTTGACCGCCTCGTAAAAGCCGTAAATTTAGGAGGATTTATGAAAAAGTACGCCGTTATATTTATGGTTTTAGCTCAAATTTTATTTGCTTCAAATTTACCTGAGCCTGATTTTGAGATTTTTTTCGACGAAAATGCTAGGAGCGAGCAAATAGACGCGGGGCTTGATCAAATTTTGGAGTTTTTGTCGCAAAACCCGCACCGCGTAAACGACGAGTACGGAGAATTTAACGACCGCCTTTTTTCGCCGTTTATCTACAACGTAAAAATCATAAAAACGGGCAAATTCGACTTTGAACGCATAGAAAAGGCACTCAAATTTAAGCCGGGACTCAACTATAAATTTATGATTTTCACCCCTCTTGACGCGGTTATCGCGCTTGGCATAGATCCCGAGGGCAAATATAAATTCGATCAAAAAGAAGCGATACGACTCATCGACCTACTCATAGCAAACGGCGCGGATATCGGTTCGCCTGAGCTTTTGCGCACGGCTTGCAATGCCGAAGCGTTTGAGATTTTTAGCCACCTTCTTAGCAAAGGCGCGCGCGGCGACAAAGAAACGATGCTTTGCGTGGCCGGCGGGATAGCTATTTTTATGGGTCAAAACGGCGCCTCGCCGATCGCCAACGCTCCGCTTGATCCAAAAATAAGGCAGTTTGCGAAAACCGCAAAATTTACCGAATTTTACAGCGATAAAATGCGCTACCTCGAGGAGCTGCTAAAATTTAAACCGCTTAGCGAATTTGAGGCCAAGGATCTGGAAATTTTTACGAAACTATCCGCGATCTTAGACAGCGAGGATATGGTTAAATTTCTGCTAAAAAACGGCGTTTGCAAGCAAGAAAATTTACAAACCTCGTGCGAAAATCTCAAAAAGTACGCGACCCACTACGACGCAAAAGAGAGTCTAAAGCTAATAGGAATCAAATAACATAGCGCGGCGAACGAGCGGCATGAAGCTAAATTTTAAGGGCAAATTTAAACAAGACGGCCTAGGTTAAATTTGCCGCTTCAAATTTAGACTGCTGGATTTAGACTCAAATTTTACCGCGGCGTATGTAAATTTGAAGGATAGATTATGAAAATTTCTTTACGATTTTTGCCGCTCGCCCTACTCTTTTTATTTGTGCCGCTTTTTGCGCTAGATCAAGACGAAGCGGTCAAGGTTTTCGAGCAGCCAAAATCCGTGCCTGATTTTAGGATTTTCTACGACGAAAACGCTACGAGCGAGCAGATAGATTCCGGGCTTGATCAAATTTTAGATTTTTTATGGTAAAACCCGCTCTGCGCAAACGACGAGCTGGTCGAGTATTGCGACCGTCTTTTTACGCCTTTTATATTTAACGCTAAAATATATAACACGGGCGAAATCGACTTTGAGCGGATAGAAAAAGTACTCAAATTTAAGCCCGATCTAAACTACAAAACCGTCATTGCCAGCCCTATTTGCAACGCCGCTTTGCTACTGATGCCGCTTCCCTCAGGACAAAAGTCCAAGCTTAGCGAAGCTGACGTCATCCGCCTCGTAAAGCTACTGGTTAGGCATGGAGCGGACGCGAACGATAAATTTGTTTTAGGCTGCATTTACGGCGCGGACGGCTTTGGGGTTTTTAAAGAGCTGCTTAGCATGAACGCCGATATGAGCGAGATCGCGCTGCAAATCGCGGTCGATATGCGCTCCTTTGCTCATGAAAACGGCGCTACTTTAAAGTTTGGCGAGGCCGTAATTTTAAAGGCGGCGCAGTTTGGAAAAAGCGTGAAATTTAGGGAATTTTACCGCGAGAAAATGAGATATTTCGAGGAGTTTTTAAAATTTAAAAGCTTAAAAGAGCTTAAAAAAGGCAGGCTTAGATTTTTTATAGAGACGAATTTAGCGCTTGATAACGCCGAGGCGGTCAAATTTCTGCTAGAAAACGGACTTTGCGATCTGGCGGACGAGTGCGAGTTTTTAAGAAAAAGGCGAAAATTTACAGCAGGGCGGAGGTTTTGAAGCTTAAATTTTAGTCGCTTTCAAAAAGCAAGCGTCAAAATTTAAAATCCAAATCCAAAATTTGACAGAATTTACCATCCAAGCAAACGTCAAATTTGAGAAACAAATTTTAGATTAGTTGATAGTAATCATATCAAGTTTAAAGATATTCTTAGCACTTTGTGCTATAATCTGCTAAAAATTTAAAAACAAAGGACAAAAAATGAGCGAAAAATTTGAATTTCAAACCGAGGTAAACGAGCTGTTAAATTTGATGATACACTCGCTTTACTCGAACAAAGAGATATTTTTGCGCGAGCTCATCTCAAACGCAAGCGATGCGCTGGATAAGCTAAACTACCTATGTCTCACGGACGACGCATACAAAAGTCTAAGTTACTCCCCACGAATCGATATCAAAATAGACAAAGAAAAAAAGACGCTAACGATTAGCGATAACGGCATAGGTATGGATAAAGAGGAACTGATAAACAACCTCGGTACCATCGCTAGAAGCGGTACGAAGGGCTTTTTGGACAAGCTAAGCGGCCAAGCTAAAAAAGATAGCGCGCTCATCGGACAGTTTGGCGTCGGGTTTTATTCGGCATTTATGGTTGCGGATAAGATCGAAGTCGTGAGCAAAAAGGCGCTTGGCGAGGAAGCCTTTATGTGGAGCTCGGATGCGAAAACCTACGAGATCTCGCCCGCGCAAAAAGATAGCCACGGCACCTCGATCACGCTTTATCTAAAAGATGGCGAGTTCGCCGAGCCTTATCGCATCGAAAACATCGTCAAAAAATACTCCAACCACATCCCGTATCCGATATTTGCGGATAAAGAAGAGTACGTGCCGCCTAAAGAGGGCGAAAAAGAGGGCTCGTACGAGACTAAAAACGTGCAGATAAATAAAGCCTCAGCACTTTGGAAAATGAGTAAAAGCGCGCTAAAAGACGCCGACTACAACGACTTTTATAAGCAAATTTCGCACGACAGCGAAGATCCGCTACTTTACGTGCATACCAAAGCCGAGGGCAAGATCGAGTACACTACCCTATTTTTCGTGCCGGCGTCAGAGCCGTTTGATCTATTTCGCGTGGACTATCAAAGCGGCGTGAAACTCTACGTCAAAAGCGTATTTATCAGCGACGACGCCAAAGAGATGCTGCCGCCTTATCTTAGATTCGTCCGCGGTATAATCGACGTTGAGGACCTGCCGCTAAACGTCAGCCGCGAAATCCTACAAGAAAACAGCATAATGCGCAGCGTCAAAGAGCAAAGCGTCAAAAAAATCCTGGGCGAACTAGCCAAGCTAAAAGAAAAAGATAGAGAAAAATACATCAAATTTTATAAAATATTCGGCAAGGTGATCAAAGAGGGGCTTTACGGATTTAGCAGCGAAAAGGAGCAAATTTTAGACCTTTGCCTCTTTAAATCAAGCAAGCGCGAGGGATTAGTCAGCCTAAAAGAGTACAAAGACGCGATGAAAGAAGGTCAAAAATCGATCTACTACATCAGCGGAAATAACGAAACGATGCTAAGAAATTCGCCGCTTTTAGAGAGCTTTAAGGCTGAAGGGATAGAAGTACTCATCATGGACGAGGAGATAGACTCTATCGTCATGCCGATGGTCCAAGACTACGACAAAACACCTATAAAAGCGGTAAATCACACCGATATCGACGCCGAGATCAAGCCTGAAAAAAGCGAAGCCGACGAGGGTAAATTCGCCGCGCTGCTAGCTAAGATGAAAGAGATACTAAAAGACGAGGTCAAGGACGTGAAGCTAAGCTCACGCCTAAGCCAAAGCCCCGCCGTCATCGTTTACGACAAAAACGATCCCGACTACGCTACGCAGATGATGCTAAAGCAGATGGGGCATAGCGCGGGCAAAATTTTGCCGATACTGGAGATAAATCCAAAGCACGAGCTCTTTGAAAAGCTATCTCAAAACGAGGCGATGATATATGACGCGGCGGAGCTGCTTTTGGATATGGCTAAGCTAAACGAAGGCGTCGCTATCGACGATCCATCGGCATTTAGCAAAAAGCTAACTAAAATTTTGCTAAAAGCGATCTAAATTTAAGCCTTTTTGGGCTTAAATTTTATTGCGGTTCGGCGGCGAAGTTAAATTTGCCGCCGAGTTTTTAAACCTCGCACTCAAATTTACATAGCAAAATCCGCTCGCCCTACCCTTAAATTTACGGCGTCAAATTTGACCTAAAAGACGCTTACCATGCTCGCCGAATGCCAAATTTAAAAAGGCTAGTAAGCTACATTTGCGTAATATTTTGTTATAATTTCCGAAAAATTTAAGGTACAAAGTGAACGGAAGTAAAGAATATTTCGTAAAAGAAGAAGATTTTATCGTATCGAAAACCGATCTAAAGGGCAGGATAACCTACTGCAATCAGCCGTTTTTAAAGATCGTAGGCGCTACGCAAGAGCAGCTTTTGCACAAGCCGCACAACATCATTAGGCACCCCGATATGCCGCGCATCGTGTTTAAGCTACTGTGGGAGCGTATAAAGGCGAAGCAAGAGATATTTGCGTTCGTTAAAAACAAGAGCTTTGACAGCGGATTTTACTGGGTATTTGCTAACATTACGGCTTCGCTAGACGCTAACGGCGAGATCATCGGCTACTACTCCGTTCGCCGCAAACCAAACCCTGAGGGCGTCAAATTTATCGAAGGCGTATATAGACGGCTGCTTGAGGCTGAAAAAAGCGGCGGCATGGAGGCTTCCGGCAAGCTGCTGGGGCAAATTTTAGCCGGCGCCGGCGTCAGCTACGACGAGTTGGTACATAAACTTCAGCGAGGACAGATATGAGGCAGCATCCTATCTCAGGCGATATAATTAAGTTAAAAAACGAGCTTAACGAGCTTGAAAAAATGGACATCAAACCGCAAGAAGCGATCATGAGCGCCGCACAGTTTAGCGCTCTAGCAAGCGCGGTCAAAGAGCGAGGGACAAAGGCTAGCGGATATTTTTCGGCTGTTTTTGACAACGAGGATTACTATGCTAACGTCAGCGCCTATCTCTCGCAGATCCTACTAGAGATATCGCTAAAAAGCGAGAAAAACGGCATAAGCACGGCGGCAAATCACAAACTCCAAGTCGCCGCAAAAAACATCAAGGATATAACCGAGCTCTTGCAAGCTCAAAGCGCCATCATGCAAAAATACAAAAGACGAAGCTTCTTTGACAAAGACGCGGCTCGTCTGCGCGCCGTAAAGACGCAACTAGCCGAACTACTAAAAGCGCAATCAAGACTAGATAAGCTACTAAAAATGCAGGCTAGCATCATCTCAAACGTGATTTTGGGCGAGTTTAAGATGGCGTATAAATTTTTACTTTATTCTGTTTTTTTAGCAAAAAGCAGAGGCGATCAGCTACTTTTAGCCGAGATAATCAGCGTTTGTGATAAGATCGCGGCGATGATAGAACCGGTTTTTAGCGGTCAAAGCCTGCAAACCGGCGAGCTCGTGTATCACTATCTAGTTTACGAGCTGCGAGAGTTGAAGGATGATTTTATAAACTAATCTTTTTGCTTTTTTGTATTGTTTTAGCGCGCTTAAACTACGGCAAATTTAATCATGTTTTCAAATTTGCATTAATACAAAGATATTTAAATTTAACGCCATGCCGTAAATTTAAATATCTTTTAAAATTTCATCCGCAATTTTTCGCGCGCCTCCGTTATCTATTTGCCCGGAAAGCTTGCTTGAAATTTGCGCTATATCCATCTCGTTTATCAAATTTAGCATCTCATCCGCGTCGATCTCGCCGTCTTTTTGAAAGCAAAATTTGGCCAAATTTTGATCCACGAGAAATTTCGCGTTAAAGACCTGATGGTTGTTTGCGGCGTAAGGATAAGGCACGAATACGCTAGGCAGAGCATTTGCCGTGAGTTCCCACAGAGTGCCCGCCCCTGCGCGGCTTATCGCTAGATCGGCACGGCTCATCTTAAGCTCTATTTTGGGATCAAAGTCAAAAAGTTCGAGTTCGTCGCTGCTAAGCCCCAGTTTCTTATACTCCTCTTGCAAGCCCTCAAGCGCGTTTTTTCCGCATTGATGGATGATTTTTACGCCTTTTTGTTTAAAAATCGGAGCCAGCTTTAAAGCTAACGAATTTATCGCCGCCGCGCCCTGCGAACCGCCTAAAAATATCACCGTTTTTAGCTCGCTGCGAAGCCTGGCCGAGCTAAAAAATCTTTCCGCTACGGGATAGCTAAAGATAGGCTTAAAATAAGAGCTAAAAAAGCCCTTTGCAAGCGGTTTTAGGAGCTTGTTTAGGTTGCCGATCACGGCGTTTTGCTCATGGATAAAAAGCGGCGTGCGAGAGATAATTGCCGCAAATGCCGCAGGCGCCGCGCTGTATCCACCTACGCTAACGACGGCTTTTATGCCTTGTGTCTTAAAGATTTTTCGGCATTTAAAGGCTAAATTTAGGATACTAAAAAGCGAAAAAAGTTTGCCCAGCCCCTTTTTGTTTACGACACCGCTGCTAGGCAGGAAAAATTTCTCGCTAAATGCGGCGTCGTTTTCAAACCACATCTTGTCCTGCCCGCTGCTAGAGCCCACAAATATCGTTCTGCATCCGCGCGAAACCAGCTCCTCGTTTAGAGCTTTTGCGACGGCTAGATGTCCGCCCGTACCTCCGCCGCAGATGACGATAGTGCCGTTTTGTAAGCTGCTTTTATCTTTGTTTTGGGCTTCATCGCTAGTCAAATTTGACGGTGAAATTTCAGCCGAATTTTGCTCTTTGTCTTTTAAATTTTCAGGCGTCAAATTTTACTCCTTGCCGTTTAAATTTAGAATGCTTAAATTTGCCTTACCGTGCCGCAAGTCAAATTTAAGCTCAATCTTTTACTTTTTTGCTCACCATCAGCACCATACCGACCCCTATGCAAAGCGCTAGGATCGAGCTACCGCCGTAGCTTAGAAACGGTACGGCGATGCCCTTGATAGGCGTGATCGAGGTGATGCCGTATGAGTTCATGATAAACGAAAACGAGATGAGAAGTCCGACGCCGAGCGTAAAGAGGTGATAGACTTTGTTTTCGCTCCTTGAGGAGACGCGAAAGATGCGGAAAAGCAAAATCAAAAGAAGCGACGTGATGATGAGTATCCCCAGCACCCCGACCTCCTCGGCGATACCGGCAAGTACGAAGTCCGTGTGCACTTCGCTCAAAAATCCGAGCTTAAACACGCCCGCTCCCAGCCCCTCGCCGAAAAATCCGCCGTGCTTTATCGCATTTAGCGAGTGCGATATCTGGTAGGGCTCCGGCACGCCCTCGACGCGAAACATATTTGCCATATTTTCGGGCATAAGAGAAAGGACCATATTTTGCACCGTACCCCACCACGACTTTATACGTAATATACGGTGTTCCGACGTAAAAATAGCCACGATAGCAAGCACTGAAGCGCTCGCCATGCCAATGACGAAAAGCCGCTTGCTAGTGCCGGCAAAAAGCATCATAACGATAAGCGTAAGCGCCAAAACGACGACTTGGCCGAGGTCGTTTTGAAGGATAGCGATAAGATAAACGGCTATCAAAAACAAAAACATATAAGGCAAAATGAGCTTAAATTCCTGCTTTAGGCTCTTTTTGCTGCCATCGATCTTGCGCGCAAAACTCCATGCCAAAAAGTAAACAAAACCGATCTTAAAAAACTCAACCGGCGCTAGAGAAAAGCCCGGCAAGCGTATCCAGCGCTTAGCTCCGCCCGCATCGGTGACTAGCGAGCTAGGCAGCGCGTGCATGGCTCCCATAGCGATAGCGCAAAAGCCGAATAGACAAAAGCCGATCCAGACCATGGATTTGTCAGGGTCAAGCCGCGAGATACCCCACATCAAAAATATCCCGATCGCCCCTACGACAAGTTGTCTGATGAAAAAATGATAAGGCTCGTAGTTAAAGAAAAGCACGGTAAAAACGGGCAAGGAGAGCGAAAAAACTATACCGATAGTAATGAGCGCGACGCAAGAGTAAAATATCCACTTATCCGCCTGCATTTTTCCCTTTCCCGAGTTAAATTTAATGGGCGATTTTACTTAAATTTGACTTACAAAGATGTTAATCGAGCGTTTATAAATTTCAAAATTTAGCTCAAAAATTGCCTAAAAAATTAAAAATATAATAGTACAAATTATATCAATATATAATTTTAATTTAGTATTAAGTAAATAGTTTGTAACATACGCGCGTTATGCAAATGTAGCATAAAACTAAAAGAGGAGTCTAAATGAGAGTGAAATTTTCAGTTGCCACATGTGCGGTTTTGACGCTATTTGCAGCGCAGGCGAACGCCGCCGATACGGTTAAGCTAGAAGGCGTCGAAATAAACAGCGTCGGCGATAACATCAGCGAGAGCGGTATTAGCGAAGGCATCCTCGCCAAAAACGTGCAAAACGGCATCCTGGCTGGTAAAAAGGTACTAGATACGCCGTATCAGATAAGCACGATCACGAAAGAAACGATGAATCATCAGGGCGTGACCGGCTTTGAGGAGGCGGTGAAGTACTTCCCGTCCGCGCAAGTACAGATGAGAGGCGGCACCACGGTCGGTCGTCCGCAAACTCGCGGCTTTGAAGGCAGCGTCGTAGGCAACGTTTTTTGGGACGGTTTTTACGCTATCTCGACTACGGCGATCCCGATGGCGATGTTTGAGAGTTTGCAGATACAAAACGGTCTTGCCGGCTCGCTTTACGGCCCGCAAAACCCGGTCGGCGTCTTTAACTACACGAGAAAACGCCCGGTAGATAACGAGCACAGCATCTGGGCAGACTACGCTTCGCGCGAGCACTTTGGCGTGGGCGTGGATAGCTCGATGAAATTTGACAAAGTAGGTTACCGCGCGGTCGTATACGGCTCAGACGGCGCAAAACAAGTAAAAGACAGCAACTATCAGCGCCGCCTAGCCAGCATCACGCTCGAGTTTTATCCGACCGAGTCGCTTACGTTTGAGACCGCAGCTAGCTACTACGAGCACAACACTCACGGCTTTGCTGGACTTTTTGCGCTTTACGTAAAAGACGGCATGATCAGAAACGACCTAAAACTACCAGATCCGGTCGATAACAAAACTCCCGGACTTGGTCAGCCATACGGCGGTATGAATCTAAAAACGACGACGGCTAGCGTTAAATTTAAATACGCTCCGAGCGAGGATTGGTATTTCGAGGGCGGATATCAGTTCCAGCGAGCCGATCGCCACATACACAGCGTCGTAAACAGAATTACCGATAAAAACGGCAACTACGATACCTATCACAGCGGCGGAGCGACGGCGGCGTATAGATTTGATCTACCTAGCGGCTATCTAAAGGCAGTCACGGACTTTGATACCTGGGGGCTAAACCATAACTTTAGCGTGCAGGCAAACGGATATAGATACGTGCAGTATCGCTACTCAAATTTAAGCACGACGACGAAAGCGGGCTCGGCAAACATCAACGATCCTAAAATTTTCCCGCATCCAAACTCAAAAAAAGGCTCGAATTTATATAAACTAAGCACGACCGATATGAAAAATATCTCCGTGCTAGACGATATCACGATAAACGATAACTTTAGCTTGCTTTTAAGCCTCTCAAACAGCTGGATAAAAGAGCGCACTCGCCCGGCCATAACCGCGACGCAAAGACAGCTAAAGCCTATCGTGACTAAATACGACGAATCAGGCCTTAGCTACGGCGCGAGCTTGGTTTATAAGCCGGTCGAAAACGTCAGCACGTATTTTACATTTGCCGATAGCTTGCAACAAGGCGGCAGTGGCACGAACGCCGACGGCACGACCAGCGTGCTAAAACCGTATCGCTCGAAACAATACGAAATAGGCGCCAAAGCTCGCATAAACGAGATCGACTTTAGCTCGGCGGTATTTAGGATACAGCGCCCTATCGCCTATGTCGGCAGTAGCGGCAAATACGATGTCCAAGGCGAGCAGGTAAACACTGGATTTGAGTTTATGAGCGGCGGTAAAATCACCTCAAATTTAAGCGTTCTAGGCGGCTTTACGCTTATAAATTCTAAATTTAAAAATCCGCTACTAAAAGGCGCAAACGGCAAGGTCGTAAACGGCGTGCCTAAACTAAACTCGAATTTGCTATTTGACTACGTCGTTCCAAATACCGAAAAGCTCGCATTTAGCGCAAATTTCCACTACACGAGCAAGATGTATATCGACGATCTAAACACGCAGGCTACGCCTAGCTTTTTCGTCACGGATCTTGGCGTGAGATACGTTAGCCGCGCGATGCTAGGCAAGCAAACCACTTTGCGCTTTAACGTAAATAACGTATTTAACAAAAAATACTGGGCGGGTATGTATCCTGCAAGTGCTGATGGCGCAGGCACCAGCGCTAGCGTTCTTGGCGTAGCTAACGGGCTAAGCCTGGGCGAGAGCAGGATGTTTATGCTTTCGGCCGAAGTCAAATTTTAATTTGATTTAAGGCTCGCTTTTTTGCTCTATACTTCGTTGCTTCCGTTGCGGTCGCAACTGCAGTAGAGGCTTTTAAATTTGGCTCGGTCGCTACCGACGAGGACGAGGTGGCTTCCGTCGTCAAATTTAAAAGCGCTCCGTCTAAAGCCTCTTGAAAGGCTACAAGCGCAGTGAAGTAAAAAAATGCTGCGCTTTGACTTTTTAGTTCAAATTTGAACTAAACCTGCATCAAAACAATTTAGCCCTCGCCGCTTTTGCGTTTTTATAAATTTAAGCCCGTTTGGGTATAATCTGCCCTTTTAAACGCGAGGAAAATATGCCCCTTTCAAAACTAAATCAAGAACAATACGCCGCCGCAACCGCTCCAGCAGGACATAATCTAGTCATAGCAAGTGCGGGCACCGGCAAAACCAGCACCATCGTCGCGCGCATCGCTCATCTGCTAAATTTAGGCGTAAAGCCCGAAAAAATCCTACTTCTAACCTTCACCAACAAGGCCGCGGCCGAGATGATAGAGCGATTAAACCGACATTTTGATAAAAAAATCACCTCGCGCATCACTGCGGGCACCTTTCACTCGGTTTCTTATTCGCTGCTTAAATTTCTAGAAAAACCGGTCACGCTAAAGCAGCCTAGCGAACTAAAAACGCTACTAAAATCGCTCGTCGAGAGGCGCAAATTTAACCATCTAAGCGACGTCAAACCCTACGGCGGCGCCTATCTTTACGACGCGTATTCGCTGTATCAAAATTTAGCCTTAAAGCAGACGTTTGGCGAGTGGCTAAAGGAGCGAAGCGACGAACAAGGCGTTTATGCCGAGATTTACGAGGACGTTTTGCGCGAATTTGAGGAGGAAAAGAGCAAATTCGGCTACGCGGATTTTAACGACCTGCTTATCAAAATGCGTAACGAACTAAGAAAAGGCGCGCCGCTAAAATTTGAGGAAATTTTAGTCGACGAGTATCAGGACACAAACTCCCTGCAAGGCTCGCTAATCAGCGCTTTTGAGACAAAAAGCCTCTTTTGCGTCGGGGATTTTGACCAGAGTATTTACGCATTTAACGGTGCAAATATCGAGATCATCGGCTCGTTTAAGGACCGATTCGCAGACGCCAAAATCTACGCGCTAAACATCAACTACCGCAGCAGCTCCGCGATCCTAGCTCTGGCCAACAAAGTCATCGCGAACAACCCGCGCCTTTATGAAAAAAAACTAGTCGTCGGCCGCGAGGGCAAATTTACCTCGCCAAAGCTGCTGGTTTACAACGAGCTTTTCGACCAGTACGCCAACATCGCGCAGATCATCGCCGTTTCAAAATATAAACAAGAAAACATCGCCATCATCTTTCGCAACAACTCAAGCGCCGACGGTCTAGAAGTCGCGCTGCGAGAGCTTGGTATCGGCTCCAAGCGCAAGGGCGGCGTGAGCTTTTTTGAGAGCCGCGAGGTGCGCGCCGCGATGGATTTGCTAGGCATCCTCATCAACCCAAAGGACATCATGGCCTTTATCCACGTGTGCGAATACGCAAAAGGCGTGGGTGCGGCGCTTAGCAAGGAGATTTTCGAGGTGCTAAGCAAGGTCGGACACGGCGACGTCGTGCGCGGATTTTTGCAGCCTGACGATAGTGTGGAGGCCTTTGCTAAAAAGACCAAAAACTACCAGCTGGGGCTTTTTGACGAGCTTGACGAGGTCGGAGAGAAGTCGCGCTTTGCTAAATTTAACTTTAGCGAGAAATTTTTTGCTCACCCCGTGCTAAAAATGCAAAAACTAAGCGAGAGCGGCGGGCAGTTTTTGTATGAAATTTACAACTTTTTAAGCGCCGCCAAACGCCACTCGCGCCCGACCTCGCTGATAGAGGATCTAAAAAATAGCAAAATTTACGCTCTCATCGCCGACAACCTCGCGACCAAGCGCGCCACGCAAAAAAACGGCAACATAGACGAAACGCTAAAAAAAGAGGCCCTCGAGCGCATCGCGGGCAAGCTAGAGGTGCTGGGCGAGCTAGCCAAAAACTACTCGGAGGCGGAGAAATTTTATAACTTTATCACGCTGGGCAGCAGCGAAATGAGCAGCGGCGAAGGGGTAAATCTGCTAAGCGTGCACGCCTCAAAGGGGCTTGAGTTTGATCTGGTTTTCGTAGTCGATCTCGCGCAAAATCGCTTCCCGAACCTCAAACTAATGAGCATGGGCGGCTCGCTCGAGGAGGAACGGCGGCTCTTTTACGTCGCGGTCACGAGGGCGCGAGACGAGCTTATACTCAGCTACGCCAAATACGACAAGATCAAAAAGATAAACTACCAACCCAGCCAGTTTTTGATCGAGGCTGGGATGGCGAGCGCCGGGATTTAAATTTGACGGCAAATTTGACCGATGTAAAATTTGAAGTCGTTTAAATTTAGCCGCCCTATTTTATCTTTCATCTGCCACAGTCGGCGCTTGGCATAACCTGCACCTTGAAAATGCCAAATTTAACCAAACTTCAAATTTAAAGGCATTTTTTTAAATCAATCTCCGCCAATGCGAGCGTACTAAATTTTAATCAAATTTGAGTGGCTAGAAGCAGCGCCGCTAAATTTGACTGCGCCGCCCAAACCAAATTTACGCCTACATAAAGCTCGGAGCGTCGTTTGAAAAAAGGATCAGATCGCCGGCTTTGGTGTTTTGCGCCAGGGCTTCTTGCATTTTTGATTTATCCTTGATGATGATGACTTTCGGCCTGCTTAGGTGCTTTAGCAGCGCGACGGCGTTTAGCGAGCTTGTCAGCATGACGATATCAAAGGTCTTGTTGATGATTTTGCTTAACTTTTCGTTCTCTTCGTCACTGCTCTCCATGATGCCAGGCGTCACGAGCACCTTGCGCCCTTCGTAGCCGGCGACCAGCTCGTAGCTCGCGCTCATACCGTTAAAGTTACCGTTAAAGCCGTCGTCGATGATGATTTTACCGCCCGCGTCGATGCGCTCGAGTCTATGCTCGACGTTTTTTAAGCGCGCTAGAGCGGAGGCGATCCTGGCCTCGCCTAACCCCAGATATAGCGCGGTTTTGACGCAGACGGCTAGATTTGCGGCGTTAAATTTACCAAGCAGCGGCGAGTTAAACTCCCTCTCGCCAAGCTTAAATTTGACCCCGTCTAAGCTCGCCTCAACGCCGCTTAGGTCTTTATCGTAAATTTCTATCTTCTCGCCCTCATTTGCCTGCGTGCTGCTATGTACGAAAGCCTTTTCTAGGCGCTTTGAGCCAAGAGCCTCAAGCTTCGTGGCGCGGATATTTTCGAGCGTCTTAAAGTACTCGATATGCTGCGCGCCGATCTCGCCGACGATAGCGATCTGCGGGTTCAAAAACTCCGTAATCTGCGCGATGTCGCCTTTTAGGCGCGCGCCGGCCTCGGCGATGTATATCTGCGTACCCGCGGCAAGTTCGTTGTTTACGTCTTGGATGAGGCCTGCTAGCGTGTTTACGCTGCGAGGGGTTTTGCGGCAGACGAAGTCATTTTTAAGCAGCTCAAAGAGGAAATTTTTTATGCTGGTTTTGCCAAAACTCGCCGTTATCATGATGATTTTGAGCTCCGGCATCGAGGCTAGCTTTTTGCGCGCGCTGTTTTCGTAGGCCTTAAATTTAGCCTTTTCCAGCAAAAAACTAAGCGCGAAAGAGAGCACGAGTGGCAGAACGACGCCTAGATTTACGCGGTGCTGCGTCGCGAGATAAACGGCGTAGCTAGCGATAACAGCGAGCGCTAAGATAACAAAAAATCGCTTGACTCTCGGCGTAAAAACCAGCTTTTTATCTAGCTTTTTGTGCCAAAGAGCGAGGCTTGGTACCAGTGCAAAGTAAAAATAAATCCAGAAAAATCGCTCCGCCCCGTAAAAAAGCACGATCGGCACGATGAGGAAAAACACGTGCCACAGCGGCATGGTGAAGTGAAATAGCACGCGCTCAAATTTGTAGGAAAACCACTGAAGGCAGGTGATGAGATAAAATCCGAGCGCAAAGGCAAATAAAATCTGCGTCGCGGCAAGGCCGATATTTATGAGGGTTTCGTTCATTTTTTCTCCTAGGTTCGCTTAAGCGGGCTTTTGTTTGCACCCTTTTTGCTAAATTTAGCGTTTTGCGGTTTGTTTTTGCGTGCTTGGCGTAAATTTGATAGTTTTTTCGTTAAATTTGAGAGCAAATTTAATCGCCCTGCTTTTTTACGCCGTAAAACGCAAATTTATCAGCCGAGATTTTACAGATTTTGGGCTTAAATTTAGCTCGTAAATTTGATACAGGCCCGCCAAACCAGCACAAATTTAATGCTAATAACTAAGTCAAAAGCGCAAATACCAAATTTGCGCGCTAGCTTAAATCAAACGTTTGTTGTACCGGCTTTTTGTGGCTTTTTTGAGCGTCTTGCTCATTTTTTGGTAAAATTTGATTTTGCTCGTCTCTGATTGAAACGCTATTTTTGGGCTCCGATTGGTTTTGCGCGATTTCTTGCTCGTCAAACAAATTTTCTTTAAAAACTTGACCGTTTTTGCCGCTTACATCGTTAAGCTGCGGGTTTTGATCCACAAGGCTACTATCTTGCGACCGCTCGTCAAAAAGGCTGCTTTGCGAGACGGTTTTTGTATTTATGGCTACCTCTTGCTCCAAAGCCTTTTGGGTAGATTCCGTCAAATTTTGCTCGGCAGCGTTTTTGGGATCGCCGTTTTCGTCGGCACCCCAGGCTTTTTCGCTTAAATTTTCATGGTTTTTCGGGCTTAAAATTTTTACGCTCTCTATCCCGCTTTCATCATCCAAGTCCGTCAAATTTAGCCCCGCATTTACGACGCCGTCGATGTAGCGCGCGTGGAGTAAAAAGAAAAAATGATCGCCCTTTAGCGCGTGAAATTCGCTGTTTTTGATGAGGCGACTTACGCGTTCGCCGCTTTTTAGAGGCGTTGCCTTGTCCTCCTCGCCCCAAAATACAAACGCTTTGCCGCCAAAGTCTGCAAATTTAGAGCTAAAATCCTCATCGACGACGTTTTTTAGCGTCTCATACATCGTTTTGCTCATGCCTTTTACGTCTTTCGTGGCGAAAAATTTGTATAAAAACCCAAGCCCGAACAGCTTTAAAAACTTAAACAAAGCGATCTTAAATCGCACCCAAAGCGGCTTTTTAGCTACGATGCCGGCCGAGCTTAAAAGCGCGAGATATTCGGGATTTAGCAGGGTTGCGACCTTGCCGCCGAAGCTATGTCCGAAGATGATTTTGGGGCTTGCGCCAAGCTCGTTTAAAAAGGATTTCATGATTTTTGCGTAGTCTTTCGTCGCTAGCGCGCCGTGTATACTGCTCGCGCCAAAGCCCGGCATATCGACGTAAACGTGCCGAAAGTCCTTAAAATACGTGCCGAAAGCCTTTTTCATAATCTCTTTGTTTGCGCCCCAACCGTGCAAAAATAGTGCGACGTCCTTGTGCGCGGGATTTACGGTTTCGTAGCTGATGCGGTAAATTTTGCCGC
This sequence comes from Campylobacter massiliensis, assembly GCF_014253065.1. Classification (NCBI taxonomy): domain Bacteria; kingdom Pseudomonadati; phylum Campylobacterota; class Epsilonproteobacteria; order Campylobacterales; family Campylobacteraceae; genus Campylobacter; species Campylobacter massiliensis. Next base: position 397,447 of record NZ_JACLZK010000002.1, read on the forward strand.
CGTATTTTACCTCTTTGACCGCCATTATTCGCCGCTTCCGGCTCGTTTTTTAGCCTCATAAATGCTTTGCAGTACCTCGACGGCCTCGCATAGGCGCTCGTACTCGCCCATATTTAGCAGCACGGCTTCAAATTTATTATTTTTGACGATCACCGCGCGCTTCATCTGCGCCTTGCCGACCTTGCCCAAGACGGCGCTGAAATTTCGCACCACTTCGGTCGCCGTGTAAATTTCATCTTTGCTAAAAGTAGTCATCTCTGCTCTTTACGTAAAATTTTGTGTAAAATATAGCATATTATCTTTAAATTCAAATTAAAATATAATGGCGCATTATGTTCTTTAAAATTTATTTCAGAGCGTTTTATGTTTTTGGCGTGAAATTTGCGAGAGTATAAAAACAGTATGGTAAAATTTGATTGAAACTAGCCGTTGAACAGAAAATAGGCGAGTCAAATTTGGCCTAAAAATCGGTACTTTAGGGCTAAAATGTTACAAAACAAGCCGAGCTTTTTGCCTAGCAAGCGTAATAGCCGTCAAATTTAAAAAGTTAACGCTCGAATTTTAGTAGCGATAAGATAAAGTGCAAAAAGCCGCCAAAAACAAGGCGTTTTAAAGCGGTCAAATTTACTAAAAAGGCGCCGGGAAATGCCGACGTTTCTTTACAACTTGCCTTTTGCCGACGTTATGGAGTTGATAAATTTATAGTCGATATTTATCTCGCGCTCTTTGGGCAAGCTTGCGGCGAGTCGCTCCAGAGTCCCCTCAAAATCGTCAAATAGATAATTCGCCAAGCTGCCCGGATTTGGATTGATCTCGTTTAGATATACTTCGCCATTTATCTCGAAAAAATCGCAGCGTATCAGCGCCCCGTCAAAGCCGCAGTTGTAAATGCGCTCAAAGCTTTGTTTTAGCTTGGCGGCTAGCTCTGCGCTTATATCGGCCTCGCGCGCCATGCTCTCGTTTGAAAAGCTCATGTATTTTTGCTCGTAGTCTAAAAATTCCTTCTTTTTCGGCTCTTCGATGATGGAAAATTTTATCTCGCCATCCGCCTTGCAGCCTGCTAGATTGTACTCCTTTACACCTTCGATAAAGGGCTCGACCAGGATCTCTTTATCAAACTCATACGCCACGTCCAGGCCGTATTCTAGCTCGATAGCGTCTTTTATCACGCTAACTCCTATCGAGCTTCCTAGTCGGAGCGGCTTTAGGATCACGGGTAGCGGCAGGCTAGGCGCCTTTTCTCTGCTTACAACCTCGTAGTTTAGGGTTTTTACACCCGCTTTTTGCGCGAGTAGTTTGGTTAGTTCCTTGTTGTAGCTTAGCGCGCTAGCCTCCACGCGAGGGCCGATGTAGCTAAGGCCGTAAAACTCAAGCAGCGCCGCGATCTTGCCGTCCTCGCCGTCCATACCGTGGACTAAATTTATAAATACGTCCGCCTCGATCTTTTTCTCGCCGAGCAGCCCACCCGCGAAAAATCCGCCCTGCTTAAGAGTGAGCTTTTTGGCGTTTTTATACTTGCCAGAGCTAAAGAAATTCGCCCTCATATCGGCGCCGTTTATCAGGTAAAATTCTCTAAATTTATCACAAAATATAAACAAAGGCTCGTTTTTTAGCACCTTTTTTAGGGCTATGGCGCTCACGATACTGATCTCGTGTTCGTAGCTTTTTGCGCCAAATATAACAGCAAATTTCATATTTTTTCCTTTTTTATACTAGTTTTTTTAGGGCTTGTTTGATGAGTTCGCCCGTATTTTGCGCGTCGCACTCGCTTAGCGCCTTGGTTATCTTTTCTCTTTTAAAGCCGAGGCTCTCAAGCGCTAGAATCGCTTCGTGCTGATGGCTAGGCAAATTTTCATCCATAGTCATCTTTGCGTCGCTAAGTTCGGCGATGATGCGCCTAGCAGTCTTTGCGCCGATGCCCGGTACCGTTTGTAGCGCCGCTGCATCTCCGCTTTTAACCGCATTTAAAAATGCGTTGGGATTTAGGCTCGAGCACACTGCCATCGCCGTCGCCGCGCCGATACCGCTTAGTTTTATCAGCGTCTCAAACATCTTTTGTTCGTTACTATCTAAAAACCCGTAAAGCAAGTCCGCATCCTCGCGGATGATCTGCGTGATGTTTAGCTCCACGCTCTGGCCTCGCTCGAGCTTTGCCGAGCAAAAAAGCGAGATCGCCACGCCGTAGCTCACGCCGCCGGCCGTCTTTAAGATGAGATTTGCGGGCTCTTTTTTTGTTATCACGCCCTCGATCGCTTTTATCATCGTTTTCCTTTAAAATTTGCGATTATCTCTAAAATTTGATTAATTCTTGCAAAAATTTATCCGTAACCTCGCTAAAGGCGGCATTTAGCGCCTTCATAGCTATTTCACCCTCGTCCAAGCCTGCGTCTTTTTGCGAGCTTAGCACGACGCTTTTTAGCTCTTTGCCCTCTTTAAAAAAGCTAAACATCATCGAAATTTGCGCTTTTTGATCTTTGATTTGAAGCGTGAGCAAATTTGACTTTACGATGATGTCCGCGTTTTTAAAAGAGGGCTTAAACGCGCATTGATCGCTTGCGGCTATGATCAAATTTCGCCTCGTCATCTCGCTTGGAAGGGCTAAAAATTTGACGTTTTTTAGCGGACGGATCTCGCCGTTTGCATCTATCTTTAGGACTTCGCGGCTCTCATACGCGCCAAAAACCCGCACCTCCTCGATGAAAACCGTTTTTTCGGGCCTATTTTCGCACTCTTTAAATTTATCCTCCGCGCCGCCTAGCATAAAATAATTCGTCCTGGGCGCAGGCTTTGCCAAAACGCTACAACCGCTAAAAAACAGCGCCGCCAGAGCTAAAACCGTGCTTAAAATTTTCATTTTTCGTCCTTTTTCTGCGTGTCTTTAAAGAAAAACTCGTACGGGTCGTCCTCGAGTCTAAAAAGGGTATTTCTGAAATCCGAAATGAGCTTTTGGAAGCTAAGCAGCGTCCTCTCCGTCTCGTCGCCAATCGTATTTAGCGCGTCTTTTACGTCGTATTCGCCGCTTTTTATCTTTTCTGCTATCGCGGTTTGTAGATTTTTTAGCGCCTGCGCGGCGTCTGCAGCCTTGGTCGTAAACGAATTTACGAACTCAAGCGTGCCCGAGGCGTTTTTTAGCGCTTTTTTTAGCTCGGTTAGCGTCAAATTTGCATTTGCCAAAACCTCGTTCGCGTTTGCGATAGTCGCGTTTATATCGAGATTTCCGGCGTTTATCTTCTTCGCGGCTTCATCAACCGAAACCAGGATAGACGAAAATTTAGCCGCGTTTTCGTCGCTTAAAAATTTATTGATATTTTTAAAGGTAGACTCTAAATTTTTCGTTAGATACTCGGCTCTGTCGCCGATTTTGTCAAAAAAACTCGCCTCAAGCCCGATGTAGGCCTTTTCGTTTTTATCAAAGAGCGGGCTATCCATGCTGCCGCGCGAGATATTTAGGTAGCCGATGCCCGTGATGCCCTGTATCTCCGCAGACGCCGTGCTATCGGTTCTTATCGGTATATCTTTCCTTACGGAGAGCTCAAGCTCGATGAGGGCCTCTTTTTCGTCGGCAAAGCGAATATCCTTGACCGTGCCCGCGTCTACGCCGATAAATTTGACCGTGGAGTCCTTTTTGATGCCGCTTGGCAGGCTTGTAGTTTTGATGAAATACGACCTGTAATCATCGGCTTTTTTCCCGTATCCGCCCAGCCACCACGCCGCGATGCCTAGCGCGCTCACGACGAGCACGAAAAAGAGGCCTATCAAAGTATAATTTATTTTATTTCCCACCGTTTTTCCTTGTTTTTAAAAGCTCTTCGAGCGGATTTTCGGGCATTTGCATCAGCTGCTCAAAAGTCCCCTCGAAGGCTATCTTTTTATCCTGAAGTATCAAAAATCTATCCAAAATCGTACAAATGCTGTCTATATCGTGCGTCACCATCACGACCGTGACGCCAAGCGTATCTCGTAGCTCGACCACTAGCTCGTCAAAGGCGCGCGCGCTGCTTGGATCAAGGCCGGAGTTTGGCTCGTCTAAAAACAAAATTTTAGGACTCAGCACCAGCGCTCTAGCCATCGCTACGCGCTTTTTCATACCGCCGCTTAGCTCGCTTGGGTATTGCAGCGCGACGTTTTCGCTAAGGCCTACTTTTTGCAGCCAAAACATCGCTATCTCGCGCATAGAGCGCTCGCTCATACCGCTATACTCTTTTAGTAGGATGTAGATATTTTCCAGCACGTTCATCGAGGTATAAAGCGCACCGAACTGAAACATCACGCTGCATGCGAGCTTCATCTCCTGTCTAGCCGCTTCGTCTAGCGACCATAGATCGCGCCCTAACATCTCGACTTTGCCGGCGCTTGGCTCTTTTAGATATATCATAGTTTTCATCAGCGTCGACTTGCCCGTGCCGCTACCGCCCAGTAGCCCGTAAATTTCAGCCTCGTTTACGTGAAAATTTAGCCCGTCGTGGATCACTCTGTCGCCGAATTTCGTCGTTAAATCAGTCGCTTTTATTATCATTTATATGCCTAACTGCGTGAAAATAATCGAAAACAGCGCGTCCACCATGATCACGCCAAATATCGCATTTACCACGCTCACGGTCGTATATGTGCCCACGCTTTGGGTGTTTCCGCTGATCTGAAAGCCTCTCATGCAGCCGATAAACGCGATCACGACGCCAAAAAACGGTGCCTTAAAAAGCCCGACGTAAAGATGCTTGATCTCCACCTCTTGACCAAACCTCGCTAGATAGCTATCAAAGCTGATGTTTAGGTAGTTTTCCATCACGACCATCTCGCCGAAAATCCCCGCCACGTCGGCTAAAAACACGATAAGAGGCATGGCTACGATGAGAGCTATCACGCGAGGCAGAACGAGAAATTTAAACGGATCAAATCCCATCGTTTTCATCGCGTCGATCTCTTCGGTGATTTTCATAACGCCGATTTGCGCGGTAAAGCTTGACGCCAGGCGCCCCGCCACGATGATAGCGGCGATGAGCGGAGCTATCTCGCGCAGGGTCAAAAGACCCATCATCTCGACGATTATTATCGTAGCGCCGAAACTCTCGAGCAAATTTGAACCCTGATATGCCAGCACGATGCCGATGAGAAAAGAGGTGAGGCACACGATAAAAACCGACTTTATGCCCGCATCCTCGAAATAAGCCAAAATTTCCTTCACGCGGATATTTTTTAGCATGAATATCTTGCTAAATTTAACCAAAAACTCGCCCATGAAATTTAAAAATGCGCAAAATCCCGCAAAAAACGCGGTCAAATTTTTGCCGATTTGAGAGAATGGATTTTCGTTAGGTTTGGCGTCTATGATCTGCTTTATTTTAGGATTTATTTCGCTATTTATCGAATCAAAAATCTTTTGCGCGTACGGGTTTAAATTTACTAGCTCGTACTCTTTGCGCGCGTTTAAAAAGGTATTTTTAAAAAACAGCGCCGCTGCGTAATCAAGCTCTTTTACGTCTTTAAAATTTAAAACGATTTTATTAAATTTCTTTGAGCCGATGAGTGCGGCCGTCTGAGTCCAAATTTGAGCCGGCAGCTTGTAGTTCCAGTCGTTTTTTAGATTTATAGTTAGCTTGCCGCCGCTTTGCTCGCACTTGTAAAACTCGCTTTCAAATTTTAAAAAAAGAGGCAAATTTAGGCCTTTTTAGCGTTATTTTTTTTCTTAACTACGTAGTCTATGTCGCCGTCCTCGGTCTCGACTTTAGCTATCGTGATTATTCGCGCGATCTCGTTTTCGCGGGTACTATACGTGATGTCGCGAGCCGGGTCTACGAGCCTAAATTTTATCTCGTTAAATTCGCGCCAATTACTGTGATTTATCACTTTTGAGTTAAATATACCCTCTTGGATATTTGTTATCTCGCCCCTTAGCTCGGCGATCGCGGCTTTTTTCTCGCGAAATTCTTTTAAAAGCGCGTTGTACTCGTGCACTAGCTGCTGATACTCTTTTAGTTTTTTCATAAACGTCGCGGGCGGAGTGTTGTTCGTGCTTTTTAGTTCCTCGATTTTAGCCTTGATGACGTTTATCGGGCCTCTGTTTTCTTCGATGACGCATCTTTTAGACTCTAGCGTGCGTGGCATTTTTACGATCTGTTCTCTGATGGCTTTTATCTTCGCCATACGCTCGTTTATCTGCTCGCCCGTGTTTTTTATCATGCTAAAATCGACTAAAATTTTATTATTCACGCCTTTTAGTTTTTTTATCTCCAAAGTATCGGCGATTATGATATTTGAGTTTGATACGAGCGTATCGATGGCGACGCTTTCGGCGATTATCTCGCCGCCGATGACCGATTTTATCACGGCTTTTTTAGCTTTTACCTTGCCGCCTTCGAGCCTATCTATCTCGACACTCTCGCCTTCAAAGCTACCGATATGTACGGCTATTTTTGCTTCTTTCGCCTCGATGAGAGCTTTGGCGTGGGTTTGTCCGCCGATCGTTACTTTGTTTGCCTTTACTACAGCGTTTGCGGCGACGTTTCCCTCGACGTTTACTTCGTTTGCCTCGACCGTCATGCCCGTACCTATGGCGTCTTTCGTTAGGTCTTTTTCCTTTACGTTTAGCGTTACGTTGGTATCAAGACCCGTATCGACCGAGCCTGTGGTTTTAAACGTGATTTCATTTACGTCAAGCTCGTCTTTGATATCAAAGACGCCTTTTTCCTCTTTGACGTAGCCCGGTTTTTTGGCGAAAAATTTTACTCCCTCGTTGTCTTCTTTTACGTAGATATTTTCGGTGTGTTCGGGCATTTTTGTTATCGTGGCCTTGGCTTTTTGTGCGAGTAGGAAATTCCCCCTCACGTCGCGGCCGCTTGTACCGTCTCTTAGTTTTACGTATTCGATTATGAGCTCGTTTTCGACGACTCCGAGCAGATAGCCTCTGTTTGCGTAGTCGATCTTGTCGTTTTCATCTACGTTTCTTATTTTTGTCTTGTAGTGATAGATTAGCGCGTCGTCTGTGGACGGAACTACGTTTACGCCTACAGTCACGGCAAAGGTGTAGTCCTTGTCGATAAATTCTTTTACTCTTAGAACCGAAGAAATTTTAGCGACCTCTTCTAGCATCGTTTTGTTTCTGATGCCAACCAGGATGCCTACTTTTATCAGCTTTTTGTAGATGAAATTTATCAGCTTTTTGTCAAATTCTTTAAAATAAACAGTGTCGGCGTTTTGCGAAACGGTAGCTAAAATTTTGGTCAAATTTTTATTTGCATTTACAGAAACGTTAGGCAAAGGCGTAGGCTTTACGCGCCTAACGTCGTAAAATTTAACCAGATAGCTTTGCTTGATACTCTCGACTCTGTCTACGTAAAATTTATCGTTATCAAAGACGTTTAGCTTGTCTTCGGCGATTTGTCTAGGTTGGCTCTCGCCTACCACCTTGCATTCGGTTTTGATTTCCAAGATATCAAAATCTATAAATTTGCTATCGACGCCGAAGCTTTTTACTAAATTCAATATCTCGCCGTACGGGTTGGCGGTCTCGACCTCCATCTCGGCAAGGAAGTTTTGCTGCGCGTTTTGGTTTTCTGGCACGTGATACTCTCGCGTTATTTTTATTTTCGCGAGATTATCTCTAAAATTTCATTAAAAACACATTATGCGAGATTTTCGCGCCCGCTTTTACGTATTTTAAAACAAATTTTGTCTATTATTACGCCAATTTTAAATAGGAAATTTTATGCTCATAAAAGGCTTTTTTTCAAACAGCATCGGCATCATGGTTTCGCGAGTTTTAGGGCTCGTGCGCGACCTGCTCACGGCTTCTACTTTAGGTGCTGGCATTTACAGCGATATATTTTTCATCGCGTTTAAGATACCCAATTTATTGCGCCGTATCTTTGGCGAGGGGGCTTTTGCCAACGCTTTTTTGCCAAATTTTACGAAATCAAACAAAAAATCGCTCTTTAGCGCCGAGATTTTTCTTAAATTTCTAGCCTTTATCGGCGTTCTCACGCTTTTGGTAAATTTATTCGCTCCGTTTTTTACCGCCGTTATCGCCACGGGCCTAGCGCCTAGCGACATAAACGAAGCCGTCCCGCTCGTAAAAATCAACTTCTACTACCTAGCGCTCATCTTTGCCGTTACTTTTTTAGCCTCGCTTTTGCAGTACCGCGGGCACTTTGCTACGACGGCGTTTTCGACCGCTTTGCTAAATTTAGCCATGATCGGTTCCCTAATCTTAGCGCGCGGACAAGAGCCTAAAATCGTAGCTTATTATCTTAGCTTTGGCGTCGTTGTAGGCGGCGTTTTGCAGCTCATCGCGCACCTTATCGCTCTTAAATTTAACGGAATCTCAAAGCTATTTTTTGGCGGCTTAGTTAAATTTGCCCGCGGCAAAAGAGCCGATACAAAAGGCTTTTTTAGCAACTTTTTCCACGGTCTAGTCGGATCATCCGCGATGCAGCTAAGCTCATTTATGGATACGTGGCTGGCGTCGTTTTTGGCGGCTGGATCGATAAGCTATCTTTTCTACGCCAACCGCATTTTTCAGCTACCTTTAGCGATATTTGCGATCGCGCTCTCAACCGCGCTTTTTCCTAAAATCACGCGCCAGATCAAGGCCGGCAACGAAGCCGAAGCTCTAAAATGGATGCGAAAAAGCTTTGAAATTTTATATTTTCTGCTCTTTGCGGCGGCCATCGGCGGCATCGTTTTGGCTCAGCCTATCATAAAGCTGCTTTTTGAGCGCGGAAGCTTCACGCAGGCCGATACGGCGGCGACCGCGAGCGTTTTGGCCGCTTATATGATCGGACTTTTGCCGTTTGGGCTTGCCAAGCTTTTTTCGCTTTGGCTTTATGCGCATTTACAGCAAAAACTAGCCTCCAAAATCGCCGTTATCACGCTCGTTTTTAACCTAGTTTTGGCCGTTATTTTGATGCAAATTTACGGCGCGTTCGGACTAGCGCTTGCTAGCTCGCTGGGCGGGTTTTTGACGCTAGCTTTAAACGTCAAATTTTTTGGGATAAGGAAATTTTTAGCTATAATTGAGCCTAAAAAATTAACGCTTTTAAGCGCGGTTTTGGCTTTAGAAGCAGTGATTTTGATATTTTTAAGGAAATTTTTAGATGCAAATTTTTGATAGCGTAAAGAGAAAAAAAGTGGAGTTTGAGCCCGTAAAAAGCGACTTCGTACGCATTTACGTTTGCGGGCCGACGGTTTACGACGACGCGCATTTAGGACACGCCAAAAGCGCGATTAGCTTTGATCTGCTTAGGCGCACGTTAAGCGAGCTTGGATACAAGGTCAAATTCGTGCGAAACTACACCGACATCGACGATAAAATTTTAAAGAAAATGAGCGAGAGCGGCGAGAGTCTAGAAGCGATCACGGACAGATACATCGCAAGCTATGAGCGCGATATGGGCGCGCTTAACGTACTTGAGCCAGACGTCAAACCAAAAGCGACGCAGACGCTAAAAGAGATGATAGAGTACATCGAAATTTTGCTAAAAAACGGCTTTGCTTACGAGATCGCGGGAGACGGCATATACTTTGACACCGCAAAGGACGCGCAGTATCTGAGCCTGAGCGGTAAATTTGACACCGAGGCAAACGTCGCTCGCGTCGAGTCAAATTTACAAAAAGAGGATAAAAAGGACTTCGTGCTGTGGAAATTTGACGAGAAATGGTACGGGAGCCCGTTTGGCCGCGGCCGACCCGGTTGGCACACCGAGTGCGTTGCGATGATAAAAAAGCATCTCTCTAGCGGCGAAAAATTTGAGATAGATATCCACGCGGGCGGGCTTGACCTGCTCTTTCCTCATCACGAAAACGAGGCCGCGCAGTGCCGCTGCGCCGAGCGCAAGAGCCTGGCTAAATACTGGCTACACAACGGCTTTATCCAAGTAAATAACGAAAAAATGAGCAAGAGCCTCGGAAATAGCTTTTTCGTTAAGGACGCGCTGGAGCGAAATTTGGGCGAGGCGGTGAGATTTTATCTGATCTCTAGCCACTATAGAGCAAATTTCGACTTTAGCGAAGATGATCTAAATGCGGCAAAAAAGCGCCTAGATAAAATTTACCGTCTAAAAAAACGGGTTCTTGGCGCTGCGGCAAATTTGAGCGCGAACGAGAAATTTAAGAGCGAGTTTATGTCTGCGATGGAGGACGATCTAAACACCTCAAAAGCCCTTGCTAGCGTAGACGAGTTCGTCCGCAGCGCAAACGACGAGCTAGACGCAAACCCTAAAGACAAAGCCAAAAAAGGCGAAATCGCGGCAAATTTAGAGCTGATAGCTCGCGTGCTAGGCATCTTGCAAGTGGACGTATTTGAGTATTTTCAGTTTGGCGTGAGCGACGAAAAGCGAGCCTACATCGAAGATCTGATAAATCAAAGAAACGAAGCTAAAAAAGCCAAAAACTACGAGCTATCTGATAAAATCCGCGATATGCTAGCCACAAACGGCATCAGCCTCATGGATACGCCAGAGGGCTGCATGTGGGAAAAGATATGAAGCAGATGAGCCTAAAAGAGGTTTTGCGGCGGTTTGCGCCCTATTTTAGGGATTATATTTCGTATTTTATCATCGCAATCGCCGGCATGCTGATGGCTAGCGGTGGCACTGCGGCGTCGGCGTGGGTGATCGAGCCGGTGCTAAATAAAATTTTCATCGAAAAAAACAAAGACCTGCTTTATCTTTTGCCCTACGCCATCATCGCGATTTACGTTTTAAAGGGGCTCGGGACGTTTTTGCAGGCGTATTTTACGGCATATATCGGGCAGGATATCGTGAGGAGATTTCGTGAGAAGCTACTAAAAAACCTGCTAAATTTGGATATGAAGTTTTTTAACGACTACCGCACGGGCGAGCTAATAAGCCGAAATATCAACGACATAGACCGCATCAGAAGCATCGTTAGCTCCATGATCCCCGAACTCATCCGCGAGGCTATCACGATCGCGGGGCTGCTTTGCGTAGTGCTTTATCAGAGCTTGCAGCTTGCGTTTTTTGCGCTAGTTATCATGCCCGCAGCCGTCTATCCGCTCTCAAAACTCGCAAAAAAGATGAAAAAAATCTCCCGCGCCTCGCAGGAAAAAACCTCCGACATCAGCTCGAAGCTAAGCGAAATTTTTACCAACATCGAAATCATCAAAGCAAACAACGCGCAAGAGTTTGAGCACGCCAAATTTACCGACGAAAATGCTAAATTTTTCAAACTAAATTTAAAAAGCGTAAAAGTAAACGAGATGGTGAGTCCGATGATGGAAATTTTCGGCTCCGTCGGCGTCGCGGCGGTCGTCATTATCGGCGGCAAAGAGGTCATAGACGGAAATTTGACAATGGGAAGCTTCTTTTCTTTCCTAACCGCGCTTTTCATGCTTTATACGCCTATTAAACGCATTTCAGGCCTTTATAACAAGATGCAAGACGCCGTGGTCGCGGCAGAGCGAACCTTTGAGCTGCTTGACAAAGAGCCTCAAATTTTAAGCGGCGACAAGCCCGTGCCGTCTGAAATAAATTTGATAAATTTTAAAGACGTCAGGCTAAACTACGACGACAAAGAGGTGCTAAAAGGTATAAATCTAAGCGCGAGCAAGTCTCAAACCGTCGCGCTCGTGGGCAGTAGCGGCGGCGGAAAAAGCTCGATCGTAAATTTGCTAATGAGATTTTACGACGCAAACGACGGAGCGATCGAGATAAACGGCGAAAATATCAAAAATTTTGACCTCGGCTCGCTTAGACAAAATATCGGCCTAGTGACCCAGCGCGTCTATATCTTTAACGACACGGTCGCAAACAACGTCGCCTACGGCCGCGAATACGACGAAGCCAAAGTCGAGCTCGCACTAAAAACGGCAAATGCGTATGATTTCGTGTCAAATTTACCCCAGGGTGCGCAGACCGTGCTAAATGAATTTGGCACCAATCTCTCAGGCGGCCAGCGCCAGCGCATCGCCATCGCCCGCGCTCTTTACGACGACCCGCAGATTTTGATATTTGACGAGGCCACGAGCGCCCTAGATAACGAAAGCGAGCAGCAGATAACCAAAGCCATCGCGAATTTACAAAAAGAAAAGATAATATTTATCATCGCGCACCGCCTAAGTACGGTACAAAATGCCGACAAGATCGCCGTTATCAGCGGCGGAAAAGTGGTCGGTTTTGATACCGACGAGGCGCTTAGCAAGAGCTGCGAAATTTACGCGAAACTAAAAGGCGAAGCCCTTGTTTAAGCCTAAATTTGATAAAATCGCTCAAAATTTAAGGATAAAATTTGAATTACGAAACGCTAAAATCCATATTTTTTAAATTTGACCCCGAAACCGCTCACAAAATCGTAGAAAAAACGCTAAGTATCTCAGACTGCGTATTTCCGGGACTTTATAGTATCGTCGCCAAAAACTGCGTCGTCGCGGACGCGGCTCTTTCGCAAAATTTGCTCGGAACTAGCTTTTTAAATCCGGTTGGAATCGCCGGCGGCTTTGATAAAAACGCCACCATGCTGCGTCCGCTAGCCGCGCTCGGATTTGGGCACGTGGAGTTTGGCACCGTGACGCCAAAACCGCAAGAGGGCAACGCAAAACCGCGCCTTTTTCGCCTCATCGAAGAAGAGAGCATACAAAACGCGATGGGCTTTAACAACGAAGGCGCAGACGCTCTTGGCGCGCGCGTCGGCAAGCTCTATCCGTTTGCGATACCGCTTTTTGCCAACATCGGCAAAAATAAAATCACGCCAAATGAAGAAGCGATCAAGGACTATGAAATTTTAGTCGCTAAATTTAACGAAATTTGCGACTGCTTCGTCATCAACATCTCATCGCCAAACACCCCAAACCTACGCGAACTGCAAGAAGATAGCTTTATAAAAGACCTCTTTGCGCGCCTTACGCCGATCGCAAAAAAACCGATAATCTTTAAAATAGCGCCCGATATGGACGACGACAAAGCCGTGCAGATCTGCAAAACGGCCGTAGAAAGCGGCGCAAAAGGCGTAATCGTAAATAATACGAGCGTTGATTATTCGCTATCAAAGTCGCCGAATTTACAAAATTTCGGCGGGCTAAGCGGCAAGGTCATCGCCAAACGCTCGCGCGAGCTTTTTAGCGCGGTGGCTAGCGAGCTTTACGGCAAGACGGTTTTGATCGCAAGCGGCGGCATAGACAGCGCCGAGGAGGCATACGCACGCATAAAATCGGGCGCAAATTTGGTTCAAATTTACACCTCCTTTATATTTAAAGGCCCGAACATCGCAAAACAGATCAACGAAGGTATTTTAAAGCTTTTAAAAGAGGATAATTTCGCCTCGATTAGCGAAGCGGTGGGCTGCGATATAAAAAACAAAATTTAAGGAAATTTATGCTTATAAAATACTCCAAAACAAAGCTCAAAAACGGCTTTGAGATCTATCACATCCCCGCTAGCAAGGGCTCTAGCGTAATTAGCGTGGACGTGTTTTACCGCGTGGGCTCGCGAAACGAAACCATGGGCAAGAGCGGCATCGCTCACATGCTAGAGCATCTAAATTTTAAATCTACGAAAAATATGAAAGCGGGCGAATTTGACGAGATCGTAAAAGGTTTTGGCGGCGTAAATAACGCTAGCACGGGCTTTGATTATACGCATTATTTCGTCAAATGCTCAAAGGGCAACCTAGACGAAGCCCTTAGGCTTTACGCCGATATAATGGAAAATTTGGGCCTAAAAGATAAAGAATTTCAGCCCGAGCGCGACGTCGTGACCGAGGAGCGCAGATGGCGCACGGACAACTCTCCGATCGGCTTTTTGTACTTTACGCTCTTTAACGTCGCTTTTAGCTATCACCAGTACCACTGGACTCCGATCGGCTTTATCGGCGATATCAGAAACTGGAGTATAGAGGATATAAAAGAATTTCACGAGACATACTATCAGCCGCAAAACGCGATCCTACTAATCAGCGGCGACATCGACAAAAAAAGCGCCTTTGAGCTAGGTAAAAAGCACTTTGAAAATATAAAAAACAAAAAACCGCTACCTAAGTTGCACTGCATCGAGCCCGAGCAAAACGGCGCGAAAAGGACTGAAATTTACAAAGATAGCGAGGTAGAGATGTTGGCGCTTGCCTTTAAGATCCCGCCGTTTAATCACGAGGATCAGCCTGCGTTAGGCGCGCTAGCGGAGTATCTAGGCAGCGGACAAAGCTCGGTTTTACAGCGCGTTTTGATAGACGAAAAGTGCCTCGTAAACAGCGTAGACGTCTATAATATGAGCAATATCGACGAGAGCCTGCTCGTAGTGCTTGCCGTTTGTAATCCCGGCGTCAAGGCAGAGGCTGCGGAGGACGAGATCTGGCGAGTGCTTGAAAACGCAAAAACGCAAAAAATCGACGAAGACGAGATAGCCAAGATAAAAAATAGCTTAAAAAGCGATCTCATTTACTCGCTAGATAGCGCGTCGAAGGTGGCGAATTTATACGGCGGATATCTCGTTAGAGGCGATATAAAGCCGCTTTTTGAGCTGCCCGAAAAAACAGCCGCGCTAAAACCGGCCGATCTAAACGAAATTTGCAAAAAATACGCAAGAAAAGAAAAATCCACGACGATCATCCTAAGAAAGGAAAAAAGTGAATAAAGAAGCAATAACGGGCGCTATGACGGCGCTGATTACGCCTTTTAAAGACGGCAAACTAGACGAAATCGGTTATGAAAAGTTAATCAAAAGACAAATCGCAAACGGCATCGACGCGGTCGTACCCGTAGGCACGACGGGCGAGAGCGCGACGCTAACGCACGACGAGCATAGAATCTGCATCGAAATAGCCGTAAATACCTGCAAAAATACCGGCGTAAAAGTACTCGCGGGTGCGGGTAGCAACGCCACTCACGAGGCGGTAGGCCTTGCAAAATTCGCGCAAGATCACGGCGCAGACGGTATCCTCTCGGTAGCCCCATACTACAATAAACCAACGCAAGAAGGCCTATACCGCCACTACAAAGCGATCGCTTCAAGCGTCGAAATCCCGGTGCTGCTCTATAACGTCCCGGGCCGCGTGGGCGTAGATATCCAGCCGTGCACGGTTTTTAGACTGTTTAAAGAGTGCGAGAACGTCTACGGTGTAAAAGAAGCCACCGGCAGCATCGAGCGCTGCGTCGATCTGCTCGCGCACGAGCCTACCTTGTCCGTCATCAGCGGCGAGGATGCGATAAACTACCCTATCCTCTCAAACGGCGGCAAGGGCGTGATCTCGGTCACGGCAAATTTGCTCCCGGACGAAATCTCAAATTTGACCCACTTTGCGTTAAAAGGCGAATTTGCGCGCGCAAAAGCCATAAACGACGATCTTTATGCGGTAAATAAAATAATGTTTTGCGAGAGCAATCCGATCCCGGTCAAGGCAGCTATGTATATCGCCGGGCTCATATCAAGCCTCGAGTACCGCCTGCCGCTTTGCGAGCCGAGCGCCGAAAATCTCAAAAAAATCGAACAAACCATAAAACAATATAATATAAAAGGATTTTAATGAATTGCGAAAACGAATTTAAAGGCAAAACTCTAGTAATCAGCGGCGGAACGCGCGGCATCGGACGCGCCATCGTGGAGGAATTTGCCGCAAAGGGCGTAAATATCGCCTTTACATACAACTCAAACGAAGAGCTAGCCAAGACCCAAGCCGCCGAGCTCGAGGCGACGTACGGCATAAAAGCTAGAGCCTACGCGCTAAATATACTCGAGCCCGAGACCTACAAAGATCTATTTTTAGAGATCGACGCAGACTTTGACCGTATAGATTTTTTCATCTCAAACGCAATCATCTCGGGTCGCCCGGTAGCAGGCGGATATACTAAATTTATGAAACTTCGCCCTCGCGGTATCAATAATATTTTCACCGCGACAGTAAATGCATTCGTAGTGGGCGCGCAAGAAGCCGCAAAACGCATGGAAAAAACGGGCGGCGGTAGTATCATCTCGCTATCATCGACGGGCAATCTCGTCTATATCGAAAACTACGCGGGCCACGGCACCGCTAAAGCCGCGGTAGAGGCTATGGCGCGCTATGCGGCCACCGAGCTTGGCGAAAAAAACATCCGCGTAAACGTCGTTAGTGGCGGCCCGATCGAGACGGACGCGCTTAGGGCTTTTACGAACTACGAAGAAGTGCGCGACAAAACGGCCGAACTAAGCCCGCTAAACCGCATGGGTCAGCCCGCAGATATCGCCGGCGCATGTTTGTTTCTCTGTAGCTCAAAAGCTAGCTGGGTCACGGGTCATACCTTCATCATCGACGGCGGTACTACGTTTAAATGAAAAAAGCAAATTTAGCCTGCGCTCCTTTGTCGGTTGCTCGCATTTCGGGCAAATTCGGCAGTATAAATTTAATGCGTTTGCAGGCTAAATTTGAAAATTTAAAATTTAAAAGCAAATTTTGCGACTCGGACGAATATTTTAAATTTGATTTAAATTTAAAAGAATCGAAACGCTTTTTGCCGTTAAATTTAAATCCAAAATCGCTCAAATTTGACGAAGCGACGAGCAAATTTAACCAAAGCGCAAATCCGCGACCGACCAAATCAAACAAAATTCGGGTCGGCAAATTTTACGCGGGCTTTAGCGCCGAGCCGTCAAATTTTAAACTCCGAAACCAAAAAGAAAGAACAAATAAATGAGCCTAAATTTACCAAACGCCCTAGCCTTCCTGCGCGTATTTCTCGCACCTCTGATGTTTTGGCTGCTACTTAGCGTAAATTCCTTCTCAGGCGTGCACGTTAGCTGGATGAACTACTTTGCCGCGCTTGTATTCGTGATCGCTAGCGTCACGGACTTTTTCGACGGATTTATCGCGCGCGCGTGGGATCAAAAGACCAAGCTTGGAGCCGTGATCGACCCGCTTGCTGACAAGATGCTGACTCTTGGCGCGTTTTTAGGGCTCATGATGATAGACCGCGCGAGCCCGTGGGCCGTGTATCTCATCCTCGTTCGCGAGTTTTTTATCACGGGATTTCGCGTCGTGATGGCGGGCGAAGGCGTAGAGGTCGCCGCATCGATGGCGGGCAAGGTCAAAACCGTCTGCCAGATGATCGCGATCGGCTTTTTAACCATGCAGTGGCCTTTTGGCGAGTTTTTGCTCTGGCTTAGCGTCGCGCTGACGCTGTATTCGGGCTTTGAGTACGTAAACGCCTATGTAAGGCACGTTAAAAATCAAGCCAAAAAGGCGTAAATTTGAGAACCGGAAACGCCATAATCTATCTAGCGAGCTTCGTCGTGGTAGCAGCCGGGCTAAAGGCCGCTAGCGTCGTAGTTCTGCCATTTTTAATGGCGGTTTTTATCGCTATAGTGGCGACGCCTGCGATAAATGCGCTAGAAAAGCTCAAATTTCCGCGCGTTTTAGCCTTTGCGCTCGTTACGGCGGTCGTGTTTTTGTCGCTTGGTTTTATCGCAAACACCGTGCTAAAGACGATCAACGGGCTAGTTAGCTATATGCCCGAGCTTCAGAGCAAATTTAAAGCCCTCGCCGACCACTATCACCACATACTAGCTAGCCGCGGCCTCATCGACCCAAACAGCGTCGCCGCGCCCGCAGACTTTGATATCAATAAACTTTTTGCCGTAATGGGCGGATTTTTAAGAAGCGGCACGGAGCTTGCCTCAAAGAGCTTTTTTGTCTTTTTACTCGTTACTTTTATGCTTTTTGAGGTGCAGGTATTTTCTCAAAAAGTCGAGTATTTTGCGAGTAAAAATCCGCAAACAAATCAGATCGTAGATACGTTTATATCAAATCTCAAACGCTATCTCGCGATCAAGTCCGCGGCATCGTTTGCGACGGGCGTTTTTATATTTATCGGGCTAAATTTCATCGGCGTGCCTTACGCGCCGCTTTGGGGGATTTTGGCTTTCGTGCTAAATTTTGTCCCGACTATCGGCTCTATCATCGCGGCCGTTCCCGCGCTTTTGGTGGCGCTTTTGCTAAACGACGCGGCGGCTTGCGCTTGGACTGCGGCGCTGTATGCGGTCGTAAATGTCGTCATCGGCAACTTTATCGAGCCAAAATTTCTTGGCAAAGGCCTTGGTATCAGCACGCTTGTAGTGCTTTTGAGCCTACTTTTTTGGGGATTTTTGTTCGGCATCGGCGGTATGTTTTTGGCCGTACCGCTTACCATGAGCCTAAAGATCGCGCTTGACGCGAACCCGAGCACGAAATTTATCGCCGTTTTACTCAGCGATAAACTCGAGCGGTAAAATCAAATTTAAAGGTAAATTTTGAAAAGCATTATCTTTGTGGCGGCGTTGCTAGCCGTCGGCATTTATGCGTATTCGTGGCACTTTTTGATCACGGTTTTGGTGATTTCGTTTCTTATATTTTTTCACGAGCTGGGCCACTTTCTCGCCGCTCGCATGCTAAAAGTCGGCGTTTTAAAATTTAGCGTGGGCTTTGGGCAAAGCGTCTACTCAAAAACCATCGGCGGCACCGAGTACGCCATCGGCGCGATACCGCTTGGCGGTTACGTTAGCCTAAAAGGGCAAGAGGACTCCAAACCGGGGCTAAAAAACGAGGATGCCGACAGCTATACGAGGCTTAGCCCGCTAGGACGCATTTTCATCCTTTTTGCCGGACCGTTTTTTAACTTCGCTTTAGCGTTTTTTATCTTTATCGCGCTCGGACATATCGGCGTAGAAAGGCTAGCGCCGACTGTGGGCAAAGTACTTGAAAACTCCGCCGCAGCAAGCGCCGGACTGCAAAAAGGCGATAAAATTTTAAACATAAACGGCATCAAAATCAGCGAATGGGACGAGATAAGCAAAAACGTAAATTTAACCTCCACCGCGATCACGCTCGAGCGTGCGGGCGAAATAAAAACGATAAATTTGACGCCTAAAATCGGGCAAAGCATGACGATATTTGGCGAAAAGATAGAAAAACCGCTCATCGGCATTTCGCCTTCAGGCGAGGCCGTCACGATACGAAATACCGGCTTTAGCTCGCTAAAATTCGCGCTCGTTGAGACCGTAAACGCCTCAAAGCTCATATTTACGGGGCTTGAAAAGCTCATCGCAGGCGTCGTACCGCTAAAAGAGATGGGCGGCATCATCCAGATCACCGACATCACCTCAAAGGCCGCAGGCATCGGCGTCTCGACCCTACTCATCATCGCCGCGCTGATCTCCGTAAATTTAGGCGTGCTAAACCTACTGCCTATCCCGGCGCTTGACGGCGGACATATATTTTTCAACCTTTATGAGCTCGTTTTCCGCCGCAAGATGAACGAAAAAGTCTATATCGGCCTCACCTACTGCGGCTGGGCGTTTTTGCTCTGCCTGATGGCGTTTGCGACCTTTAACGACGTAATGCGCCTAAGCGGAGTTGGACAATGAAGCTCGCACAAATTTTAGAACGCATCGAAAACGCGCGCACGGGCGAGGCCGTGAAGCTAATCGCCGTAAGCAAAAACGTAACGACTAAAGAGGTTTTAGAGCTTTTTAGGCAAGGACAAACGAGCTTTGGCGAAAACCGCGTGCAAGAGCTCAAAAACAAGAGCGAAATTTTATCAAATTTGCCGATTGAGTGGCACTTTATCGGACGACTTCAAAGCAACAAAATAAACCATCTCCTAGCGCTCAAGCCCGCTCTTTGGCAAAGCTGCGAGAGCGTAGAGGCCGCACTTGCGGTGGATAAGAGACTTGACTATGAGCTACCTTGCCTGCTACAGATAAACTCGGCCTACGAAGATAGTAAACAAGGCATCTCGCCAGAAGCCGCACAGGATGTGTTTTTGCAAATCGCGCAGGAGTGTAAATTTTTAAAACCCGTCGGCGTGATGAGTATCGGCGCGCACGTTGATGACGAGCGAGCCATACAAAAGAGCTTTGAGACGACGCGTAAAATTTACGAAAATCTGCAACCTCGCGGCGCGCAAATTTGCTCCATGGGCATGAGCGGCGACTTTGAGTTAGCGATAAAATGCGGCTCGAATATGATTCGTCTGGGGTCGATTTTATACGCGTAGATCGGTCGAGATCCGTATAAATTTAGAAAAATCTACCTAAAAAGGAGCCAAAATGGGCTACGACGTGAGTTATCATCCGATCAACGAAAGCGAGATAAAGCAGTGGTATTTTGACGCGTTAAAAAGCGCGAGAGAGGGCGACTGGTCGGTCGTAGAGAGGCTTGCAAAAGAGTACGGCATGGAGGATTTTTACGCGCAAAAGTACATCGATACTCTTAAAATCGCGCTTGAAACCAAAGATAACGAGAGCTTTTCGGTCAGCCATGGCTACATACTCGCTACCGTGCAGGGATTTTTTAGAAAGTACTTCTACACGCGCGGTACGGCGTTTAGTTTTTTGGCGCAGGAGCATGGCGAATTTAAGCGGTATCTAAGCGACATAAGCGGTGTTATACCGCCCGAGATAAAAGCTAAATTTACTGGCGAATTTGACGGAAACTACTCATCGGGCGCGTTTATAAGCGCGGCAAATTTGGCTAAATTTTGGCAGGACTACAACGCAGGTGGCAATATCAAGCAAAAAACGGATGATTTTTACGCCCAAAATTTGCCCGCATTTTTAAGCGCGGTTAAATTTAGCGTAGAAAACAGCTACGGACTGTTTGAGGCAACCGACGTGATTATACCCAACCCGATTGATTTAAATGATTCTGAGTGCTACTCAAATCTTTTTAATTGCGACCCAGAAGGCGCGTTTATCTACGCCGATACGGCGGCTCAGCAACTAAGCGAAGCGATGAAGCTAGACAAAAGTAAAAAAGAAAGCAACAAAAACGAAGGCTCAGGCGGCTTTTTCGGCGCTATAAAGAAGCTTTTTGGAAAATAAAACCGTAGGCTTTTCTTTTTGCTCTTTTTTAAAAACATCGCTTTATAAAAAATTTTATCGATTCGCTTTATCACCTAAATACTTTTTGAATAATATAATTTTAATTATCTGTAAATTTTAGCAACCCAACCTTTTCTTTTTTATTATTTTGTATTCGGTTAAAATATAAGTTTTGTTTTTATATTTGTAATATATAATAATAAAATTTCAAATACCTAGTGCTCGTATTTGAAAAATTCTAACATTCAAGGATTTTCCATGTCCCTAACCCAATCACAAATATCAGCTCTATACGTAGCCTTATTTGGTAGAGCCAGTGAAGGCGCCGGAAGTAAATTCTGGCTAAACGCAGCAAATACTCAAAACCTAAGTATGGCAGATATTGCAAACGCTATGCTTAATACCAGTGCAGCAAAAGAGTATTTTGGAGGCAATCTAGATACCGACGAAAAGTTTATAAATCATATCTATGAAAACGTACTAGGTAAGAGTACGGGTATAGATAAAGAAGGTAAAGCCTTTTGGGTAAATAAACTAAAAGAAGGAATAGATAAAGGCTTTATAGCAAGCGAGCTTCTTAAAGCAGCACTTGATCCTAAATACTCAAACAGTACCGATGAAGCCACCAAAGCGGCTCATAATCTTTTAGTAAATAAAGTACTTGCTTCAAATATGGTGGCAGATAGTATAGAAAACGTTCCTAGCGGAAGCATACAAAACGCCTTAAAAGCTTTCGTAGATATTAACGGCAATATATCTTCTTCTTTAAAAGCTAGCGATATACAAAAGGTTATACAAGATAACAAAGGAACTCTAACCGTAGATGAAACCAAATTAGAAGCATCCGCCAAGCAAAACAATAAGGTTAAGATTTTATCCCAAGTAACGGGTAAAAGCGAAGACGAGATAAAACAGATAGTACCTAAAGAGGATATTCCAAATACGCCTGATACTCCAAATACTCCGGACGTTCCTAATACGCCAAACACTCCAAACACTCCAAGCAATCCGGGACAAGGAGGAAACAGTGGCGGTAATTCTGGCGGTGGCAAGCCTAGCCCTATTATAAAAGAAGTAGACGCTAAAACATTTTTAGAGGAAACTGCAAATAGTAGCTCAAATGTCAAATTTATCATAAAAGACGAGGGAGGTGTCATCCAAAACAATATAGAAAAAATAGCTGCAAAACTCGCTTATGTTTCATCCATAAAATACGAGGGAAGTTTCACAATGGATGCAAATAAAGCTACCGAAGCGTTATTAAACAAAATTTCCGAAGGTAAAATTTGGCTACATAACGCAACGAGCGATCATTTAAATTTGATAAAAAGCAGTTCGGTAGAGAAATTTTTTATAGACGATAGTAAGGATTTTACGCTAGATATCGCTACCTTTACAGCTCTAAAAAACAAAAAAGCAAATGGCGATAAATTTGTAATAAAAGATACTTCGGCAAATATCGTTAAAAACTTTGACTATATAAAATCCCACATAGACAGCATAAAGACTCTAGATAGCACCGACAATGCGGAGATAAATTTCATAAAAGCAAAATACGACGTCATAAAAGACGTAGTATCGCAAGACGACAAAGATAACAACGTTTATAAAGTTGAGGAGCTAACGGGCAAAGCAGCCATGAAACCGATCGACGTAAAAGACGGCAAAGCTCTCGCCTGGGAATACACAAACGATACTAGCGGCGTTACATATAGGATTGAATTTGGCAAAAGAGACGCTCAGCCCGAAAACTCCGACATAAAAGTCGATATGCCGGACGGTAAATTTTATAACGGCGAAAATATGATCAAGGATTACAAGATCAAAGCCTATAAATTTTACGAAAAAGACGGCTACAAGGTAACCGAAGAATACACTCCTAGCGTCTCAAAAGTAGGCGACATCACCAGAGATAAATTTGACGAAAAAGGCGTGCTAGAAGAAAAAGTACTAGAGAGAAGCGACGGGCAAAAACTCACCCTAACCTACGAAGACGGCAAGTTAAGCTACGCTAGAAAAACCGATCCTAAATACGCAAATACCGAAATAGACTTTGAAATCAGCAAAGATAGCGAAAATCTAGACTACAAAGGCAAACTGTATCAAAACGCAAGCTCGCCGGAGCATCTAAGTCCTCTTACGCCGAATTTCAACTACAAAGGCAAAGTCACGGTAACAGATAGCGCGCTAAATACGAAATGGACCGCCGATATCGGAAATAGCGAAGTAGTCTACCGAGCATACGACGGACGATTCTCGGACGACGTGACGCTAGTGTCAAAGGCTGCATATACGGTCAATAGCAGCTACGGAGTCGATACTTTCGATATAGCCCAGACCCTACAAGAAAATGCAAATTTGAAAAAAATAAGCATAAACGCCGATACGAGCAACCTATCAAACGGATCAAAGATGGCCGTGCTAGATAATGCTCAAGATAAAATCACGCTTCCGTCAAACATCACTGAGCTATCAAAAGCCCAAGACGGCGTAAATCTGCAAAACATCGAAGAGAAGCTATCTACGCTCGGAGTCGACAAGGCGCAGTACTTATTGCAAAACGTAGGAGAAAATAAATTTAACGCCTATATGGCGCTAAATACCGACGGCGTAGAGGGTTATCAAGAAGGCAGCGATACCTTAATAGAGGTAAAAGACGTCGAAAATAGAAGTAAATTTACGGAGCTAAAAGACGGCGCGACATCGATCTACAAAAAACTAAACTCCGATTTTACCGCCCCTACTCCGTCTACTTTCCAAAACGCGGTAGCTAAAGACGTAGTAGACGGCAAATCTAAAATTTGGGAATACGTAAATACCGCGACGAATAAAACTTATCAAATAGTTTTTGAAAGAGCTCAAGATGAAAATAGCGGGTTTAAATTTGCCCAAGGGGTCTTTTTTGATAAAAACGAAAAGGTGCTAAATACTACCGGCTGGCAAACCAGAGCAAAAGTCTACGAGATAGACAAATCTACGCCAAACGTCGAGATCGTAAAATCCCTAAGTAATAATGAAGGCGGCAGAGTCGTTCAAACCGTAACCAAAACCTACGATGCTTCAAATAAACTGATAAAACAGGTATTGCAAGACTCGTCATATAGTCAAAATGATAGAACCATAGACGTAACCTACGAAAACGAGCAGATAAAATCAGCTACAATAACAAGCGCAGAATATGCCAATAAAACGATCAAATTTGACGTTGGCTCCGATAATGAAACTTCCTTGCTAGCAACAAAATCTGCGCTTACGATGGATTTATCTACGCCTTGGGATCTAAGCCCGCTAAATGACGTAACTAAGGGCTTTAAAGGCACTGCGACCATAACTGATAAGGCACTAGGTAAAAAAGCTGTAGCCAATGTCGGCGATACTCAAACGACGTTTAAAATCTATGAAAACATAGACTCGGATAAAATCTCTCTAATCTCAAAAGCCCAGGGTAACAACGGGTCGTTTTTAGGTAAAGAGGAATTTGATCTCAAAGAAACCATCGCTCAAAATCCGGACGCCAAAAAGATAACAATAGATGCGGGCGGCAAAATGATGCAGATATCTAAAGGCGAGAAGATAAAACTACCTGATAATATCGCTAAAATCTCAAAAGCGGCAGACGGCACGGATTCGTCGAATTTGACGGAAAAGCTAGCAAATTTAAAAGCAGGCGAAGGGGCTTATTTCTTAGAAAACGTAGGGGCTGATAAATTTGACGCGTATCTAGCGTTAAATACCGACGGCATAGACGGCTATCAAGAAGGCAGCGACACCCTAGTCAAAATCTCCGGCGTAGCTTACAGCACTGGATTTAGCGACGTAGACGGCGGATACACGACGCTAAGCTAAGTTTAAAACTAAAAGGGGCTAAAATTCAGCCCCTTTTTATCTCTCGTATTTTTTTACAAGTATCAAGATTTATCAAATTTTACTCATCGTTAAAATTTGATATCGCAATTTTTAAAAATAAAAAGAGAGTCGTCCGCTCCGCAAATTAACTAGCAAAGCGGCGGAAAGTAGAAAATTAAAAATTAGACTTGTTTTGCTCAACCCATTTGTCGATGCGTTTTGCGTAGTTTTCATCACCCTTAACGTCAAGCGCAAGACCGATAAATTTGCCGTTTAATAAAAATGCGGAGTGGTTAAATTTATATCCGTCCACGTCGCTAGCGCCAAAAATTTGCGCATCTTTTAGATACGGCAGAAAATCCACCGCGCCGCTAAAAAGCGTTTGCGGATGGTTGGCTTGATTGCCGATGGCTATGATGGCGGCTTTTTTGCCTTTACTACCGGCTTTTAAAAGCGGTAGTTTCTCCGCCCAATCAGACTGCAACTCGCCGTCGCCGTAGCTAGGCGCCGCCACGATGATGACGTCAAATTTAGCAAAATCCTCCGCCCTTGCGCCCTTTACGTCTATTAGCTGCGCTCCTATTTTGCCGGCTAGATACTCGCACGCGCTCTTTGTGTGCCCTTTTGTCGTCGTGTAAAAAATACCAACGCTCATTTTGTTCTCCTTAAAATCAAATAAATTAATACCTGAATTATAACGAAATGATACTTAATTTATCTTATTTCAAATCACGCTTTTATTTGCCGTTTTCTATGCAAATTTTGGCGTATTTGAGCCCCAGCTCGTAGGCTTTTTCGTTCTCGGCGTAGACTTTTTTAGGTACTTTTGAGAGCATTACGCGTTTAACTAGCTCAGTATCTAGGCAGCCGCTCATCTGCACGGCGACTGCGAGCGCGACGACGCTTTGGGTTATGACGTTGCCCACTTCGTCTTTAGCGATGGAGATGATCGGTATTTCGTAGATTTTCCAGCGCTTTTTGTCCTCGTCGCTAGCGCGTACCAAATTTGGCTCCACGACGATGATACCGCCCTCTTTTACGCCGTCTTTAAACTGCTCGAAGCTAACCTGCGCGGTGGCGAGCATAAACTCGATCTCGCCCTCGTTTGCGTAGGGGTAAAATATCTCGCGCTCGCTCAAAATGATATCGACCTTCGTCGGCCCTCCGCGCACCTGCGAGGTGTAGGTCGAGGCCTTGACGCCGTATCCGCCCTCCTCGATCTTGGCCGCGGCTAAAATTTCGCCCGCTAATATCACGCCCTGGCCACCCACTCCGACGAATCTTAGCTGCCTTTTCATTTTAGCGCTCCAAAGTCGATTTTCTCGCCGTCTCTAGCGGCTTTTATCACCATGTCGTAGGCCTTCGTGTACTCCATGCGCGACTCG
Organism: Campylobacter massiliensis; assembly: GCF_014253065.1. NCBI lineage: Bacteria > Pseudomonadati > Campylobacterota > Epsilonproteobacteria > Campylobacterales > Campylobacteraceae > Campylobacter > Campylobacter massiliensis. The sequence continues at coordinate 423,449 of NZ_JACLZK010000002.1, forward strand.
TCTTTATGCATTACTCCTAGCGGAAATTTACCCTCCCGCTCATCCTCGCTCATAGCGTCAAATTTAGCCTTGCTCACCGTGCGACCGTCGATCCATTCTAGCATCTGCGTAGCTTGGCCCATTTTGTTTTTACGGCCCAGGTTTATGTGGCAGTTTGAAAATACATCAAAAAAGCTATATCCGTCGTGCTCGAATCCCTCGGCAAATATCTTTTCTAGCTTTGCCGGCTCTATCACGCTGCTGCGCGCTACAAATGTCGCTCCTGCGGCGGTTGCGAGCTTGCACGCGTCGAAATTCGGATCTACGTTACCGTACTGCGCCGTCACCGTCCAAAAGCCAGTCGGCGTGGTCGGACTGGTTTGGGAGTTTGTTAGCCCGTAGATGAAATTATTTATCAAAACGTGGTTTAAATTTATATTTCTGCGGCATCCGTGGATCGTGTGATTGCCGCCTATCGCTAGTCCGTCGCCGTCGCCGGTTACCACGATGACGTGTTTATCCGGGTTTGCGAGCTTGATACCCGTAGCATAGGCGATCGCGCGCCCGTGCGTCGTGTGGACGGTGTTGCAGTTGATGTAGGAGCTAAAGCGTCCCGAGCAGCCGATGCCCGAGACCACGCACACGTCGTTCATATCCCAGCCTAGCCTGTCGATCGCGCGGATTAACGCCTTTAGTATCACGCCGTCGCCGCAGCCCCAGCACCACAGAGTCGGCATTTTGTCCGTGCGTAGGTAGTTGTCGTAGTTAAATGCCATCAAATTCTCCTATTTTTTGCACGATTTCTTGCGGGCTGATCGGACGACCGTTGGCTTTTAGCAGCGTTTTAAAATCCTCTCTTAGTGTAGCTTTTATTATCTCGCCCGCGTACTGGCCCAAATTTAACTCGCAGATTAAAATTTTGCTAAATTTAGCCGATATTTCGCGTAATTTTTCGCTTGGCGTCGGAAATAGCGTGATAGGCTTAAAAAGTCCTACTTTCACGCCTTTTTCGCGTAAATTTAGCACCGCTTCTTTTGCCGCGCGAGCCACGGAGCCAAACGCGATAATGCAAATCTCCGCGTCATCCAGCATAAACTCCTCGCAAAGCTCAAACTCATGCGCGTGCGCATTTATTTTGTTAAAAAGACGCTTGATGTTGTAGTCCACGACCGCGCCGTCCTCGGTCGGAAATCCCGTCTCACCGTGATGAAGGCCAGTGACGTGATAGCGGTAACCGCCGAAAAATTTATTTAGCACGGCAGGCTCGTCTGCTGCGGCCCTGTACGGACGGTAGTCCGCGGGATCGCCGCCAAACTGCTTACGCGAGTAGATCTCTAGCTCGCTAGTCTGCGGCAATACGGCCTTTGCGTGCATGTGTCCGATCGTTTCGTCTAGCAGCAAAAACACGGGCGTCATGAACCGCTCGGCGAGATTAAACGCGCGAACGGTCTGCGTATAGCACTCCTCTAGGCTTGATGGCGCGATAACGATACTGTTTACGTCGCCGTGAGTTGGGTTTTTCGCCTGCAGGAGATCGCCCTGCGCCACGCGAGTAGGCAGCCCCGTACTAGGTCCGCCGCGCATGACGTTTACGATCACTAGCGGCACCTCCGCGATAAAGCCAAGCCCGATCTGCTCGGCCTTTAGCGAGATACCGGGACCCGAGCTTGCAGTCATCGCCTTTGCCCCGCTCATCGAGGCTCCAAGCGCTACCGAGATGCCTGCGATCTCGTCCTCCATCTGGATAAATTTACCGCCGTGCTTTGGTAGCAGCACGCTTAGTTCGTGCGCGATCTCGCTACTTGGCGTGATCGGATAGCCGCCAAAAAAGTTACACCCGCACTCCACCGCCGCAAGCGCGACCAGCTCGTTGCCGCTAGCGATGACCTCTCTTTTGCCGCCGTTATTATTTAAAAATTCGCTCATCGCTCCGCCTCTAATTTTTCAAATTTATTCTCTTTTACGGCGGTAGCGCGCTCTTTGCTCTCGGCGGTTAGTTTGGCGAATTTAAAGCCCTTTTCCGCCACGTAAATAGCAAAATCGGGGCAGTGTAGCTCGCACTCTCGGCACCCGATACAGGCCTCCGGGTGTACCACTTCGATCGTTTTGCCTAGCACTGCGCGCGGCTCGACGGCCATCGCCAGCACGCCCGCAGGACAGCGGCTCACGCAGATATCGCACGCCTTGCAGCGCGAGATATCGACCCAGACGGGGGCGTCAGTTTTTATCAGCATATTTTTCCTTATCAAATTTAACTCGTAACGATAATTTTATAGCATTTAAGTTAAATTTGGTATTTAAATCGGATAGTAAAACAAAATTTGGAGTTTTTTTGTATGAAAACGAGCAAATTTGAAACGCCCTAGCGGATATGCCGTTCTTGATATTTAGGATTTTTGGTTCAAATTTAACGGCTATTACGCAATTTGGCGTAGAGTAAATTTAGAAAGTCAAATTTACCGCCGCCGATCCGTAAATTTGACGACGATTTAACGGATACGGCGGTAAATTTAAAGCGATAAGCATAAATAACTAAACTTAGTTTCTCCTTACGCTGGCTTTGCCAAATCCAGAAAATCTATTTGACGCAAGGCACGACGTGCTTTTGTTTTTGCAAGATACGACATAGGAATTTAGCTCTTTGTTGCCTTTTTTACGTGTGTTTTTGTTGTTTAGATTCATAAAATCCACCATATTTTTACCCTTGGTATGATGCGTAAATGCTACAGTGCCGTCTTTTTCGACGCTGCTTACGATGCCTACGTGAGTAATAATTTTGGCTTTTTTGTTATTTTTCGTGCCTCTAGTCGTGTTATTAAAAAATATCAAATCCCCGACCTGCGGATCGTCAAATGCAATCAGATTTTTACTCTCGTAAAGCTTAAACATCGCTTCGCTTTTTAGGCCGCGCTTGGTGTAAAATTTATCGAGTTCCTTTTCGTCAAAAAAGTCTCGGTTAAATTTTTTATTTATAAGCGTTACGAAACCAGAGCAGTCGCCGCCGTCTCTTTTGCCCACATACTTTTGTATAAGGTCAAGCAGAGCTTTTTCTTTCACGTTAAATCGGTCGCCGACTTTACTTTGCATAGTCTCGCTTCCCGAGTTTTGGGCTTTATCTTTTTCTAGCGAAGTCGCAACTTGAATTTGACCTTTCTCCGCCGGCATCGCAGTCTGGATTTGGCTTTGCTTTGTCTGCGTCGCAACCGAGGCTTCATTTTTCGGAGCGCTTGGCGAAACGTTAGCGCAGCCCGAAATAAAAGCCGCTAAAAATAGCGCGTGGATTTGTTTTGTTTTGATCTTGGATTTTATAAACATCAGCTACGCGATTACCCCGCTTTCTTTTAAAAATTTGATATTTACAGCCGTTTGCGATTCGCCTTTTTCAAGCGCTGCTTTTTCCTCCGCGCTTGGTTGCTTGATCTCGCGCACGCCGCCTTTGCCTAGCTTAACCAGCCTACCGCCCGCGCACTCGCCATCTATCACGCAGCAGCTTAGCCACTGCTCGCTGCCGGTTTTTATCGCCTCGCACATCTTGGCTGCAGCCGCGCCCGGAGCGTAATACGCCGACGTGCCGAGCAGCTTAACGATCTTTGCGCCGCCCGTTTTAGCCTCCTGAGCTACCGCGTCAAATTCGCCGCCTAGATCCACGCTCACGTTGCTTTGTAGTGCCACCATATCGTCGTTATGAGAGCCTATGATGTGCGCGCTAAAGGCGCTGTTTTTTAGCCCGGTTTTTTGAGAGATCTCGTATTTTAGGCGCGCGGAGTCTAGCTCGCCAGCCATCCCCAGCACCCTACTTTTATCAAAACCGCTCGTTTTATAGACAAGATACGTGAGCGCATCGAGCGGATTTGTTACGTTTATGATGACGCTATTTGGGGCAAATTTGGCGATTTTCTCCACCGTGCCTTTTACGATGCCTGCGTTTTTTAGCAGCAGATCTTCTCTAGTCTGCCCCTCTTTTCTAGGGCTTCCGGCGGTCACGACCACGATGTCACTATCCTTAACTAGCTCAAAATCATCCCCGCCGGCAACGCTAACATCCAGACCGAAAACCGCCGCACTCTGAGATAGATCGATCGCCTTTGCGCGCGCCACGTCACCAAATATATCCACCAGCGCGATCTCATCTGCGATGCCTCTTAGCAAAATAGCGCTAGCCGCATTCGCGCCTACGTTTCCAGCTCCGATAACTGAAATTTTCATTTTTTTCCTTTTTTATAAAATTTGATTTTGCAAAATTTGATTAAACGTCGCACTCGGCCTCATCGCCGCGCTCGCCTTTTTGCCGTCTGGCTTATAGTATCCGCCGATATCGACCTTTCGTCCTTGCGCCGCGTTTATTTGGGCCACTATCGCGCTCTCGTTTTGCGCGATATTTTGGGCGACGAGTTTAAATCTAGCGCCCAGTCCCGTGCCGCTAGCGGCAAGCTCGCTCGCCCAGTAAAGCGCAATATAAAAATGACTCGCGCGCGTATCTAGCTGCCCCACTTCAAAGCGCGGAACCTTATTTTCTTTTAGATAGCGCTCTACGGCCGCATTTAGGGCATCGGCTAAAATTTGCGCCTCAGGGCTTTGCTTAAATCCCGCTAACTGCTCGAGACTAGCGCCCAGAGCCAAAAACTCTCCCAAACTATCCCAGCTTAGGTGATTTTGCTCCAGCAGCTGTTCGGCGAGCCTCGGTGCGCTACCTCCCGCTCCCGTCTCAAAGATACTTCCGCCCTCTAGCAGCGGCACGACAGAGAGCATCTTGGCGCTGGTTTCAAGCTCCAAGATCGGAAAAAGATCGGTCAGATAGTCGCGCAAGACGTTGCCCGTGACGCTGATACAGTCCTCGCCGCGCCTCATGATCTCAAGCGACTTTTTGCAAGCGGCCGCGGGAGACATGATCTCTATATCAAGCCCGCCGGTATCGGCGCTAGCTAGCTGCGCTCTTACTTTTTTTAGTATTTCTCGGTCGTGAGCTCTGTTTTCATCCAGCCAAAATATCGCCTTTTGCCCCGTGATTTTCTCGCGTTTTAGCGCTAACTCGACCCAGTTTCGCACGGCGACGTCTTTGACCTGCGTTATCCTAAATATATCGCCTTTTTCTAACTCAAATTTAAATAAAATTTCGCCTTTTGCATTTAACACGTGCACCTCGCCAGCTTCGCTCATCACAAAGGTCTTATCGTGACTACCGTACTCCTCGGCCTTTTTAGCCATCAGTCCGACGTTTGAGACGCTGCCGATTTTAGCGGGATCTAGCGCGCCGTTTGCCTTGATATCCGCGATCGCGGCCTCATAAACGACGGCGTAGGTTTTATCGGGTATCACGGCTTTGGTTTCCCTGGCTATGCCCTCTTTGTCCCACATTTTGCCGCCGTTTTTTATCATCGCGGGCATCGAAGCGTCGATGATAACGTCGCTAGGTACGTGTAAATTTGTAACGCCGGCAGCCGAGTTTACCATCGCTAAATTTGGCCTTATGGCGTAAATTTCATCAAATTTGGCTTTGATTTTTTCCTGCGTTGCTTGCGGTAAATTTAAAATCCGCGCAAAAAGGTCTTTTAATCCGTTGTTTTCACTGACGTTTACGCTTTTTAGCTCGTCTGCAAACTCATCAAAAACCTCCGCGAAAAAAATCCTCACGAAATGCCCGAAAATCACGGGATCGCTCACCTTCATCATCGAAGCTTTTAGATGCACGCTAAAGAGCAAATTTTTTGCTTTCGCGTCCGCGATTTGCTCCTTTATAAAGACGTCCAGCTCCCGCGCGCTCATAAAGCTAGCGTCGATTATGTCGCCTTTTTCTACCGCTAAATTTTCTTTTAGCATGCTTTTTTCGCCGCTTTTTGAGATAAATTCGACGCGTAAATTTTCATCCGCTTCAAAGCTGATCGAGCGCTCGGAAGAGTAAAAATCGCCGCCCTTCATATAGGCGACTTCGGTTTTGCTATCTTTTTCAAAAGGGGTGATTTTATATGGGTTTTCGCGGGCATAGCGTTTTACCGCACCGACGCATCTGCGGTCGGAGTTGCCTTCGCGCAGCACCGGATTTACCGCGCTTCCTAGCACTTTGGCGTATCTGGCGGCCGCGTCTTTTTCCTCCGGCGTTTTTGGATCTGAGGGGTACGGCGGTAGATCGTAGCCTTTAGCGCGAAGCTCTGTGATAGCGGCGTTTAGCTGAGGCAAGCTTGCCGAGATGTTTGGTAGCTTGATGATGTTTGCGCGCTTTTCTTGCGTCAAATTTCGTAGCATCTCAAGGTCGTCGCTCACTCGCAGATCAGGCGGCAGCTTGTCGTTAAAAGCGGCGATGATCCGCGCGGCTAGCCCTATGTCGGCCTGGGCTATCTCTATACCGCCTGCGCGCAAAAACGCCTGCAGGATCGGAAACAACGAGTAGCTAGCAAACAGCGGGGATTCGTCGGTTCTAGTATAGACGATGTCGCTCATCTTTCCTCCTAGTTAAATTTCGCAAAATCTTATCCAAATTTATATTAAAACGCCTTTTGGCAGGCTATTTTTGGGAATTTATCGCGCCTACGTGCTCCTCGTACGTCGCGCTAAATTTATGCTTGCCAGTCTTTTTATCGCGAACGAAGTACAAAAACTCGCTCTGCGCCGGCCTTATCGCCGCCCGTATCGCCGCTAGACCCACGGTGCAGACGGGGCTTGGCGGCAGACCTTCGTTTAGATAGGTGTTAAATTTGCTCTTATCGCTTCGTATGCGCTCGGCCGTGACCGTCTCGTGCGAATATAGCCCGTAGTTTAACGTACCGTCCATTTGCAGCTTCATACCCTTTTTTAGGCGGTTTTGGATAACGGAGGCCACAAGGGGCATCTCATCCTCGTTTGCGGCCTCCTTTTGCACGACCGAGGCCGTCACGAGATACTCGCTCCAGCGCTTTTCGTCGTAGTTACCGAGTAGCTCAGTCGCCGTTTTTTCGTGGGATTTTTTAGATAAATTTACCAGATGCGCCGCTAGCTGTTCTTCGTTTACGCCAAGCGGTACTTTGTATGTCTCAGGCACTAAAAAGCCGTCCCCTAGCGGAGCAAATTTGGCGTAAAATTCATTTAGCTTCGTCTCGCTCAAATTTAGCTTTTTTGCGACCTCTTGCAAAAATACGGCCGTCGTTTCGCCGGGAATCAGCGTTATTTGCGTTAGAGCCGCCTTTGCGGTCGTGAGTTTATATAAAAAATCAAGCTTGCTAAGCTTTGCCGCGCCCAGGTCTATCCAGCCTGCCTGCACGTGCCCCATAGTGCGCAAGATCACGGCGTCAAATTTATTTGTGTCCGTATTTTTTTCGCTTAGATATGATATAATCCCAAGCGTACTGCCCTGAGGCACGAAAATGACCTCGCTCACGCTCACCGGGCGGCTAAGATAAACAAGAAAGCTCAGAAAAAATATGAAAATCATCTCGCTGATAATGAAGAAAATTTGGCGCATTTTGATCCCCGCGGTTTTGATATTCGTCATTTTTATAGCCGTCCTAAAACACGGCGTCGAGATAGAAAATATCGACGCGGGCGACTTTAAAATAGAGCAATTATATATAAAACTCGATAAAAAAATAATTTTACGCGCGAAAAATATAGAGATACCTAAACAAAGCGCCAAGGATAGCTCCGAGGACGCGCTGCTAGATCTATCCAAAAACATCGTCTGGATCGACAGGCTGTTTGACGAAATTTTACTCGAACGCGTCAAATTTTTAAACAGCGAGTCCACGCTGTTTTACAGAGACGACGTTTTTTATCTAGATAGCCCGTTTTTGGCGGTTAGCTCAAATTTTAAAGATACCGAAGACGGTATCACCGCAAACGTTTATCTGCTCGAGTTTAAGGACTTTAACATCACCTTAAGCGGCGTTAGTAATGCCGATTTAAGGCGTCAAATTTACGATTTTAACGGTACGTTTTCCAGTCACGAACTAAACGGAAACGCTACCGTAAATCTCAAAAAAGGCGAGCTAAAATACGAACTAAGCGACATAAACGCAACTAGCCTAAGGGGCTTTATGGATGAGCTGGGCGCAAAAACGGGGCTAGATAAAGAGATAAAAAACTGGATCTACGGCTATATCACGGCGGATAACTACTTCGTAAAATCGCTTCGGGGCAGGTTTGATCTAAACAGCCAAGAACCCTATCTAAACGAGCTTAGCGCGCAGGGTTTTTCAAAAAACGTAAAGGTTAAATTTCACGAAAAACTACCCGCCGCCACAGCCGAAGGAGTCGACGTCGAGCTAAAAAAAGGTTCGCTATTTTTCACGCTAAAAAACCCGAAATGGCAAGGCAAAAATCTAAACGGAAGCACTCTTGAAATCTATAAAATTTTCGAGGAAAAAGGCGCTGGACTCACGCTAAATTTGCAAACCTCGGCCCTCTACGACAAAAGCGTAAACTCCATACTAAAAGCCTACGACATCGAGGTTCCCGTTGAACAGCTAAGCGGCAAAACGGACGGCAAACTCGCTCTTGATATCAAATTTGACCCGCTAGAGGTGACGCCTAAGGGTAAATTTAAAGTCACGGGCGGACAGACTCTAATTGCGGGAGCTAAATTTAACGTAGATACCGCAGACGTCGAGCTTTTAAATGATAAGCTAAAGGTAAATGCGAAAAATACGGGGATGGACTTTTTTAGCGCGGACGCGGCGGTAGATCTTGATCTAGGCAAGCTCGCAGGCGACATAAACGGCACGCTAAAGGGGCTAAATTTAGCCTTCGGCAAGAGCGAAATTTTAAAACTAGGCGCGGTGCCGTTTGCGGCCAGGCTTGATTTTAGCGGCAAGGATACGAAGCTAGATATCGCTTCGCCAGCCGCCGTGGGTTTAAAATTCGGCGCGCAAAACGAGATAAATTTGCCTGACGCAAAGAGCCTACTGCCCTACTCGCCGCTGCTAAAAAGCCTAAAAATATCAGAAGGCGGCGTAAATATAAAAACCAAAGATTTTGAAAATCTTAGCATCGAGGCTAACGACGTTAAATTTGAAACGCCGCTGTTTAAAAAAGACGGCTCGCCCTACGACGCCGATAGTTTTACCATCGACGTAAACGCAAAAGGCGCAACGGGCAAAAGCAAAAGCGGCGGGCTAAATTTCAAAATCTCGGGCGGCAAGACGGAGCTTTTTATAAAAGAGCTCGATCTTGTGCTTAGCGGCGACGAAAATCTAACCGATAAGGAAGCCGACATCGAGTTTGAAGCCAAGGGCTCGAAGCTCGTTTTAAACGATTTTAACGCGACTCTGGACCTGCTAGCTTATAGCGGCCAAAGTGCGGACGGGACGGTGAGATTTGACGCCAAGCCCGCTCGCGGCAACTTTTCGCTCATAAAATCGGACAAAAAAATTGAAATGTCGGCAAACGACATCAGAGGCGAGTTTATCAACTCGATTTTTAACATCAAAAGCTTTGAGGGCGGCAGCTTTAAAATGCGCGTTTTAGGCGGCAGCACCGATGATTTTAAGGGCGAAGTAAGGCTGATCGGCGCCACGCTAAAAGACTACACGTTTTACAATCAGCTTCTCACGTTTTTAAACTCCGTACCCTCCCTACTCGTGTTTAAGACGCCGGATTTTAGCGCCGACGGATATCCGGTGAAATTCGGCAAAATTTTATTTGAGAAAAAGGCAGATGTGCTAAAGTTTCTAGCCATCGAGCTAGAGAGCTCGAGCGCGGATATCGGCGGGCACGGCACGATAAATCTCGCAACCAAAGAGATCGACGTGGATCTGGAGCTAAAGCTGCTAAAGGACGCCAGCTCCATCATCGACAAGATCCCGCTCATAAATCAGATCGTGCTAGGCAAAGACCGCACCCTCTCGACCGTCATAAAGGTTCGCGGAACGCTGCAAAAGCCGCAATACTCGACGCAAATCCTGCAAGACGCGCTGCTTTCGCCGTTTAAGATAATCAGAAACGTACTCGAAGCGCCGTTTTTGATATTTGAGTAAATTTGACGAGCGCAAGCGTCTGCGCCGCTAGTTTGCGGGTTAAATTTAAGCCAAATTTAATACCCCGCGCCACTTGTCTGCGCAAGGCGTTCGCGGGCTATCGGCAAATTTAATCAAATTTGCGGTCTTTGATATTTCTAAATGGCAAGCATGAGTGCCATACCTAAATACGGCAAAAACCGAGTCGAAAACAAAATCCAAATAGCAAAAATTTCGCCCTTCAAATAGACTAGAGTCGCTGCGGATTTTCATAAATTTATAATCTTTATAGGCCGTGAAATCGCGAGCAAAACGACAAACGTCGCTGCGACATTTCTCGCCGCAAAGCCCAAAATCGCGCATGCGTCAAATTTGATAAAAACGGCGCCAAGACTAGCGAGACAAAACCAGCGTAGATGTAGTATGCAGATGCTCTAAATGCGCTCAGGGCAAAAACGGCCCCTAAAAATTAGCGCACCGGCCGTAGATTTTGCACATTTACTGTAAATTTACGGCGGGTTTTGGCGTTTGATGCCGTCATGCTGGGACTACGATTTTTATTAAATTTGCCTGCGTTTTAAATTTTATCGCTAGCGGCTCAGGCGTTTTACGGCGTCAAATTTAGCTTTTGATCTCATCGTCAAAAAGCTCGCGAACGTCCACCCAAAAGCTTCCGGGCATAAAAATCGGCGAGTCCAAAATCTCCAGCAAGCCGTCCCTAAAAGACAAAAACTCCGCGACTCTTTGGAGTCTGTCAACGGTTTTTAGGCTCATGTCCGCTAGCCGTAGCACCTTTACGAGCTGCATTTTATCAGCCGTCCACTCGGCAAAGGCCAAAAACCGCGAATCGTCCGAAAACGTAAAACACGCCGTAGCCTGCTCGCTAAGTAAAATCTCGCCGCTTTGGCTAAATTTTACGTTTTCGTTCTCGCCATCGCTTTCTTCGCACTTCAAATTTAAACCTTGTGCCTCAGCGCTCGCGTAAAGCCGTAGCTCGCCCAAACTCGGCGCGCCCATGGCTATCTCATGACCTTCAAATTCCGCGCTAAATTTACCGTCCGCGCTGCACTCTTTCGCGCTGTAACTCCAAGCAGAACCCATTTATTTCCTTTCAGATTTATTTAGTTCAAATTTATCCGCGCATTTGCCTGCGCCGCACAAATCTCACGGTCTCACGGCTCGAAATTAGGGCAGTAAAAATCATCCGCCTCGCTCCAAAGCTCCTCTAGCGAGCGTCCGTCTATCTGCGGCGCGGCGCAGAATTCTTGCAGCGTGGCGAAATACCGCTCGCCGCTCGCGTTTGCGCCGGATTCGTCCGAACATCTTTGAAACGAGCAGCGATGCGCATAGGCGATGATCATGTATTCCTCGCCGCGCAGTCGAAAGCTAAGCTCCGGCTCGCCGCCCTCGGCCACACATTTTAGCAGCATTTACTCTATGATTTCAAATGGAAATTTGGGCATTTGGCTTCTTTTTAAATTTATTTTGCCGTGTTTTTGGAAGTAAATTTTAAAAATCGGCTCAAATTTAAGCACCGAATTTGAGCTAAAATTTACGGTAAAATCACCGCATCTCAAGGCGCATGAGGTGCATATCCTCGCCGCCCGTGACATCAAGCTCCTGCGAGCCGCAGGCCGGACAGGTGAAGTCGTTTTCACTAAGCTCGCCGCTAAAACCGCAGCTTTTGCACTCTACGGCGACGTTTTGCAAGGCGATCAAAAGCTCGGCATTTTCGCAGATCGTGCCCGCTTTATAAACCTCAAACGCGCTTTCTAGGTAGTGAGGCTCGACGCCGCTTAGCCGTCCGATACGCACTTCAAGGCGCACGACCTCTTTCGCGCCGTTTGCGGCGGCGTTTTTCTCGCAAAGCGCGACTAGGCTTTGCACTATGCTTAGTTCGTGCATCGGCTTGCCTCGCTTGTAGACGGAGCGGATTTTATTTTTACGCACGCGCCTAGGGCGTAAATTTGATAAATTTTGCGAGCCGATTCTGGCGCCGTGCAAACCCCAAAAGCTAATGCGCTTAAATTTGACATATCCATCGCCGCACCTAGCATATTCTAGGCAAAAGCTCGCCCTTTGGCGCTTCTAAAAAGCGCTTCGAGCCGTATGCGTTTTGCAGGATGACGCGACCGTTTGCGGCGCCTAAGATCTCGCCAATCAAAGCTGCGTTAGCGTCAAATTTGCGCAAAATCTCAAGCGCGCGCGCTTCGTCTTTTTCATCTACGGCCAGCACGAACGTACCCTCGTTGGCTAGCTCATACGGCTCAAAACCAAATAGCTCGCAAACGCCCGTCACTTCGTCGCTGACCCTGATATCCTCCTCGCGCACGAGGATGTCTAGGCCGCTAAATTTCGCCCATTCGTTTAGCACCGCCGAAAGACCTCCGCGCGTCGCGTCGCGCATACAAAGAGGCTTTACGCCGCCCTCTATCAGCGCCTTTACCGCGCCTACTAGCGCCTTGCAGTCGCTTTTTAGTTCGCTTTGTAGATCAAGCTCCTCGCGGCTAGCCAGCACCACCGCGCCGTGTCTGCCAACGTCGCCCGAGATCAGGATCTTTGCGCCCGCGCGCAGGCTTTTTAGCTCCACGCCCTCGCAGACGATCTCGCCGATACCGCTCGTGTTGATAAAAACTTTATCGCATTTGCCGCGCGGTACGACCTTCGTATCGCCGCAGACTATCCGCACGCCGTTTTCGCGAGCGACGGTGGCTAGCGAGCCTAGCACGCGCTCTAGCTCGGATATCTCCAACCCCTCCTCGACTATTAGCGCGCAGCTTAGGTACTTTGCCTCGGCACCAACCATAGCTAGGTCGTTTATCGTGCCGCATGCGGCGATCTTGCCGATATCGCCGCCGTTAAAAAATATCGGCGTAACCACGAAGCTATCGGTGCTAAAGGCAAGCTTGCCGTTAAATTTAAGTGCCGAATTTGCCGAGCATTTATCGCTCTCGTCCGCGCAAAAGTCGCTAAAATTTAGTATCGCGCTATCGTTGCTCTCGCGCAAAATTTCGTTGTCGAATATCCTAAAAATCGTCTCGTTTATGAGCGAGTTCATCTCCTCGCCGCCGCCGCCATGGCTTAGCATTATTTTGCTCATTTTTTCCTCTAAATTTTATAGTTCGCGCCTCGTTTTTCGCCGCCAAGTCGCGCGAAGTATCGCCCATTCGCGACTATTTCGCGACCTCGCTATTTGCCGAGACTGGCGCAAAGCGTCAAATTTACCCCGCGCTTTTGACGTCGCCGTATTTGTAGTATGCCGCGCATGCGCCCTCGCTAGAGACCATGCATGAGCCTACCGGGGTTTTTGGCGTACAGGCTTTAGCGAAAATTTTACAGTCGAAAGGCTTTGCTCGTCCGCGTAAAATTTCGGGACAGATACAGGCCTTGCTCTCGCCTTTGCTTTGCACGCTACAGTCAAATTTGACCCTCGCGTCAAGCTCGGCGTACTCGGGGCGTAGCTTCATACCGCTTTGCGCGATCATACCAAGACCGCGCCACGAGAAGTCGCACGGCTCGAAAAACTCGTCTATGAGCGCCTTTGCTTTTTGATTGCCCTCGCGCGTGACGACTCTGGCGTATTCGTTATAGACCTCGTGCGTGCCTGCGTTTTGCTGGCGGACGAGGTTTAGGATGCCGTCCATCAGATCAAGCGGCTCAAATCCGCTAACCGCGATAGGTTTTTTGTACTCGGCCGCGATACTCTCGTATATGCCGTAGCCCGTGATCACGCTCACGTGGCTAGGCCCCAAAAACGCGTCGATCTTAACGTTTTCGTCGTTTAGGATCGCTCGCACGGGTGCTGGGACGGTAACGTGATTTATATGGAAAAATAGATTTTTTAGCCCGAGCTCCAGCGTCTTTTGCACTAAATTTGCGCTCATAGGAGTCGTCGTCTCAAACCCGATCGCGAAAAATATCACGCTCTTTTCGGGATTTTCCCGCGCGATTTTGATGCAATCTAGCGGGCTATATAGCGCCCTGATGTCGCAACCTTCGCCGCGCAGTTTTTGCAGGCTGGTGTTTGAGCCTGGGACTCTGAGCATATCGGCTAGAGTGCAGAGAATCACGCCTGGCATCTGAGCTAGCTTGATCGCCTCGTCTATGCGGCTCCTTGGCATCACGCACACCGGACAGCCCGGGCCGTGGACGAAATTTATATGTTCGCCGACTAACTGCGGTAGGCCAAATTTCATGATCGAGTGCGTATGTCCGCCGCAAATTTCCATGATATTTAGCGGTTTTACGCTCTCTTTTTTGATGAGTTTTGAAAACGCTAAGATAAGCTCTTTATCGCGAAAATCATTGATTAGATTCACGCTTTTTCCTTTGCGTCCAGCTTGTTTGCCGCCTCTTGCATAGCGCCTAGTCCCGCGTCGCCCTCGTCTGCGCCGATCTGGCCGTTTTGCATATCTTTGGCGATTTGGCGGTAGATTTCGATGCTTTCTAGCGCAAATTTCGTATCGATTTTCTCCATCGCGTAGCCGACGTGTATGAGCACGTATTCGCCTACGGCCACGGGCTCGGCGATGAGATCGAGGCTTACGCGGCGACTCACGCCTAGCGTCTCTACGGTAGCGACGTTATCTTCGTCGATCGCGACCACTTTTGACGGGATTGAGAGGCACATTATCTAAGCTCTTTTTTAAATTTTAAGAAATTTAACCACTTCTCCATACCTTCGCCCGTTTTTGCGTCAAGCTCGACGACATCGACCTTCGGATTTAGTTTGCGAGCCTCTTTGACGACTTTTTTCACGTCAAATTCAAAATGCGGCAACAGCGAAATTTTGGTTATCACGATGAGATCGGCGGCGCGAAACATCACGGGATATTTGGCCACCTTGTCGTCACCTTCAGGTACCGAGAGCAGCACGACGTTAAAGTGCGAGCCCACGTCGTAGCTAGCGGGGCAAACGAGGTTGCCGACGTTTTCTACGAAAACTATATCAAGGCCCTCTAGCGGCAGATGGTGAAGTCCCTCGTGCACCATAAAGGCATCGAGGTGACATGCCTGTCCGGTCGTTATTTGGTGGGCTTTGCCGCCAGCTTTTATGATGCGGTCGGCGTCTTGGTTGGTTTCTAGATCGCCCTCGACGACGCCGATTTTAAATTTACCGCTTTTTATCGTAGCTTCTAGTAGCGTTGTCTTGCCGCTGCCGGGGCTGCTCATGAGATTTACGCATAAAATCCCGTGCTCGTCCAAATGAGCGCGGTTGTGCGCGGCCTCTTCGTCGTTTTGGGATAAAATTTTAGTTATCACTTCAACCGTTTTGCTCTCGTTTAGCGCAGGGTGCGCATGGCCGTGACTATGCTCGTGAGCCGCGCCGTGTCCGTGTTCGGCGCCGTGATCGTGAGCGTGCGAGTGTGTCGTGCCGTCTGCGTGAGTGTGGGCGTGGTCGTGCCCGCCCAGCGAGCATCCGCAATCTTTACACATTTTGTTTCTCCTTAGCGATTTTTTGGGGTTATTATACTCTTAGATGTTAAAATCTCGCTTTAGTTTCATACCTTGCGGATATTATTTCGTTGCGTTTTATTTATATTTTGAAATTTTTGCGGCGGCGGCGAGATCGGTCAAATTTGATTAAATTTAAGCCACGTCAAATTTTATGGCTCAGGCTAAATTTGACTTCAGATAAGTCTAGTCAAATTTAGCCCTCCGGCCGCCCGTAAATTTAACGCTTGCTAGATTCTCCGACTTTTGGCTTTTCTATTACGATATCCTTGATACGAGCTTTGCCGTTATCCATCACGCTGATGACGGCGGTGGCGTTAAATTCCATCATATCTCGCTCCATTTGCTTTGCACTTTTGGGCGGCATGAAAAAGGCTTCGATGCCGAAATTTGCGGTATTATAATCAACCCTACCCGCTAAAAACGTCCCACCGCTAGGTCGCTCGAAGCTATATTTGTCAAATTTATATTTGCCGTCTTTGTCCTGCTTTAAGATAGCGTAAATTTTACTACCGTGCAGCTGCTGCCTTTTGCTCAAATTTGAGTCTCTTTTGTCCAGCTCGTAAACGCCCGCAAAGCCGTAGCTAAGGCGCACGTAATCGCCGCGAAACATATCGCGCGGATCGTGAAGCGTAGTTTGCAGCAAGATCTCTTTGCCAAAATATATCGGCGCGTACGCATACGCAAGCATCGCTATCACGGCTAAAATTTGAAATACCGCGGCGGCAAAAATTAGCTTTAGTTTCATCTCGCGCTCCTTTTTTTAGAGATCCTAGACACGCCGAGCACCACCAGCGCAAACACCAAAAACAGCGCGCTAGCACTGACGTAATCGCCAACCAGATCCACATATCGCACGAAAGCCACCCAAAAGATGAGCACTATGCCGAATTTCATATTATTTTGCTTGATAAGAGCGACCGCGACGCAAACACCGATGAGCGAAAACACCCCCTCCTCGTAGCCTGCAAACGCGTCTAAGATAAAAGGTAGAGCGACCAAAAGCGCTCCGACGATAGCGGCGGCGTATTTTTTAAAGTAAAACGCAAGCCCCAAAGAGGCCGCGCAAAAAGCCACAAATAGCGCCCCAAACACGCTTTTTAAAAATGTAACGCCGTTTAAAACATTCTCGTAGTTCTGCGTGCCGTAAGGCCACGGACGCGAAAAATGCAAATCCTCGTAAAGCGACATATCAAAACACAAGATGCCCGCGCCGCAGACGATGCCGATGTTTTTGAGATAAAACGCGAGTTCAAATTTGCCCGCTCTCTCAAGCAAAAACGAAGTGCAAACGGCTAGCAAGCAGTAACTAAGCGCGAAAAAATGAACGCCGTAAAACGCGTCGTCCACGCGCAAATCCGTCATAAAATACCGCTCGTAAAGCACGAAAGATACGATATAAGTAAACACGCTCGCAAAAAGCGCGCCCGTAAGCAGCCGCGAATCGTCGCGCCAAAGCACGGCCGCACTAGCTACGATAAATAGCAAAAATCCGTGCGAAACGCCGCTAAACTCAAACTCCATCAAAAACCAAACAAGCCCCAAAATAAGAGCCTGAAGTGTGATGATGGACTTGCGCGTAGCAAGCGCGAGCGCCAGCGCTCCGACCGCCCACAGCAGCACGCCGTTTGGCATATGCTCGCCTAGGTGGTAAATTTGCGCAACTAAAACGATCGCCGCGCCGTAGCAAAAGTTACCCAGGAAAAATAGCGTCGTAGCCTGCGTCTCTTTACCGTTTTTCTGCGCCAAAACTCCGCTAAAATTTACCGCCGCGAGTATGCCAAGCACTATGATTAGCCTCACGGCGCGCGGCAGCTCCTCCCAGTTTGCGCCGACCAAAGTAAATAGCGAAAGCGCCAAGAATAGATACGCGACGAGCTTTAATATAAAGCTTCGCCGCTCGTTTGCGCCCGATAAATCTATATCGTATCTAGCCGCTATCTTGCGCGCCGCCTCATCGCTTACTAGCCCTTCTTCTCGCCACTTCGCAAGCTCGTCTGCGAGAAAATTTTTATGAAATATCATCATTTTTCTACTCCACGCATTTCATTATCCTGTGTCGTCCGGCCCAGTAGAGCATCGCATAGCCCGTCACGCCCGAGATCAGCGACGCGATGAGTACCGCGAG
Organism: Campylobacter massiliensis; assembly: GCF_014253065.1. Lineage (NCBI taxonomy): Bacteria > Pseudomonadati > Campylobacterota > Epsilonproteobacteria > Campylobacterales > Campylobacteraceae > Campylobacter > Campylobacter massiliensis. The sequence continues at coordinate 440,930 of NZ_JACLZK010000002.1, forward strand.
CTTATCGGCGTACGCGAACTCGTAGGTGTCGTGATAGGAGAGCGAATTTATAAAAAGACTCATCGTAAAGCCGATGCCAGTAAGCAAGCAAAGGCCGTAAAACTGAGCTAGATTGCAGTATTTCGGTAGCTTTGCGAGCTTAAATTTGATCGCAAGAAAGCAAAATCCAAACACCCCTAGCTGCTTGCCCGCAAACAGCCCCAGTATGACGCCTAGCGACACGGGGTGGAAAATCTGCTCCAGCCCGATGCCTTTTAGCGAGATGCCCGCATTTACGAAGGCAAACACCGGCAACACGAAAAAGGCGACGTAGCCGTGCAGGTCGTGCTCGATCTGTTTTAACATCGAGCCCTCACCGTCCTTTGCCTTAAGCGGTATAAAAAATGCCGCCACGACGCCCGCTAGCGTCGCATGCACGCCCGATTTTAGCACGCTCACCCAAAGGATTATGCCCAAAATCACGTAGCAGGCTTTTTTATTTACGCCGGCTAAATTTAAAGCCAAAAGCCCCAAAGTAGCCGCCCCAGCAACCACAAACGACATCGCCGAGAGATGGCCGCTGTAAAATATCGCCATTATCAAAATCGCGCAAACGTCGTCGATGATAGATAACGTCACGAGGAAAATTTTAAGACTCGCCGGCACTCTTTTGCCTAAAATCATTATGATACCTAGAGCAAACGCCGTGTCCGTCGCGGTCGGGATCGCCCAGCCTTTTAGTGCGAAAGCATCGGCATGGTTAAACACGTAAAAAACGAGCGCGGGCATGACGATGCCGCCGACGGCGCCTACGATAGGTAGCACGATCTGAGCGGGATTTCGCATCTCGCCCTCGACTATCTCGCGCTTTAGCTCAAGCCCTAAAAGAAAGAAAAAAACCGCCATGAGACCGTCGTTCACCCACAAAATAAACGGCTTTTGCAGGCTAAATTCACCGAAAACCACGCCCATATTTATGCGTAAAAAAGAGTTGTAAAATCCGCTCAAAAAACCGTTTTGAAATATCATCGCAAAAATCGCGGCAAGTATGAGCAAGATACCCGAGCTCGCCTCGTTTTGGACGAAATTTTTAAAAGAAATATGTTTCAAATTTTAGCCTTAGGATAAAAATAGCGATAAATTCCGGCGATTTTAACATCAAAGGGCTAAATGCGCGATAAAAAAGAGATTTTTGCGGGCAAATTTGATAGAGCTTATCAGACCCGCCCGCATTTTAAGCGCTATGAGCGCGGGATGGCGGCTTTGGTGAGTTTTGCAAATTTAACCCCTTTTAGTCCGCCCATTTTTTCTGAAAATTTCTCGATAGACCCTGCTTTGCCGCGCAGTATCAGAGTCTCTAGGCAGTTATCGTGATCCACGTGGACGTGAGTCGTGCAGGCGATGTGTAGGTTCGCCTTGTGCTCGATGTCCATCATTTTCACGACGAGGTCGTTTTGATGATGTAGATAAATGAGCGTCAAAACGCCGATAAGATCCTCATCCGCGTCCTTCCAACTATCATTTACTATTTTTTCCCTAATCAGATCGCGAGTAAACTCGCTTCTCGAAGCATAGCCCTGAGCGCTTATTTTGTTGTCAAGTTCGTCTAATAACTGCTTTGGCAACGAGACGCTGAATCTTATGATATTTTCCACTATCGCCTCCTTAAAGAAATTATTAGATATTATACATCAGAAAACTTTAATTTAAATTAATGTAAGCGCGATTTGACCGATAGCTACCGAAGAGTCGTTTGACGAAAAGTTCTTATTTATGTAATACTTCTTACCTTTTTGCTTAAGAATTAAAATTACATTTTCAAGCAGGGCTTTATTTTGAAAAACGCCACCCGCTAGCAAGACGTCGTTAGGCTGCGCGCAAGCCGCGTCTGCTACGAGCTTTGCGAGCCCTTTTATAAAGCCCGTCGCAGCCGTTTTGGCATCGTCTTTTAGCGCTCTTTTAAAGGCCTCTTTAAAGCAAATTTTGTCACTCCTGATTTCAAACTCGTAGCAAGCGTCCAAATTTGCGTCAAAAAGCGCCTCCAGACTCATCCCCGCCTCGCCCTCGTAGCTAATGCTATCAAGCCCAAGGATCACCGCCGCAAACGCGTCAAAAATTCGTCCAAGCGAGCTGGTTTTGACGCAGTTTATTTGCTTTTCGTGCAGGATTTTTAGATTTTTTAGCCTAGCGGGCTCAAATTTGGCTAAAAACGCCTCCGCCTCGCGCTCTAGATTATATTTTAAAATCGCGGCATAAGCGATCTGCCAGATGTTTTTCACGCTAGCTTCGCCGCCGATCAGCAAAATTTCGTCAAATTTGCAAACTCGCTCGTACTCTTTGCCGCACACTTTTAGTATCTCTCCGCCCCAGACGCTCCCGTCCGCGCCGTATCCCGTACCGTCAAAGCAAAAGCCCAGATACTCGCGCTTTGCGTCCAGATCGTTTTCTAAAATCACCGATAGCAAATGCGCGTGATGATGCTGGATTTGCGTGATATTTGAGCCGAAATTCGCGGCGTATTCGCGCGCCCATTTTAGGTTTAAAAAATGCGGATGCAAATCGGCTACGATTTCGTCAAATTTTAGCTCGTAAATCTCGCTAAAAAGATTGATTAGCGCACAAAACCGCTCATAGGTCGCGACGTTTTTTAGATCGCCGATATATGGGCTTATCATTAGCTCGCCGTCCTTAAATATCGCAAACTGATTTTTTAGCTCCGCTCCGACTGCTAAAACGGTCTTTTCGCTCTTAAATTTCGTGCGGATAAACTTAGGATGCACGCCGCGGCTGGTGCGGATAAAGATAGGCTCACCGTCCGCTACAAACGCGATACTATCGTCGCTTGGCGAGTGGATCTCGCGGTCGTTATCTAGGTAAAAATCTATCACGCCGCCCAGCTTTTCTCGCAGTTCTTTTTCGTCGTAGATTATCGGCTCGCCCGAGACGTTGGCCGAGGTAGCGATGACGTCGCCCTCTAGGTATTCAAAAAGCAAGAGATGAACGCCCGTGTATGGCAAAAATATGCCGATTTTATTAAGCCCCGGCGCTAAATTTGAGGGAATCGGCGCGTCCGGCAAGCTTTGCAAAACGACGATCGGTTTTAAATTTGAGCTTAAAAGCCGCTCTTCTTCGGGCGAAATTCGTGCGTATTTTTTAGCGCGCGAGATATCCTTGCACATCACGGCAAAGGGCTTTTTAGGGCGCTTTTTTCGCTCTCTTAAAAGCCCCACCGTATCATCCTTTAAACGGCACATCAGATGAAATCCGCCAAGCCCCTTTACGGCTAAAATTTTGCCCTCGTTTATGAGCCGCGCTGCCTGCTTTGCGCTATCGTTATCCCGCGCTAAAACCCGCCCGAATTTATCTTTTAGAGCAAGCCTAGGGCCGCAGTTTGGGCAGGAGATGGGCTGGGCGTGATAGCGGCGATTTAGCGGATTTTTGTATTCGCCGCCGCAAAATTCGCACATCTTAAACGCATTCATCGTCGTGTTTGCGCGGTCGTAAGGTAGCGATTCGATAATCGAAAACCTCGGGCCGCAGTTGGTGCAGTTGATAAAAGGATAATGATATCTCGGGTCTGCGGGGTCGTAAAACTCGCGCTCGCAGTCTGCGCAGAGGGCAAAATCGGGCAAAATAGGCGCGTGTTTTTTGGCTGATTTTGAGGCGACTATCTTAAACTCGTCAAATTTCGCATCCTCTAGCTCGGTTTTTTTCATCTCGTCGATACGAGCGAGGCTGGGCAGCTCCTCATGCAGCGCTTTTTCAAATTTTTCTATCTGCTCGCGTGGACCGCAAAGCGTTAGCTTTACGCCCTCGTCGTCGTTATAAATTTCGCCCGCAAGGCCGAATTTAAGGGCTAGATTATAAACGAAAGGGCGAAAACCGACGCCTTGGACTAAGCCTGAAATTTCATATTTAAAACATCTCTTCAATCAAAAACTCTTTGCTAAATTTGGCGTTTAAGCCCGTTTTTAGATGCTTTAACGTCAAATTTGCAAGCGTTTTATTCTCAAAAAGTGAGCCGCAAAGCAGCGCGTTTCGTACGCCGAGATCTTGCTTTATCGCGTCCGAAAAATCGCTCAAAAAATAAGCCAGCGACTCGGCGTATCCGTAGCTAAGCAGCCTCGCATCGACGCCCGCGAGCCTAAAACTCATGCCGCTTCTAGCAAATTTAACGACGTCAAAATGCGTTTTGTTTAGCATTTTAAAATCAAGCCTAGGCCCTTTTGCGCCGTTAAAATCGCTCGCGTTTTGCAGTAAAATTTCGCCCGATTTTTGCGCATCGCTATCAAATCCAAGCAGCGCTCCAGCCATGCAAAATAGCCCGAAAAAGCCGTTTTGTACATTTAGCTCGCCGCTCGGTAGGCTAAAGCTTTCGCCGTAATTTTGAAGCAATCTCTCGCCGCCCTCCTCGCGCTTTATCTGAGCGTAAAGCTCGTCAAAACTCGCGGGCAAGGCGAAATTTAAGACGTTAAAATCATCAAATTTGGGGTAAATTTTAACTTCATCGTCTTTAAACCTGCTTAAAAATATCCTAGCTATCCCGCCTCCTTCGTCAAATTCTTTTTTTGCGAGATTAAAATTGGCTAGATTTTTATCCGCGGCGCCCTCTACCTCGCTCAAATTTGCACGCGAATAATAAATCCTAGAGCCGCTAAAAATATATCCGTTTTCAAGCACGGTAGCCTTAAACGGCAGCTTTTGCGCCTTTAACGCGATAAAATTTAGGCCCGCTTTAAAAAGCTTGTCACAAAGCGCGTAGAGGAAAATATCTCTAGCGGCGCAGACGTCAAAAAACCTTGGCGAGTTTGGGTGATTGCCGCGGTAAATCGCCGTCGTTTTTAGCGTAACGGCGGGCTTTTCGTAGCTTGCTAGGGCTACTTGTTCGGCTTCGTTTGCGATAAAAATTTTGGGTAAATTTTTAAGGTTTGTCGGCATTAAAAGATTAAAATTTTCGTTTAGTTCGGTAAAATTTGACGCTTCAAATTCGCCGCTAATATCTTTAAATTTAACGCTCGCGCCTGTGCTTAAATTTTTAAAAGCAAAATCCAAAAGCTCGTTAAAATTCGCCTTCGTTACGGGCGTAAATTTGCCGTCCGTAAAAACGCAAACATCGCTAAAAACGCCGTTTTCGCACTCTTCTAGCTCGCCTTTTAGGTAAGCGCTAACGACGCGCGGCGTGATGTTTGAGAGGGCATTTTGCGGTTCGCTCGTTTCGCCTTGCGGTAAATTTTGGCTCGCGTAAACCTTTGAGCCGCGCAAAAACAGGCTATGAGGCAACGAGCCAGAAAGCTGATCCGAAAACGCCAAAAGCTCCTCTTGCGCGCCCTCGGCGTAAAGCGTAGTTAAATCTATCTTCTTCTTAAGGCTAAATTTTAGTCCGCTTTTTTGTGCGTAAAATTTAAGAAAAAAGGCGAAATTTTCGCTCGCGCAGTCAAACTCGTAGGCCAAAATCATATCGCGCCCTTTTTTGAAAACTCTAAAGCGATGCCAGAGACGCTAAAATTTGCGATCTTTTCGTAACTAAATCCAAGCCGCGAAAGCTCGTTTAAAAGCGTCTTTTCCATCAAATTTACGCCCTCTTGCGCCTGAGCCGAGAGCTCAAAGCTCATAGGCTCAATGCGTTTTGGCACGATACCTAAAATTTTAGTCCGCGGCAAATCGCCCGCAAGCTCCATCAGCCGCAATGTTTCAAGCATCTCTACCTCGTGCGCGGAGCCGTTCCAGGAAATTGTGGGCGGCATCTGCTCGTAACCGAAAAAATACACGTCCCCCGTCTCGCCGCCATCTGCGCTGATGCAGTCGACTACTATCAAAACGTCCGCCTGAGCTATAAGGGGCGTTAACGCCATAGCTAGCGTACCGCCATCGATAAATCTTAGCTCCAAATTTGCGCCGTCCGCGTTAAATTTGGAGCCGTCTCGACTAGCCAAATCGCCGCTTAAATTTGAGTTTGCGACGTCCAAATTTGACGCTTCAAATTTATCGTCCAAATTTAAAGCGGAGTCAAATTTAGCCCTGATTTTAGGGCTAAATTTATAGTTTTGCTCCATCATTTTGACAAAATGCACTCCAACTCCCTCGTCGCCAAACATCACGTTGCCGATACCTAGCACCAAAACCCGCATCAGTGCTCGTCTTTTACGTATTTGTAGCCGCTAATAATCGCGTCCATAGCTCCATTTTTGCCTTTTACGGCGTTAAATACCGCCATATATACGTGCGCTACGACGAAAATCATGATGATCCACATGCAGATGCGGTGTATCGTACGGACGTTTGCTAACCCGCCCATTAGCTCCTCGCACTGCCTCATCGGCTCGTAAAGTAGCCCGCCAAGCCCCTCGTGATAGACGTGGACGTAGAGAACGAGACCCGTTAGGCAGATCAAAAAAAGCACTAGATAAAAGAAAAAATACGACGCAAACTGAAGCGGATTATAAACGCCCTTTAGATGCGGGTGCGGGCCTAAAAACAGATAGTATTTTATCTGCGCTATCCAGACTTTGGGGTTAAAAAAATCGACGATACTAACGACCTCTTTACGGCTGTATTTGTCAAATATAAATAGGTAGAGCTTGAAAATAAAGCACGCTATCAAGATAAATCCCGCGATCTGATGAGCCGCGCGCAACTTGGCGTTCATAAAATTCGTCGGTTCGCTCGTGATTTCGGGGCTAACGAAAACATAAGAGATATAGTAGCCGCTCACGACTAAAAATGTGATGGCAAAAAACCTGATCCAGTGCGTCGCTCTAAGCCCGATGGAAAATTCATACTCGCTTTTGCGGTCATTATGCTCGCTCATAGTCGCTCCTTTCACAAATTCGGATTGATTTTGTATTCGCCCAGCTGCGTACCGCGCGCATCCATCACGTGTACGGCGCATGCGATACAAGGATCGTAAGAGTGGATCTTGCGGATGATCTCAAGCGGTTTGGTTAGATCTGCGATCTTTAGCCCGATGAGGCACTCCTCGTAGCTACCGCGCGCATTTGCGGCGTCTTTTGGCGAGGCGTTCCATGTGCTAGGCACGACTGCTTGCCAGTTGGTTATCACGCCGTCTTTTATGCGGCACCAGTGGCTGAGCGCGCCGCGAGGGGCGTTGCCTTGGAAATTTCCTTTATACTCTTTACCGTTATCTATGACATACTTAGCGCAGGTTTCTTGATCGGTTTTTAGATTTTCTACTAAGCTAGTAAAGGCGGTTAGTCCGTGATCGGCTACTAGTTTAGCCTCTAGCATCCTAGTTGCGGTTCTGCCTAGCGTAGAAAATACCGCCTCAAGCGGAAGGCCCGTATCTTTTAAAAATTTATCTACGATCTTTACCACGCGCTCGTTACCATTGGCGTAGTTTACGATGATGCTGGCTATCGGTCCCACCTGCATCGGTTTGCCATCATAGCGAGGAGCTTTGATCCAGCTATATTTGCCCTTTTCGTCAAACACTTTGGTATCTACCTCCTTGCCGTGGCCGCCCAATGTTTTCATATCTTTTAGGCCGGTGTAGTTTGGCTCGGTTTCGCCGTCGTACGGATGCAGCGGAGCCGGGTTTTTATACCATGCGTGAGTGGCTTCCTCGGTGATCTTGTCGCCATTTACTTCGTAAACCTTACTGATGTCGCCGTTTAAGATAGCGCCGCCTTGGATCAGATACTCGTTTCTGCCGACTAAAAACTCGTCGTAAGCGAATAAATTTGGCACGCCGACATCTTTTAGCACGCTTGGCTCGCTGCCGTAGGCTTTAGCGGCCATAACTAGATCTGGATAATACGCTCGGTTGATAAAATCAGCCGTTTCTTGAAATTTAGTTAGATATTCGCCTAGTCTTGCAGGATCTAGCAAGTCCATCACGCAGGTCACGCCGCCTACGGTGAGGCTTTGGGGGTGCGGGTTTTTGGAGCCAAATATCGCCATCATCTGCGCTACCGTCCTTTGTATCCTTAAGCACTCTAAGTAGTGCGAAAGCACGATCAAATTTTGCTCGGGTGTAAATTTATAGGTCGGATGTCCCCAGTATGCATTTGCAAAAGGCCCTAAATTTCCCTTTTTTACGAAGGCTTCAACGCGCTCTTTTACCTCTTTTAGCTTATCTGCGCCGGTCGCGTAAGGCGTATCGCAGTATTTAAACGCCTCGTCGCCAGCCTTGTGCACGTCCGCGCTTAGAGCCGAGACTACGTCCGCCCAGTCAAGGCCGTGAAGCTGATAAAAATGCACTACGTGATCGTGCATATAAAGGGCGTTGTTCATCAGCGTACGCGTTAGCTGCGCGTTTAGCGGAGGTACGATACCCAGCGCGTCCTCGACGGCCATAATGCCCGCGCGGTAGTGCGAAAACGTACAAACGCCGCAAATCCTCTGCATGAAAAATCCCGCGTCCCTCGGATCGCGCCCCTTTACGACCTGCTCTATGCCGCGCCAAAGCGTTGAGCCCGAGTAAGCCTCTTTAACTACGTTATTTTCATCTACGACGACCTCTATGCGCAGGTGACCTTCTATCCTGGTTATGGGGTCTATTGCTATTCTTTGCTCGCTCATTTTTACGCCTCCTCTTTGTCTTTAGCAAAAATGCTTACCGCGGCGTGCGCTGCTATACCGATGCCTGCGAGCGCCAGCACTCCGATGCCGATTTTATCGCTGACGTTATCGGCGCCTAGGCCTAAAACGGTGTTAAACAGCCTATCTGCCATCGGCTCCTCAAAAGGCCCCATCGTATCCCAAAAATCAGGCTCCGAGCAGCCTATACAGCCGTGGCCTGCTTGCACCGGCCAACTAGTGTGCTGATTAAACCTCTCGCGAGAGCAGTTGTTAAACGTATATGGGCCTTTGCAGCCGACTTTATAGAGGCAGTAGCCGTTTTTCGCGCCCTCGTCGCCAAAGGTCTGCACGAACTCGCCCGCGTCAAACCTACCGCGTCTTTCGCACAGATCGTGGATCCTAAGCCCGTAAGCCCACTTTGGACGGTTAAATACGTCAAGCGCCGGTAAGGTGCCAAAAAGTATGTAGTGAAGGACGTTGCCCACGATATTTTTCTCGCTCGGAGGACAGCCGGGGACGTTTATAACAGGTTTTGAGGTTACTTTTGATAGGCCGACGGAATTTGACGGATTAGGCTTTGCGGCCTGCACTCCGCCGAAGCTCGAACAGGTGCCGATAGCAAATATCGCCGCGGCATTCTCGCTCGCGTGCTTTGCGTGATGTAGGCCGCTAAGCCCCAAAGGACCGACAGTTAGATAGTTCTCCGTATCGCCCGTAGGTATGCCGCCCTCGACTAGCAGGATGTATCTGCCTTTGTATTTTTCGATCGCGCTTTCTAGGTTTTCTTCAGCCTGCCATCCTGCCGCCGCCATCACGGTTTCGTGATACTCGAGGCTAATGTAGTCAAAAATCAAGCTATCTATACTCGGCGCATCGGTGCGAAGCAGGCTCTCGCTACATCCCGTGCACTCGGCCATGTGTAGCCATATCACGGGCAATCTATCGCTAAGCTCGGCGGCTCTAGCCACTGTAGGCGCCATCGACGCAGGTAGCGCCATAAACGCCGTCATCGCGCCCGCCCATTTCATAAAATCGCGCCTACTAAATCCGCTTTTCTTTAAAGCTTCGCCGATCGATCCGTTTTTTAGAGTCGGAAGCGCGGCAAGCACGTTAAGTCGTTCGTTTATCCTAACTAGGACGTCATCTCTCATGCTCTCTCCTTTGGGGTAAAATATGCATTTTTTGCATATTTGATAACGGAGTAAATTTATCTTTAAGTCGTTATCAAATAATTTCAGAAATTGAAATATTACAACTAAAAATTAAAATTTTATATTTAGCAAAAATATTAGTTTCTATGATTAAGTATATTGTTATTTTAGTGTTATTTTTGCGAGAAAAGTCCTAAAAAATAATTAAAGTATAAAAAGATAGATTTGACAAATTATTTTTACATTTTGATATTTTAAAATCAAAATCGCCCTATTTCTTAAATTTACGAATTTAGTTTAAAGGCTTTAAAATTTGAAATGCAAATTTACGGCGTCAAATTTTACCCTGGCCGCCTTGCATTTCTAAAATTCGCGCGCTTATTTGCATTATCTGCGCAAACACCGCTCCCTTTTGCGTTTCAAGCGAGGCCGCCATATCTTTTGCGTATGGATTTTTGCTGGCACTTGCACGCTTTATCGCCACCTCAAGCTCTTTTAGCCGCTTTTGCAGTTTTTCCAGCTGCTTTTTTAGGAGATCGGCGCTGCTTTCGGCCTCGTTTGCGCTATCAAAAAAATCTGATGCGCCGCGCAAGATATCGCCTCTATCGCCGCTTTTTAAATTTAGCGCGCCCGCGTTTAAATTTGCCGCGCTAGCCGCCGCTGAGCTTTTGCCGACGCTCATCAAATTTGAGTTTAAATTTATGTTTAGTTTTACATCCATCGCCGTGCCTTTAAATTTAAAAGTACATCGGCAAATTTGAGTAAAATTTAAGGCGCAAACGTAAATTTCGCTCTCAAATTTATGGATTTTAAAGAAGGCTCGGCAAAATCGCCCAAATCCTGCCGAGCCCAAAAAGTCAAATAACTAAAATTTATTCCTTCGGCGCGATCATATCCTCGGGCACCACCCACGCGTCAAATTCCTCGGCGGTTAGTATGCCCGATTTTATCGCCTCCTCGCGCAGCGTAGTGCCGTTATGGTGCACGGTTTTGGCGATCTTAGCGGCGTTTGCGTAGCCGATGTGCGGATTTAGCGCGGTTACGAGCATTAGGCTCTCGTGCAGCAGTTTGTCGATTTTCGCGGCGTTTGCCGTGATACCGCAAGCGCAATGTTTCTCAAAGCTGTTCATCGCGTCGCTTAGCAAGCGGATGCTTTGGATGAGGTTGTAGGTAAGCACCGGCTTAAAGACGTTTAGCTCGAAGTTGCCTTGGCTTGCAGCGACGGAAATCGAGACGTGGTTGCCCATTACTTGCGCCGCTACCATCGTGACGGCTTCGCACTGCGTCGGATTTACCTTGCCCGGCATTATCGAGCTTCCCGGCTCATTTTCGGGGATGTTTATCTCGCCGATGCCGCATCTTGGCCCGCTTGCTAGCCAGCGCACGTCGTTTGCGATCTTCATCAAATTTGCCGCCAGGCCGTTTAGCGCGCCGCTTAAAAACACCTCGGCGTCGTGGCTGGTTAGGCCGTGAAATTTATTCGGATGGGATTTAAATTTAAACGCCGTGCCCGTTAGCGCATTTAGCTCGTCGCTTACCATCTCGCTAAATTTCGGGTGCGAGTTTAGCCCCGTGCCTACCGCGGTGCCGCCGATAGCGAGCTCCTGCAAAAACGGCATAGTAGCGAGGATCTGCGCCTTGCTCGCCTTTAGCATATGCGCGTAGCCGCTAAATTCCTGCCCGAGCGTGAGCGGCGTGGCGTCTTGCAGGTGAGTGCGGCCGATCTTTACGATCCCCGCAAACTCGGCGGTCTTTTTATCCAGCGTCGCTTCTAATTTTTCGATCGCGGGCAGTAGCTTTTTTTGAAGCTCTAGCACAAAAGCTATTCGCATCGCCGTAGGATAGGTGTCGTTTGAGCTCTGGCCTTTATTTACGTGATCGTTTGGGTGTACGAATTTTGCGTCTTTGGCGTCCAGTGCCGCCTTATCGCGAAAATTTAGCCCCAAAATCTCCATCGCGCGGTTTGAAACGACCTCGTTTAAATTCATATTTGACTGCGTGCCCGAACCCGTCTGCCACACGACTAGAGGGAAATTTCCGTCCAGTTTGCCGTTTAAAATTTCATCGCACGCCTGCGCGATCGCCTCGGTGCGAGGTTCGTCTAGACGGCCTAGCTTGCGATTAACCAGCGCGCACGCCTTTTTTAGATAGGCAAAGCCCTCTATGACCTCTTTAGGCATCGTCTCCAGCCCTACTCCGATCTCGAAATTTTCATGGCTGCGCTGCGTCTGCGCACCCCAATATTTGTCGTTTGGAACCTTTACCTCGCCCATCGTGTCTTTTTCTATTCTATATTCCACGGTTTTTCTCCTTTGCTTAAATTAATATTTGAAATTATATATCAATTATCATAAATTTAATCTTTCGAGATTTTACGCGCAAATTCGATATAATCGCGAAATGAAAAGAGTTTTAGCTAAATTTATCAAATTTTTTCTCGCCTTTGCCCTGCTTTGCTTCGTAGCTTTTTTGGCGCTTGACTTTGCTTATCCGCTCGACGTCAAAGCGCTAAAGCGGGAAAATTCGCTCATACTTTTTGATAAAGACGGTCGGATCGTCGCCCTTCGGCCTAGTAGCGATGAAATTTGGAGATTTGAAGCCAAAAACATCCCGCAAACGCTAAAAGATAGCGTTCTTTTGTTTGAGGATAAATTTTTCTACTACCACATCGGCGTAAATCCATTTGCTATGATACGCGCGGCCGCGCACAATCTCACGCATAAAAACCGCATCGGTGCCTCCACGATCACGATGCAAGTCGCGCGCATGATGAAGCGAGAGGAGCGCACCTATGCAAATAAATTTAAAGAAATCTTTACCGCGCTTCAGCTTGAGTGGCATTACAGCAAGGACGAAATTTTAAATTTTTACTTTAACCTCGCCCCATACGGCGGAAATATCGAGGGGGCGGCGGCTGCGGCGAGGTTTTATTTCGGTAAAGATTTAAGCGAACTTAGTATCGCCGAGTGCGCGCTTTTAAGCACGATCCCAAAAAATCCAAACGCCAACCGCTTAGATAAAAAATCAAACATCAACGCGCTAAAAAACCGCGTCGCAAAGTTGCTTTATAAAGCCGGCGTGATAGATCAAAGCGCATTCCAAAGAGCGCAAAGAGAGCCCTTTAAAAACAAACGCTACGATGCCGTTTATAAGGCCAGGCACTACGCCGCGCAAGCTCTAAAAAACGGCGTTACGAACTCAAATTTAGATCTAAATTTGCAAATTTTACTCGAAAACGCGCTAAAAAATACGGCAACCTCGCTAAAATCAAAAGACGCCTACAACGCCGCGGGGATAATCATCGACAACAAAAATATGAGCGTAGCGGCATACGTAGGCTCGCACGACTGGCACGCTCCGCAGGGGCAAAACGACGGCGTGACGATGAGTAGAAACGTGGGCTCCACGCTAAAGCCGTTTATATTTTCGCTAGGACTCGACGATGGGTTCATCACGCCAAAAAGCCAGATGATAGATACAGAAATTTTCCTCGGAGAGTACGCGCCTAAAAACTACGACAGCAGGTTTTTCGGCATCATCTCGGCGACCGAGGCGCTAGCGCTTAGCCTAAATATCCCGGCCGTTAGCCTAAACAACAAGCTTGGCGAAAACTCTCTTTACGAGCTGCTTTCTCGCGTGCATTTGGTGAGTTATTCAAAGGAATTTTACGCAGACAGTATCGCGCTTGGAAGCGCAGAGATGAGTTTGCTAAATTTAGCCCACCTCTACACGATCTACGCAAACGGCGGCGAGCTAAAACCGCTTGAAGTCGCAGGCAAGACGCTACTAGGCTACGGACGGCTAATCAGCCCGCAAAGCGCGTATCTAACCTCAAAAATGCTCTCCTCAGCCTCTCGAAGCTATCTAGGCGTCGCGTGGCAATACGCAAAAGACACGCCTCAAATCGCCTTTAAAACCGGCACCAGCTACGGCTCGCGCGATATCTACACGATCGGCGTAAATAACGACTACACGGTCGCGGTGTGGTTTGGTAACTTTAACGGCAAAAAAACGCAAAATTTAAGCGGATTTAGCGACGCCTCGCGCACGGTTTTTGACGTCTTTAAGCTGCTTGCCCAAAAGCAAAAATTATCTTTCATGAGCGCTCCAAGCGGCATAGAGAGCAAAAAAACCTGCCTTGACGCATTTAAATTTAAAGAGTGCAGAGACAAGGAAGACGACTGGCGGATAGAGGGAGTAGAGCTAAAGGATATCTGCGAGAGCATCAGGGGCGATGAAGTAGGTTTTTTGCTCAAAAACGGCGCGATCACACAAGAAGATATCAAAGATAGCCCTTGTTACTATAAGTTTAAAAGCTATAAACCTCTCGTTGCAACGCCGTCAAATAATCAAATTCTGCTAAGCGATGAGAATTTAACTAAAGTTATGCTAAAATGTTACGCATATATCGGCGATGAGATATATCTCAAGATCGACGAAAACGAATGGGAAAAAGTAAACAACGCGAGCGAAAATACATTAAATTTAACGCAAGGCAAACATAAGCTCGGGTGTCTGGACGAAAATTCGAATTTAAGCGAAATCAATATCGAAATAAGGAGGTTTTAATGCGTTTCAAGTTAGTCGGCTTAAGCCTGAGCTGCATTTTGGCGGCAAATTTAAGCGCCTTTACGCTTGACGGTTCAAGCAGGGCATTAGACGACGGCTCGGTGAGTCTTGGCGTCAAATACGCTCAAAACGAACAGTTGCTCATCGGCAAAGTCACGCACAAAAAGATAATCGAGTGCGCGCCCGAGATAACGGGAGCCTTTGAGTACGGCTCAAACCAGATTTTATTTTACCCTAAAAAGCCTCTGGCAAAAGGCGTAAGCTACTCGTGCAAAAAAGGCGAGAGCAAGGCCAAATTTTACGGCGGGGACTTCGTGCTATCAAACATGATAGAGTACTCCGGAGATACCTTTTTAGCGGTATTTAACGATACTGTTAGCGAGGATGAGTTTGCCGCAAATTTTAAAATTTACGACAAGCAAAATTTAGCCAAGCAAAATATCAAATATAAAATCGTAGCCAAAACGCCTAAAAGCTTTCAGATAAAGCTACTTGAAAGCGGCGACAATTTGGTATTTGCGGTCTCTAAAAATCTCAAAAACGCTTCGGGCGTAAATTTAGCCGACGACTTTGAAGTCGTGCAAAAAGTAGCCGGCCCGGATGAAAATTTCGTCGATAAGCCAAAAGCCAAGACTATGTTTTTAAACGAGGTCGAGGGAGTTAGCTTAGATAACGGCAAACTAGCGGCTAGACTCTATCTTAAAGATTGGGTGGACTCCGATAATATTAAAAAATTTATCAAGGTCGAGGGCGTAAATAGCTTTGAAGTGAGCGATATGGAGTACACCAGCCATCAGGATGCCGACGGCGAATATTACTACTACTATATCGACATTACCAGCAACGACTTCAAACCGCAGACAACATACAAAGTCACTTTCTACAAAGGCTTTGGCGACGACTATTCGATGCTTCGAGAAAACTCCTCATTTAACGTCGCGTTCGGCGATCTAAAGCCGTTTTTGGAGTTTACCGATAGCGGAACGTATATGTCTAGCCTAGGCGAGATCGGCGTAAAAAGCGTAAATACGAACACTGCTAAAGTCGTAGTCGAGAAGCTAAAAGAGCAAAATTTAAGATACTTTTTAAATTTCACCGAGACTCCTTTAGATAACTATGCCGAAGAGGTCGCTAGCAAAAACTACGAGATCGGCGGCGCTCAAAACGAAATGCAAAAAAGCAAGATTAAGCTTGACTTTGCCGAGGGCGGCGACGGAGTTTATCTAGTAACGATCTACTACGACAAAGACAAAAGCGTCCAAAAACCGGTCTATCTAACCGATATCGGCCTAAGCATGAAGGTTTCAAAAGACGAGGTATTTTTATTTGCCAACCGCTTGAGTAAAAACGAAGTGGTCGCAAACGCAGACGTCAAAATCTACTCCGTCAAAAACAATCTCATCGCAAGCGGTATCACAAACGACGAAGGCGTGTTTAAATTTAACAAAAAAGATATCGGCAAGGACGTCTCAAGCGCAGTTTTAACGCTAGGTAAAGAGCAGAGCTTTATCGCGCTATCGCAAAACAAACGCCTAAACGAGGAGTCAAATTTAGACGCCAAAGATAGAAGCGAAACGTATAGCGCGTATTTGCATTTTGCTAGTAACATCATCCGCCCGCAGGAAAATATAAAAGGCGAGATCATCATCAAAAACGCGCTGTTTAAGAGCCTCTCAAACATGCCCGTTAAGCTAAAAATCAGAGATCCGCAAAACAAAGTAATCCTAGATAAAAGCATAAACACCACCGAGCTTGGCGTGATAAATTTCGACGAGCCTGTAAACTCGGGACTAACGGGAACGTTTAAATTTGAAGTGATCTTTGCAAATAAAATCATCGATAGCTACGACTTTTCAGTTGAGTCATTCACTCCGCAACGCATCAAAAACGAAGTTAAGCTAGATAAGCAAATTTACGCTCTAGACGATCTAATAGACGTAAAACTACAAAGCAACTACCTTTTTGGCGGAGCGGCGGCTAATCTAGAGGGCGATGTGGCGTTAAATTTATATCAACAAGATTACAAAAACGATAAATTTAAAGAGTATAAATTTAGCAACGGCGAATACGCTGCAAACGGCCTAGATCAGTTTACTAAGCCAGTCACTCTAGACAACGAAGGTAAAGGCGCGACTGCGTTTAAGCTACAAAACAAAGGCAAAATCGCAAGCATTTTAAAAGGCACTGCGGTATTTACCATTAACGACGACGGCAAAAACGTGAGCGCTAGCAGCGACTTTAGCGTCTATCCTTTTGACGTGATGGTCGGCGTCAGAGCAAACGACACATACATCGACTCAAACTCCAAACTAACGCTAAATTTCGTCAGCGTCGATCCGCTCAAGGACGAGGAGCTAAAAGATAGACAAAAAGCCGTAGAGATCAAAAAAGCGATCTGGGAATACAACTACGACAAAGAAGGCTATCTAAAATGGAACAAGCGCTACGAAAAGGTCTTTAGTGATACTCTTAGCGGCAACGAATTCGTTTATGATTTTAGTCAAAGCGGCGACTTCATAGTCGTGGTTTCCGATATCCTAAGCGGCCACTCGGCAAATTTAGATATCTACGTTAGCGGCTGGGACTACGGCGGCACGTTGCAACCGACAAAAGAGCTAGCTAAAGCTAAAATCAAGCTAAATCAAAAAGTCTATAAAAAAGGCGACTCGCTAAACGTAGACGTTAGCTCCGTGCTAAAAAGCGGTATCGGCATCATCACGGTCGAGTCAGAAAACGTCAAAAAGTATAAAGTCGTAAATATCGAAAACAACGTCGCAAACGCCAAATTTGACCTTGACTTCGATTTTGAGGGACTTTACGTCACGGCATCTATCATGCGCGTAGCCGATAACGACACTATGCCGTTTAGAACCTACGACAAAGTTTATGTAAAAGCGGACAAATCATACCGAGCGACGAACGTCAGCATCGAAGCGCCTAAAGTCGTGAAGTCAAACTCCAAATTTAAAGCTAGCGTAAAAACCGAGCCAAATGCCGAGGTTACGCTATTTGCGGTCGATGAAGGCGTACTTCAGATAACAAATCAAAAGCTAAAAAGCCCTCTTGATTTCTTTGACAAAATTTTAAACGACGGCGTGCTTGATTATGATATCTACTCAAATTTGAGCGGATTTAAAAAAGACGGCAAAGTACTAAGCTTCGGCGGCGACGCGGCGGCTGCTCTCATGGAGATGAGAATGGCAAAATTTGCCAGCCCCGTCGATAAGAAAAACGTCAAAACATACATCAAAATGCAAACCGCAAAAGCGGGCGCGGACGGCGTAGCGAGCTTTGACGTAGAAGTACCTAGCGACTTTAACTCCGAGATAAATTTGGCAGCACTTAGCGTCATCGGCGATAAACTAGGCTTTAGCGTAAATGCCGTCAAGGTAAAAGACGACATCATCCTAAAACCAACGCAAACGGCGTATTTGATCCAGGGCGACCAGGTAAACTACACGCTAAGAGTGATCAACACCACTAAAGAGCCAAAAACCGTTGCTCTAAGCATAGATACGAACCTAAACGCACAGCTAGCAGTCGATAGCATCGAGCTAAAACCTAACGAAAACGCAAAATTAAATTTCGTCATCGACGCTAACGCTACGGGCAAATCATATATAAATTTCACCGCAAACGACGGCAAAAACGGCTACACCTACTCGCAAAAACTTGACGTCATCCACGCCTATCCGCTTAGTACCTACGCTAAAAATTTCCAGGCTACAGTGGAAAAAACATTTAAGCTTGACAGCGAATTTAAACGCATCAGAATCGACGCTTCAAGCTCTATAAAAGGCGTATTAAGCGCAAATAGCGATAAGCTCGTAAACTACCCTTACGGATGCGCCGAGCAGCGCTCAAGTAAGCTTTTTGAGCTAAATTTCCTAGTGCTTGGCGGAGATGATTCCAAAGAAGCTAAAGCAAAAGAAGCCGATAGAAGAAGATTCGTCGAAGCGGGCATACAAGACGTCGTCAATATGCAAAAAACAGACGGCAGCATCGGCTACTGGAATCAGCTAGGCTACACGAACAATTTTGCTTCTATCTACTCTATCGATATGCTGTTTACCCTTGAAAAATCAGGCTTCGCGCTTGATAGCCACGTAAAAAATAAAGCGATCGACTGGTTAAAGGCGTTTGGTAGCAACGACAACTTCCAAGCTCTTTACGCAGCCTACGTCCTAAGCTCGCAAAAGAAACTCGATAGATCGAAGCTAAACGCTCTATACGATCAAAAGAGATACCAAGGCAGCGCGCTTGAGGGCTACTTGATGGCTGCGATCCTCAAAAACGAGGGACTAAATAAAGAGAGCGAAAAAGTACTAAAAGAGCTAAACAAATCGACCTATAACCGCGAAAAAGAGCTAGCAGATAACTTCGGTTCAGAGATCAGAAACAAGGCCTTTATGCTACTTTTACACGCTAATCACTTTGAGAAAAACGCATTTAGCGATGAGCTAGCGGACTACCTGATCGCTCGCGTCGATAAGCTACATTCGACGCAGGAGCGCGCATTTACGCTAAGAGCGCTAAGAGTTTATATCAAAGACGTCTCAAGCGAGAACAAATTTAAGCTTATTGCCGACGGACACGATCTAAATTTCGACGGCCGCGGAGCTATCAACATCGCTCCTAAAAAGCCTGAGATTACTATCGTGCCTGAGAACGGCGCAGCCGTGTATCTAGGCGTTAGCGCGTCAGGCTACAAAAAGCTAGACGTAAATCACAAATTTGACAAAAAAGAGCTTGATATCTACAGAACTTTCGTCGGCAAAGACGGCAAAGAGATCGATATCAACGCGCTTAAGGTAAACGACGTCATCTACTCAAAGCTTTCTCTTAAAACGAATGAGTTTATCAGAAACGGCGTGATAAACGAAACGATTAGCCCTTGCCTTGAGGTGGTAAACGAAAATATCGTACCTAACGCAAGAACGGAAGCTACGAAAAACTCTTTAACTCTCGAGCATCAAAATATCGAGGACGACAGAGTTTTGAGCTTTTATAGCTTGGACGCTAGCAAGGATGCGCACGTGCTCTACACGCCTCTTCGCGTCGTCATGAGCGGTAAATGCATGCTGCCTGCGGTCATCACGGAAAATATGTACGACGAGAGCATGAGCGACTACGATCTAGCTCAGCACGAATTTATCGTCAAATAATCCTTTGCGAAGCGGTTTTTTAGCCGCTTCGCTTTCTTTGCCTATTCTTAAAAACAACCTATTTTAAACATACTATTAGCAAATTTGTAGTAAAATCCGACATTTTTTAAACAATTATTAAGGATAAAATATGGCGGAATTTTACGACGCAAAAGAAGTAGAAGATAAATTTTATAAAATTTGGGAAGAACGCAGGTATTTCGAGATAGACGCGAACAAAAACATCCGCAAAGACGGCCGTAAATTTTGCATCATGATGCCGCCTCCAAACGTAACTGGCTCGCTTCACATCGGGCACGCCCTAACCTTTACATTGCAAGACATAATGACGCGCTACAAAAGAATGGACGGCTACAAAACGCTGTGGCAGCCGGGCCTTGATCACGCAGGTATCGCCACGCAAAACGTCGTTGAAAAGCAGCTCCTAGCCCAAGGCATCAAAAAAGAAGAGCTCGGACGCGAAAAATTCGTAGAAAAAGTCTGGGAATGGAAAGAAAAAAGCGGCGGTATGATCGTGCATCAGATGCGAAAACTAGGCATCTCTCCGGCATGGTCGCGCCAGAGATTTACGATGGATGAAGGGCTCAGGATAGCCGTCAAAAAAGCCTTCGTAAATCTCTACGAAAAAGGGCTCATCGTACGCGAAAACTACATGATAAACTGGTGTACTCACGACGGCGCGCTCAGCGACATCGAGGTCGAGCATAAGGAAAACAAAGACAAACTTTATCATTTGAGATACTATTTTGCAGATAAGCCAAGCGAATATGTTGTAGTTGCTACCACTAGGCCTGAAACATATTTCGGCGACACTGCCGTCATGGTAAATCCAAACGACGAACGTTATAAAAATTTGATCGGCAAAAAAGTCGTCCTACCGATAATCGGTCGCAAGATCGAGATCATCGCCGACGAGCACGTCGATATGGAGTTTGGAACTGGTCTTGTGAAAGTCACCCCGGCGCACGATACTAACGACTACGAAGTCGGCAAAAGGCATGATTTAGAGTTTATCACCGTTTTTGACGAAAAAGGCATCCTAAACGAGCAGTGCGCGCAGTTTAAGGGGCTAGAAAGACTTGAAGCCAGAGACGTCATCGTCGCAGAGCTAGAAAAGCTCGGGAACGTCGAGAAGATCGAAGACTACGAAAATCAAGTCGGCTACTGCTACCGCTGCAAAAACGTCGTCGAGCCATACATCTCAAAGCAGTGGTTCGTCAAAAAACAGATCGCAGACGACGCGATCGCAAAGGTCGGCGAAGGCTTAGCTAAATTTTACCCAGCACACTGGATAAATAGCTTTAACGCCTGGATGCGCGAGCTTCGCGACTGGTGTATCTCGCGCCAGCTATGGTGGGGGCATCAGATCCCGGTATTTTACTGTAATGAGTGCGAACACGAGTGGGCGGACGAAGGCGAACCGACGCAGTGCCCAAAATGCAAAAGCGCAAATTTCCTTCAAGACCCGGACGTCCTTGATACCTGGTTTAGCTCGGGACTTTGGCCGTTTAGCACGCTTGGTTGGGGCAACGGCGAGGAGCTAAAAAACGAGAAATGGTTTGAGGGCGATTTGGCCGAATTTTACCCAAACAACCTGCTAATCACCGGCTTTGATATTTTGTTTTTCTGGGTGGCTAGGATGATGTTTCAGGGCGAAAACGCGCTAGGCAAGCTGCCGTTTGACGACATCTACCTGCACGCTTTGGTTAAAGACGAGCAAGGTAGAAAGATGAGTAAAAGCCTAGGCAACGTCATCGACCCGCTCGTTAGCATAGACGAATACAGCGCCGATATCCTGCGCTTTACGCTTGCGCTACTTGCCGTGCAGGGACGCGACATAAAGCTAAGCGACGAAAAGATGAAGCTAGTGAGAAATTTTACGAACAAGCTTTACAACGCGAGCAAATACCTGCTGCTAAACGAGTCTAAATTTGCAAATTTAAGCGACGCAAAAATCGAAACGAAGCTTGGCAAATACATGCTAAGCCGCTTTAACGAGTGCGTGCGCGAAGTGCGAGAGAACATAGACGCCTACCGCTTTAACGACGCGGCAAACGCGATTTATAAATTTTTATGGGACGAGTTTTGCGACTGGGGCATCGAGCTTAGCAAAGCCGACAAAGGCAGCGTAAAAGAGCTTGGAGCGATATTTAAAGAGGCGATGAGGCTACTGAGTCCGTTTATGCCGTTTATCTCCGAATACCTTTTCCACGAGCTTAGCAGTTCAAATTTAGAAAACGCAAGCTCGATCATGATAGAGGAGTATCCGCAGGCTAACGAGCGTGATTTGCAGATAGAAAAGACCTTTGAGCTGGTGATCGAGGCCATAGTAGCTATCCGCCGCGCAAAGGCGACCATCGAGCAAGGCAACTCAAAGATCGCAAAAGCCTTCATCAAGCTAAACGGAAACGAAAATTTGACCGAGGCAACAAACTATATCGCACTGTTAGCTAAATGCGAGCAGATCGAGTTTTGCGACGCTAAAATAGAAAACGCAGCGCGCGACGTGAGCGAAAATTTAGAGGCATTCGTGCCGCTTGAGGGCGTGGATATGAGCGCTGTTATCATGCGACTGCGGTCGCAAAAAACCAAACTGGAAAAAGAGATAGCAAAGCTCTCAAGTATGCTAAACAACGATAAATTCGTGGCCTCCGCTCCGCAAGCCGTGGTCGAAGCCAACCGCGAAGGACTGCAAAGCGCGCAGGAAAAATTCGCCAAAGTATGCGACGAACTAAAGGCGTTTGGCGAGTAGTCCGCTCGTTTGAGCCTAAATTTTAAATCAAGGAGAAAAAATGAAAGGCAGTATAGGTGGATTTACGTTGGGCACGGTCATAGCCGTCGCGCTATCATGGGGAGCTAATAAAAGCATATTGTGGGCGATAATCCACGGATTTTTAAGTTGGATATACGTGATTTATTATTTGCTGATGAAGTAAAATTTAATCGGCGGCGCGCCGTTTTACGCGCTAAATTTTAAAATTTATCAAGGATAAAAAATGAGCGAAAAAATAAAAATAGCGGTTTTGGGATATGGAAATTTAGGTCGCGGCGTGGAGCTTGCCGCGCGAAATAGCAAGGATTTAGAGCTTTCGGCCGTTTTTAGCCGCAGAAATCCGAGCGAAGTAAAAACATGCGGCGCTCCGGTATTTAGCGCGGATGAAATTTTATCGCACAAGGGCAAATTTGACGTTTTGGTGCTTTGCGGCGGTAGTGCGACGGATCTACCGACTCAGACGCCAGAGTTTGCAAAAGAATTTAATGTAGTTGATAGCTTCGATACGCACGCAAAAATCCCTGAGCACTTCGCCGCGGTAGACGCCGCAGCCAAAAAGGGCGGAAATGTAGGCATCATCGCCGTAGGCTGGGATCCGGGGCTGTTTTCATTAAATAGACTATTTGGCGAGAGCGTGCTGGAAAACGGCAGTAGTTATACGTTTTGGGGCAAAGGCGTGAGCCAAGGCCACTCCGACGCCATCCGCAGGATCGAGGGCGTCGTGGACGCTCGCCAATACACCGTGCCGATAGATAGCGCTTTAGAGCGAGTACGTTCAGGAGAGAATCCAAAGCTTTCAACGCGCGAAAAACACCTGCGCGAGTGCTACGTAGTGGCGCAGGACGGCGCCGATAAAGCGCGCATCGAGCGTGAGATAAAAACGATGCCAAACTACTTTGCCGACTACGATACGAGCGTGCATTTCATCGATATTGCGACGCTTAAAAAAGAGCACGGCGGCATCCCTCACGGAGGATTCGTTTTGCGAAGCGGGGCAACGGGCGAAAGCGGAGAAAATAAACACTTGATCGAGTTTTCGCTAAAGCTTGACTCAAATCCGGAATTTACCGCAAGCGTGCTCGTAGCCTACGCCCGCGCGGCGTATCGTTTGTCGAAAAGAGGCGAGTGCGGCGCGTTTAGCGTGTTTGACATCGCTCCGGCGCTTCTTTCGCCAAAGAGCGCCGATGAGCTAAGGCGCGAAATTTTATAAATTTATGCGGTTTTAAAAACAAGGAAAATTAGTGATAAAAATAGAAAATTTAAAGAAATTTTACGGGGCGACGCAGATCATAGATGATGTCAGCCTAAACGTAGAAAAAGGCGAAATTTTCGCCATCGTAGGCCACAGCGGCGCGGGTAAATCCACCCTGCTTCGCTGCATAAACGGTCTAGAGGACTATCAAAGCGGCAGCCTAAAGGTATTTGACAAAGAAATCTCGGCGCTAAGAGATAGAGAGCTAAGAGAGCTTAGGCGCGACGTGGGGATGATATTTCAGCACTTTGCGCTGATGGCTAGAAAAACGGCATTTGAAAACGTCGCGACTCCGCTTAAATTTTGGGGTTACTCAGACGGCGAAATCAAAAAAAGAGTGAGCGAGCTGTTGGATCTCGTCGGCCTTGCAAACAAAGCCACAAGCTACCCGGGCGAGCTAAGCGGCGGACAAAAACAGCGCGTCGCCATCGCCCGTGCCCTTGCGCTAAGTCCAAAAATTTTACTCTCCGACGAGGCGACCTCGGCGCTTGATCCAAATACGACAAATTCGATACTCGAGCTTTTAAAACAAATCAATCAAACGCTAAACATCAGCGTCGTTTTAGTCACGCACGAGATGGAGGTCGTAAAAAGCATCGCGCGCCGCGCAGTGCTGCTAGAAAGCGGCAAGATAATCGGCAGCGGTACGATCGAGGAGCTATTTTTAAAACCCGACGAAAAGATGAAAGAATTCCTCGGCGAGGATGAAATTTTGCCGAGCGAGGGCGTAAATATCAGGCTCTTTTTCCCGAAAGAAGTCGCGCAAAACAGCGTCATCACGCACATGGCGCGCACGCTAAACATCGACTTTAACATCGTCTGGGGCAAGCTTGAAAAGCTAAACGAAAACGTGCTTGGCTCGCTCGTCATCAACGTCGATCCCAAAGACGAAGCGCGCGTGACCGAGTATATCAAGCAAAGCGGCGTATTATGGGAGGTGGCGTGATGTTTGGCATAGATTTTTCTAAATTTCCCGACGTTTTCGAGCGCATTTTGCTCCCTGCTATCGGCGAGACGCTTTATATGAGTGTGGTTTCTACGCTTTTAGCGTTTCTCATAGGTCTAGTGCCCGCTATCTTGCTCGTGCTTTCGGCGCAGGATGGCCTAAAGCCGAACAAACCGCTATTTATCGCGCTTGACATCACGGTAAATACGCTAAGAAGCTTTCCGTTTATCATCCTCATCATCGTTCTTTTCCCGCTCACGCGCCTGATCGTAGGCACCAGTATCGGTACCAGCGCGGCTATCGTTCCGCTTACTATCGGCGCAGCGCCGTTTATCGCTAGGCTCATAGAGAGCGCACTAAAAGAGGTCGATAAAGGCATCATCGAGGCTGCTAGAAGCTTTGGTAGCTCAAATTTTCAGATCATCTTTCGCGTTATGTTTGTTGAGGCGCTGCCGGGTATCATCGCCGCTTTTACGCTTACTTTGATCGTAAATATCGGCTTTTCCGCGATGGCAGGCGCGGTCGGCGGCGGCGGGCTGGGGTCTGTGGCGATAAACTACGGCTATCAGAGATTTCGCCCCGATATCATGCTTTATACCGTCGTGATACTCATTATAATGGTACAAATTTTTCAAATTTTAGGTAATTATTTATATAAAATTTCAAAAAAATGATTTTAAAAACATTGCAAATGCTAATGCCACACATAAGATAAAAGCGATAAAAATTGCCATAAATTTTGGCCTAAAAAACCTATTAAGAAGTATGATTTCCGGCAGGCTAACCCCTGCCGCCGTTATTACAAACGCTCCAAATGCGGCCGCACTAGCACCCGACGCAAGAAGCGCTAAGCCAATATTGGCACTAGCGCTTCTACTCTAACATAGAGTAAAATTCCAAAAAATGCCGAAATAAGTATCGAGGCGATGTCGCTAGAACCAAGATAGTTTGAGATAAGCTTTTGCGGAACAAATCCGTGTATAGCGGCGCCGATAAACATCGCAAGCAGTATGTAATAAAATAGCTTTTTATACTCTTTTACCGAGTTTAAAAGCGCCATTTTGTAAATATTTTTATTATTTTTTATATCCTTGCAAGAACAAGCTTGCGTCTGATTAACGGGCGTAAAAACAAAGCTTTTAGTTGGATTGTTTGGGCTAAATTTTGGTTTTAAAAAATCATCTTTTAAAAATAGACTTTGATCTGCTTTTGATAACAAAAGACCAAAAGCAAGCGATGAGATGAAAATGACCGTAAAATAAATAATGCCAAATTTAAACCCAAAGCTCATAAAAAGAAGCGTTAAAATTACAGGATTAACAAGCGGAGAGCTTAACAAAAATACGCTACTAACGCCAAGTGATACGCCGCTTTTTAAAAACCCATTTAAAAGAGGTATAGTAGAGCACGAACAAAACGGCGTAATAGCGCCAACCAAAAACGCCTTGATAAAGCTTGAAATTTTTGTGCTTATAAGGTGTTTTTTGAGTTTTTGACTAAATTTTTCAGATACGATAAACACCAAAAAAGAGACACAAAAAAATAGTAGTGAAATCTCTGTAAAATAAAGTATGAAAAATTTGATAAACTCAAATATATTGTGTTGATTAAAAAGATCGAGCATTTTTTACCTTTAAATTTTTATATGATTATATACTAATATAGGAATATAATCAAGTATAAATTTAGCTCTTTTAAGTTAAAATCATAAAAAAGGTATAAAAATGCAATATGTTGATATTCTTGCGCTAAAAAGCGATTTTATGAGAGTTTTGGCTCATCCTATTAGGATTGGGATAGTTGAGATTTTAGGTGATAAAAAGATGAGCGTAGGTGAAATTTGTGAGCTTTTAAATAAAGAACAAGCAACGGTTTCGAAGCATCTTGGGGTATTAAAAAATGGGGGAATTTTAAAAAGCGAGAAGTCCGGACTTAATGTTTTTTACTCGGTTGATATTTGCTGTTTGCCAAATTTTTTGGAATGTTTAAAAAATATTTTAGAGGAAAAAGCAGCCAAAAACTCAGAAAATGCAAGAGGCGTCATAAAAAGTCTAAGATAAATTTCTAAAATTTATTTTTTTTTAAACTTTTTTTATTTACAATGCGCGAAATTAATTTTACAAAGAAAGGATAGAAAATGAAATCAGATATGTGCGAAATGCGTCGCTTCACTCAACTTAAGTCGTCGAAAGACTAACGCTAAGCGCAAAATTTCTTTTTAAGCGCTTAGTCTCGCTAAGCATTTAAAAAGAAATTTAAGCCTCCGCTCATATCCTTTTTTAAATGCTAGCCAAATTTTAAAAAGGATATAAAATGAAAAATTTACTCAAATACTCTCTAGTCGCTCTAAGCCTAACAATCGCAGCAAACGCCGCCGAGAAAATCGTCGTAGGCGCTACTCCAGTTCCGCATGCTGAAATTTTAGAAGTCGTAAAACCAATCCTTGCAAAAGACGGCTTTACTCTTGAAATCAAAGAATTCAACGACTACTCTACTCCAAATTTAGCCACCGAGGACGGCGATCTAGACGCTAACTACTTCCAGCACCTACCGTATCTTGAGGAATTTAACAAAAACAAAGGCACTCATCTAGTTAAAACCGTAGGCGTTCACCTCGAGCCTATGGGCGTTTACTCTAAAAAGATAAAAGATATCAAAGAGCTAAAAGACGGTAGCACCGTAGCTATACCAAACGACCCGACAAACGAGAGCCGCGCGCTTGACGTGCTAGCTAGCGCAGGTCTTATCAAGCTAAACGACAACCCTCTAAAAACTCCGCTTGATATCACGGAAAACCCGAAAAAGCTAAAATTTGAAGAGATCGAGACCGCTCAAGTTCCTCGTACGCTAGATGACGTCGCCATCGCCGTTATCAACACGAACTACGCTCTAAACGCCAACCTAAACCCGACCAAAGACGCGCTCGTACTTGAGAGCAAAGATAGCCCGTACACCAACTACGTCGTAGTCAAAGTAGGTAACGAAAACAGCCCGAAAATCAAAGCTCTGGATAAAGCCGTCACGAGCCCGGAGGTAAAGAAATTTATCGAGGAAAAATATAAAGGCGCGATAATCCCGACGTTTTAATCAAATTTAGCCCCGCCCGCTCAAATTTATGGGCGCAGGGCAAATTTAGCGAAACGACGAATCCAAATTTAGTTTAGAGACCGCTCTTAAAATAAAACGGCGTAAAAGCTTTTACCTTTTTAGCGCCGTTTTTTATCAAAAAAGGAATAATAATGCAATTTTCAAAAATACTTCTGGGCGCGCTTTTGGCTACCGGCCTGTATGCTAGCGACAAAACTATCACCGTAGGCGCATCTCCAGTGCCGCACGCAGAGATCTTAGAAGAGGTCGTAAAGCCGATCCTAGAAAAAGAAGGCTACAAGCTCGACGTCAAAATCTTTAACGACTACGTGATCCCAAACCTCGCCGTCGAAAACGGCGAACTCGACGCCAACTACTTCCAAGGCCTACCGTATATGAAGTCGTTTAACAAGGACAAAGGCACTCACATCGTGCCGACCGCGGGCGTACACATCGAGCCTATGGGCGCGTATTCTAAAAAGATAAAAAGCCTAGACGAGCTAAAAGACGGCGACATCATCGCTATCTCAAACAATGCCGCAGACTCGACGCGCTCGATAAATTTACTCGAAAAAGCCGGCATAGTAAAGGTTAAAGAGGGCGAATACAAATCTCCGCTAGATATCACGGAAAATCCGAAAAATCTCAAATTTAAAGAGATGGAGTCCGCGCAGACGCCCCGCTCTCTCGACGACGTCGCGCTAGCATTTATCAACGTAAACTACGCCCTAGACGTAGGCCTCAAACCGACCAAAGACGCGCTAATCCTAGAGGATAAAGATAGCCCGTACACCAACTACGTAGCGACCAAGGCCGGCAACGAAAATAACCCGAAAATCAAGGCTCTAGATAAAGCGATATTAACTCCCGAGGTTAAAGACTTTATCGTAAAGCGCTACCAAGGCGCGGTGATACCAAGCTTCTGATCGCATCAAATTTGACCGATTTGCCATCGTAAAAATTACTTTAAAAATCGCAATAGGCGCTTTTTGCTTAAATTTTACGGCTCAAATTTGACGAAAAACCGAAAATAGTCGAGAAAAATCTCCAAAAACAAAACGGCGTAAAAGCTTTTACCTTTTTAGCGCCGTTTTTTAAAATAAAAAAGGAAAATATAATGAAAGTTTTTAAAATTTTAGCAAGTTTGGCGCTAGCCTTTAACCTCTATGCAGCAGATAAAGATCACACTATCGTAATAGCCGTCTCGCCGGTACCTCACGCAGAGATCATGGAGTTTATCAAACCCGTCTTAGCAAAAGAGGGCTACGATCTAGTCATCAAAGAGATAAATGACTACTCGATCCCGAATTTAGCGACGCAAGACGGCGATTTGGACGCGAATTTCTTTCAACACTGGCCGTATCTAAAAAATCACAATGAAACAAAAGGCACGACCCTGATAACCGCTGCGGCAATACATCTTGAGCCGCTGGGCTTTTACTCAAAAAAGATAAAGAGCCTAAGCGAGCTAAAAGACGGCGCTAAAGTCGCGATCGCCTACGACCCGACTAACGGCAACAGAGCGTTAAATATCCTGCAAAAAGCGGGCCTCATCGAGCTAGATAAAAGCGCTGAGCTAGCCACGCCAAAAGACATCGTGAAAAATCCAAAGCGCCTAAATTTCGTCGAGCTTGAGGGCGCGCAGATACCCCGTACGCTAGACGAAGTCGATCTTGCTGCTATAAGCACGAATTTCGTCCTTGATATCGGCATGAATCCTAAAAAAGACTCGCTAGCTATCGAAGGTACCGAAAGCCCGTACGCCAACATCATCGCGGTCAAAGCAGGCAATGAAAATAGCCCGAAAATCAAAGCCCTCGTTAAAGCCGCAACCAGCCCCGAGACGAAGGAATTTATCCTAAAAAGATATGACGGAGCGATCCTGCCGGTGTTTTGATTACGCGCCGCTTGCGTTTTAGCGCAGACCGAAAGCTTTTTGGCCGATTTTAAAGTCGGTCGATAAAATTTGAGTCAAATTTGGGTTTTATCGTCAAATTTGACTCTCAAACTGACGCGGTTAAATTTAGAACTCAAATTTGACCGCAACTCATTTTTTTAACTCGACAATCCTCCACAAAACCTTATCAAGGAGCGGGTAAAACCCAAATCTTTATCTTCTAAATTTATCCTGCAAGCAAATTTAAAACTCGCCCGAAATTCCGTCAAATTTAATCGCCATAGACAGCCCTAACCCCAAATTACGCCCGCCTAAAGCTAAAATTTACCGTAGTTTGCTAAAATCATAATTTTAAATTTAAGGAGAAAAATGCTAGGCGATTTTATAAATTTTATCGTCCAAACCGTCGGTGAGTGGGGATATGCGGGCATATTTTTGATGATGTTTTTAGAAAGTTCGTTTTTCCCGTTTCCAAGCGAAGTGGCGATGATACCCGCGGGCTACCTCGCACACCAAGGACAGATGAGCCTAGTGCTAGCGTGGTGCGCGGGTACGGCGGGCAGCCTCGCAGGAGCAGTGTTTAACTACTATCTATGCTACTTTTTTGGGCGCGAGCTCGTGCTAAAATACGGCAAATACGTCGGCATCACAAAGGTAAAAATGCGCAAATTTGAGGCCTTTTTCAAAAGGCACGGCGAGATTTCGACATTTAACTGCCGCCTGATCCCGGGCATCCGCCAGTACATCAGCCTGCCTGCGGGCCTTGCCAAGATGAATCTTTTTAAATTTAGCCTCTACACGACTCTTGGTGCGGGCATCTGGGTCGCCATATTGCTAGCAGTGGGCTGGTATCTGGGCAAAAACTACGACAAGAGCGCGTTTAGCCACATCGTGGTCGCCCTGCTCGCCGCCGTCGGCCTGCTCACTGCGCTTTATATTTTTTACGTAAGACGCCTAAGTAAAAAATCAAAAATCGGCACAAGAGAGCTAGAATAAACTGCCGAGTAAACCAGCTGGTAAAGCCGAAATTAAAATTTGGCTTTGCTTTGCGGGATTTATCGCAAGCCATCGCTACGCCAAAATACATCAAGAGTTTTACTAAAATTTTAACTTCTCGGCTATTAATCAAAAAGTAGCAGAGCGGTTTTCTATCCCTCAAATTTACAAAAAATAGCGTTTTTTAGAGACTGTATAAAAAGTTTATGCGTTTAAATTTTACGCCTTAAGGCAATAAATTTGATTACTTTTAAAGCTTCTTTGGTGAAATTAAAAAATGAAAATTTAGCCATTTTTGCGTCTTTATTTTTCAAATAATACCCGCGCAAATCAAGCGCTAAAAGCGCAACAAGGGAAGGAAACATGTAGATGTTTATTGCGATAAGCACGATACGAAGCGCAACGGTATGCTGTAAAATAGCTTGTAAATTTAAGCTATTTTCGATGCTGATATAATAAACGCCGATCACTGCAAAAAGCGCGGCGATGCGTAAAATTTTAGATACGATTTCGTTGCCGAGTTTTGAGATATTTTCACTAACGGCTAGCGATAAAAACAACCAGCAAAGTATCCAAATAAGCGCAAAAACCGCGTCTAAAAATAAATTTTCATCGTAACGCTCGCGTACGACTATAGCAAAAGCGGGCGAAAAAATCAGGCTCAAAACGAACCAAAAAAGCGAGCGAAACGCAAGCAGGACAAAGCACGCGTAGACAAAAGCGCTAGAGGCAAATAAAAGCCACTCGACCCTAAAAACGAGTGCGAGCACATAAATGCCGACGCAAAGCACAAATAGGCCGCAAAAGAGCGAATAATAGCCCTCAAGCAGCCTCGTAGCCTTTAAATTTATATTTTCAAAAAAGTTTAGCACGCGTGGATTATGAAATTTTCTTTTGTTTCGGGCGAAAGACCTTCATCACGCTCTCATCCGTCTCTATAAATGCGCCGCCGATCAGGTCGATGCAGTACGGGATCGCAGGAAATACGGGCTCTAGGCACTCTCTGATCGCCTTTGGCTGGCCGGGTAAATTTACGATGAGCGCGTGCCCTCTGATACCGGCCGTTTGGCGCGATAGGATCGCTGTGGGGACGTATTTTAGGCTAGCTGCGCGCATTAGCTCGCCAAAGCCGGGCATCATCTTTTCGCACACGGCTTCGGTTGCCTCAGGCGTCACGTCGCGAGGAGCCGGTCCCGTGCCGCCCGTAGTTAGCACTAAATCGCAGCCTAGCACGTCTATCATGTATTTTAGGCGCTCTTTTATAAGCTCGATCTCATCGGGAATCACCTCGTAAAAATACTCGCGCTCGCTCGTTATCCAGCCATCCAAAACCTCTTTTATCGCCGCGCCCGATAGATCGTCGTATTTACCCTCGCTAGCGCGGTCGCTCAGCGTCAAAATGCCTATTTTCGCTTTCATTTTTTCTCCTTAAATTTAGTTGTAATACTCTTTGATAATTTTGCCCAGCGCGTCTTTATCGATACTCTCAAAAATCTCGATATGCTCGCTGATGCGCTCTAGCTGAGTTTTCATACCGGCTAAAAACGTTCCGACCTCGGCGTACGCCTCTTGCAGTAGCTCCTCGGCCTCCGCCGCGCTTGGCGTAAAGGTATGCCCCATGCCGTACTCAAAGACCATATTTTGCGCGATTTCGCGGGCTTTTTGGATGTCGACGTTGGAGTTTGAAAAGGTATCGTCTTTGACCATCTTTAGCGCGCTCATACCAGCCAAACAGACCTTGATACGCGCAAACATCTGCGAGCGCGACTCTATCTCTCGCTCCGGACGCATAAACTGCTCCTCAACGAGCGAAATTTTTTCAAATTCTATCCCGAACCAATACGCCGCCAAGGCCTTTGCGCCCTGATAGAGCGCTTGGATGCGCTTTTCCTCGTCGTTGTAGCTTAAAATCCTCTTTTTTCCGAGCAGGACTTTGTTTAAAACGCTTTCAAAATCGCTAAATTCGATTATCTCGCCGTCGCGTCTTAGCGCATTTATCGCGGCTTCGTTTACGAGCGTAGAAAGCGCCGCCCCGCTAAAACCGACGCTGATACGCGCCACGTCCTGCGCCTCTACGCTCGTGTTTTTGTCTTTTAGATAGGATTTTAAAATCTCGACTCTATCGGCAAAATCAGGCATCGAAAGAAAAATTCGTCTATCAAATCGCCCCGAGCGCAGCAGCGCCTCATCTATCATCTCGATACGGTTAGTTGCAGCGATCACGATGACGCCCGAGTTATCCTCAAAGCCGTCCATCTCGGTCAGTAGCTGATTTAGCGTGGCCTCGCGCTCGTCGTTTCGGTTGCCGCCGCGCACCTTACCAACGGCGTCGATCTCGTCGATAAAGATGATGGACGGCGCATAGGCTTTAGCCTTTAAAAACAACTCATGCACGCGTTTTGCGCCCATACCGACGTAAATTTGCACGAAACTAGCTCCGCTTTGGTAAAAAAACGGCACTCCCGCCTCGCCCGCGACGGCCTTTGCCACTAGCGTCTTGCCTACGCCCGGAGGCCCGACCATCAGCACGCCTTTTGGCATTTTGATGCCGAATTTTTTATATTTCGTCGGATTTTTTAGAAAATCCACGATCTCACTTAGCTCAAATTTGACGTCCTTTATGCCCGCTACGTCGTCAAATTTGACGTTTGAGATAGCAGGAGCAACCGAGCTAGCGGCGATATTTTCATACTCATAGACGTTTGCTTTTTGATTTTCGTTTTGAGCGGCGAGTCTTTGTTTTTTAAGCCTCGCATAAACCGCAAGCCCCGCAAAACAGATAGCAAGTAGCGCTAGCACGGCTAAAATTTCATCCAGCACGGGCGTCTCTTTTTTTAGATCGACGGGGACTTTTTGCACCAGAGCGCGCATATCCACGCCGTCTTTTACGATGATATATTTGTTGCCGCCCTTAGTCGTGAGTTCCAGCTCGCCGCCGTTTACGGTCGCGCTTGCGATCATGTCGCCCTCTAGCAGCTTTTCATAGCTTTCGTACATTATGTTTTTGGGTTGATTTCTGCCTACCGCAACGGCTAGCAAAACCGCCAAAATAGCCGTCAAAATCACGATGATCTTTTGTTTATTTAGCTTAAATTTGTGCATAGTCGCCCTCGCTTTTTACTTCAAATTTATCTATGACCGCCCACTCTTTTAAAATTTGCTTATCCGTTTTGATTTTTACTTTATTATAAAACTGATCGAAACCTTCGTAAAATTCGCCGTTTAGCTGCTCAACGAGAACGTTTAGGCTCCCGCCTTTTTTGGCGTGCTCTTGTCTAAATTTAAAATTATTTTCCGCTACGATTTGCTTTAAAATTTTAAGCCTAGCCTTCGCCACATCGCCGCTAACGTCCATTTTCATATCCGCCGAATGCGTGCCTGTGCGCGGCGAATACGCAAAGCAGTGCAGATGCGTGAGCGGAAATTTTTTAAAATTTACCAGCGCCTCGCTCCAGATCTCTTCGCTCTCGCCCGGATGCCCCACGATATAGTCGGTTCCTAGCGCAAAGCCCATCTCGCTAAGCTGTAAAAATAGCTCCAAATCCCTAAAGGCCTGATTTCGCCGCCTCATAATGCGCAGCATCGCCTCGCTCGTGTGCTGAAGCGCGATGTGCAGATGCCGCTCTAGCCAGCTCTCTTTTAAAATCTCGCGAAAGCTCTCGTCTATCTGGCTAGGCTCTATGCTGCCTAGCCTTATGCGCTTTATGCCGCCTATTTTACCGATCCTGCCTAGCAGTCGCCCTAGGCTTGAGCCCGTATCCTTGCCGTAGCTGCCGATGTTTGTACCCGTTAGCACTAGCTCGTTGTAGCCGTTATAGGCTAAAATTTTAGCCTCGCGCAAGATCGCTTCCTCGTCCATACTGCGCGCCTTGCCGCGAACGGCGGGGATGATACAGTAACTGCACGCAAAGTCGCAGCCCTCTTGGATCTTGATAAAGGCTTTGGTGTGATTTTCGTAGTTTGTTACGATATTTTTGTCTATGCTTTTTAAATTTCCCAGCTCGAAAAACGGATCTTGCGACTTTAGCAGCGCGTTTATATCCTCTTTCTTACTCGCGCCTATCACGCCGAAAACCGCGCTTTTGTTAAACAGCTCCTTACCCTTGCTCACCGCGCCGCAGCCCGTTAGTATCACTCTGGCGCCTCGTTTTTTTATACCGTTTATGTAGCTGCGAGCGCCGCTATCTGCTGAGTTTGTGACCGTGCAGGAGTTTACCACCACGATGTCTGCTTCGTTTTCGTCGCTAACTATATCGTAGTCTTTGACGTAGCTTTTCATCAGCTCAGTATCGTAGATGTTCGTGCGACAGCCGAAGGTTTTAAAAAATACCTTCTCTCGGCGCGGCTCTTGCTGGGTCAAATTTGAGTTAGGCTTCATGCTTATCCTCGCCGCCTTCGCCGATCGGCTTTGACTCGCCGGCTTTTACGCGCCTATCCATGTATAAAGTCTGCGTCGGATAGGCGATCACGATGTCGTCGTGGCTAGCGATGGCTTCCATGATCTCCGCGCTTATCGTGCTTCGCAAAGATAGCGTGGCGAAGGTGTTTGCCATATACCAGACCGAAATTTTTACGCCGTAAGGCTCGATAAAGGTAAACACGCGCGGCTCGACGTTTGGATTTTTGATGCTGTATTGATTTCGCAGCTTGCTCATTTGTTTTTTGGCGATCTCGGTGTAGCCTTTAGAGTATTTTCGCGCGATATCTTTGATGATGTGAGCGGCTTTTTTGTGATTCGACTCAAAGCTACAAACAACGTCGATACCGTCCCAGACGGTCTTCATGCCGTGGTGCGAGTAGTTTGCGATCAGATCGGTGAATATATAGTTGTTCGGCACGAATATAATGCGCCCCGCTCTGCGATTTGAGTTTACGGTGACTATCGTGACGTCCTCGTAAATAGTCATCCTAAGCAGCGAGATATCGATGATGTCGCCCACGACGTCCTCTCCGTCCTTGCGCACCTTGATGCGGTCGCCGACGTGAAAACTACCGCCAAAAACCACCACCGTCCAGCCGAGCATACTCATAAACATATCTTTCATGGCAATCGCGATACCTGCAGACGCAAAGCCCAGCACCGTGACGAGATAGGTCACGTTTTCGATATAGGCAAAAAGCAAAATCATGATGATGAGCGTGATGTTTACGAGGTTTATAAATTTGTTTGCCGTATAGAGGCGCTCGTTATCCGTGATCGTCTTTTTGATGATAAATTTGAACAAAAACGAAAGCCCGATCACGACTACGATAAATATACCGATATCTAGCGCCTTTTTCATCTGCGCTTTGATATCCTCGCTGGTCCGGTTTATCGCCTCGTTTACGCGCTTTTCATACACTCCGTAGGTTGTTTTTGCGATGTCGGCCGCGGCGTTAAATTCCGCCAGCTCCTGTCTAGCCTCCGCAAGCTCTGCTTGAAAGCGCGCGTCGTCGCTCAAATTTACGATCTGGGTTAAAATTTGCTCTTTTCTGGCTAGCTCGTCGGTCGTCTTAGAAAGCCCGTCTAGTCGGCGTTTATACTCGTCTTTTTCGCTTCTTAGCTGCTTTATGTGAGAAAAGCCCGAGATCACGGCGACTGGGTTGGTTATCTTTTGTAAAATTTCTATCTCGGGAGCCGTTATCATGCTAGAAAACGGCGCTTTTTGAAACTCTCTTAAAAGCTCGATCTGCTCTTTTAGCGTACTTTGTTTTTTTTGTAGCTCGAGTACTTTTTCGGTATTTTTAGCCTGTTTTTTTATCGCCGCTTCGATTTCATCAAGCTCCGCGCTTAGCTTTTGAAAGGTGTTGTAGTTTGAGTATCGAGTCGCCCAGATGTTATCGGCTAACTCGTCCTCGATAAGCGACAAAGACGCGTTTAGCTCGGATAGCTGAGCTTCTTTTGTCCCGTTAAAATCGCTAGGTATATCATCTAGCGAATAAGCAAAGAGCGCAAAAAATAAAATAAATAAAATTTTTCTCATTCAAACTCTCTTAAAACGTCCATCACCAGCTCGCGCGGCACGTCTTTTCGTATCTCGTATGCGCCGATACCTCGCGGCAGGATAAATTTGATCGCCGAGTTTTCCGCCTTTTTATCAAGGAAAAACGCCTCGTAAAAGCCGCTTGCATTTGGCACCTTGTAGCTTATCGGCAAGTCAAATTTGACTAAAAGCTCCGCCACGCGCGCCTTTTGATCCTCGCTCATGAGGCCAAGCTTCACCGCTAGCGCGTTAGCCATATTCATGCCGATCGCCACCGCCTCGCCGTGTAGATATTTTTTATAGTTCGTTTCGTTTTCTATCACGTGAGCGAAGGTATGGCCGTAGTTTAGCACCGCGCGCACGCCCTTTTCGCGCTCGTCGGCCTCTACGGCGGCGGCCTTTATCTGCACGCAGCGGTAGATCAAATTTTGCAAATTCGCCTCATCCGTCAAATTTGCGCTCCCCATCCACGAAAATAGTTTTTCGTCAAAGGTTATCGCCATCTTCGCAGCCTCTGCAAGTCCCGCGGCAAATTCGCGCTTTTCAAGCGTCTTTAAAAACCCGGTTTCGCAGTAAACGGCGCTAGGTTGATAAAACGAGCCGATCAGATTTTTGCCGAATTTATTATTTACGCCCGTTTTTCCGCCTACGCTCGCGTCCACTTGGGCTAGCAGGGTCGTGGGGATGTTTATAAATTTGATCCCGCGCTCGAAAATGCTCGCCGCAAAGCCAGCCATATCGCTCACCACTCCGCCGCCAAGCGCGATAATCACGCTG
Organism: Campylobacter massiliensis; assembly: GCF_014253065.1. Classification (NCBI taxonomy): domain Bacteria; kingdom Pseudomonadati; phylum Campylobacterota; class Epsilonproteobacteria; order Campylobacterales; family Campylobacteraceae; genus Campylobacter; species Campylobacter massiliensis. The sequence goes on from NZ_JACLZK010000002.1 coordinate 478,023, forward strand.
CTGCGGTCAAGGCGGCTGACGAAAAGCTGCTCTAAAATCGCCTCGATAGTTTGCATATTTTTATACTCTTCGCCGTCTGGGACGCTGATGACGAATTTTTGCGGACAATCTATGCGCGAGAGTAAATTTTGCAGATAAAGCCCGCCTACTTTTGCGTTTGTCACGATAGCGACTTTAGCGTCAAATTTAAGCTCTTTTAGCTCGTTTATATAGACGCCGTAGCCAGGCTTACCGTCAAATTTTATATCTATTTTCATCTTATTCTCCGCTTTTATTTTATCCAAAATAGCCTAATTTATCGGTATAAAAATCTGATAGTTGTCGCTAAGGCGCGCGTATAGGCGGTTCATATCGTTTGAAAACGCCGCAAAGGCATCTTTTTTACTGATCTTTTTTGTAAACGGCACGAACTGGAGCAAATTTCGCTCTTTTTTTAGTCTTAAAATCGGATTTGAGTTTTTGTCCTCCACGACCTCGATCTTGCGTCCGAAAATCTTAGCCAAACTATCAAAATGCTCCTCCATCTCCTCGTCCGCGCCGCTTCGGCCGAAGTGATAAAGAGTTATCGGCATATCAAGCTGCGAGCAGCAGTCCATGATGACGGCCGATTGGCTTTCTATCTCGTCGCCAAAACCGCTACTTAGCACCACGCCCTTTTTGATCTCGTCGATGTCGCTTTTACCGATGGCGGCGACCGGTTTTTTTAGCTCGAAAAGCAGCCTTTTGTGCGCGGCGAAAAATTTATTATCCGTTACGACTAGCCCGACGTCGTTTTTGAAAACGTCGTCTTTTATCTGCCCTACTCCGCCTCCGAAATAATCAAACATAACCGTCGCCATCTCGTCGTTTACGGATTTTAGCTTTTCGTAGGCTAAATTTAGCGCCGGATTTACGACCTTGACGAAAAGGCGTCTGTTGTTTAGCTTTTCGTGCAGTTTTAGACTCTGCTCAAGTAGCCTTATGCACAGCTTTTCACCCATCTTTTTCATGTCTAAAAACAGATAGATATTATGCCCAAACGGGTTTGGAAACTGCCCGGTTTCTTTTTTTACGCTTCTAAATACGCTTAAAAGCACGCTTGGTTCGCCAACTATGAGCAAAACGTCGCCGGGCAGGATCATCAAATTTGGCTTTGCGATCATGAAATTTGAACCGCGATAAATCATCGCTATGCGCCATTTTTTCTGCGTTATGGAGCTGATGTGACGGTACATAAAGGAGCTGCCTACGGGCACCTTTACTTCCATTATCTCGCCCTTGCCAAGGCCTAGGTTATCGGCCACGACGGGGATGTCGGGCAAAAAATCCATGAGCCTAGCCGTTAGCACCGCGCGGGCATCTAAAATAGTTAGATGCGAGTCGTCCTCTAGTCCGCCAAGCCCCCAGAGATCCAGCATCAAAATTTCCGTTTTTTTGCTGATTTGACGCAGGTTATTATAGACGCTGACCGTATCAAAGCCGTCTTTTAGCATTATCATAAACTGGCTGAAATAACCGCTGGCTACTTGCCTCAGTCTATCAAGGCTCGTGGGATCAAAGCGGTAAAAGGTAAAATTTTCTAAATTTACGTCCGAGTAATCCTCGTCTCCGCAAGCGATAACTACGTAGTGATGCGTGCTACTTCTGCTTACGAATAGTCTTTCTAAGAAATGTTTCGCTACAATGCCGTCCGCAACTATCAAGATATTTTTCATTAAAACTCCAAATTTAAAGGGACTATTATATCAAAATGACTTTTAGTATAGATAAAACGGACGGTGCGGCGCGCGCGGGCACGCTAATCACCGCTCACTCGACGATAAAAACGCCCGTGTTTATGCCAGTTGGCACCGTAGGTGCGGTAAAAAGCCTAGATGCCGTGGATATGATGCAGATTTTAGACGCCCAAATAATCCTTGGCAACACCTACCACCTCTACTTGCGCCCTAGTAGCAAGGTCGTAAAGGAGCTTGGCGGCCTGCACGGCTTTACTAAATTTAACCGCTCGTTTTTAACAGATAGCGGCGGCTTTCAGGCCTTTTCGCTGAGCAAAATCTCAAAGCCCGACGAAAACGGCATCAAATTTAAAAGCCATATCGATGGCAGCGCGCACTATTTCACGCCGCGCTCGGTGCTAGATACTCAGTACGACCTAAACTCCGACATCATGATGATCCTAGACGATCTAGTCGCGCTTCCTGCTGAAAAAAAGCGCGTAGAGCTAAGCATCAAACGCACGATAAAATGGGCGCGCGAGGCGATAGACTATCATAAATTTAAGCGAGATTTAGGCGAAGGGCTCACGCAAAATATATTCGGCATAATCCAAGGCGGCACGGACGAGGCGGCACGTAAATTTTGCGCTGAGGCGCTGTGCGAGATGCCTTTTGACGGGCTTGCTATCGGGGGGCTTAGCGTAGGCGAAAGCAATCAAGAGATGTACGACACCGTGCAGGCCGTGATGCCATACATAGACGCGACGCGTCCGCGCTATCTCATGGGCGTAGGCACTCCTGAAGACCTCGTAGAAAACGTGGCTCGCGGCGTGGATATGTTTGACTGTGTGATGCCGACGCGAAACGCGCGCAACGGCACGCTATTTACGAGTTTCGGTAAGATAAATATTAAGTCCGCGAGATTTGCAACCGACCGCGCTCCGATAGATCCCGAGTGCGACTGCTACGCGTGCCAAAACTACTCGCGCGCCTATCTTAGCCACCTATACCGAGCGGGCGAGCTGACGTTTTTCCGTTTGGCGAGCCTACACAACTTGCATTATTATCTAAATTTAATGCGACAGATGAGAGAAGCGATAACGGCGGGCGAATTTGAAAAATTTAGGCGAAATTTCTACGCCAAACGCGGTAAAGACGCGCCAAGCATATAAGGCAAAACAGTGAGCGAGCGCGATATCTCTGGGTACTTTTACGACGAGGAGTGCGAGTACGTCTATCTCGTGACGGACGGCAGCGAACAAAACTATAAATTTATCTTTAAAGACGACAAAATTTACGCCCAGGACGGCAGCGAGAGCGGCGCGGAGGAGTTTATCCGCGTCGTAAAAAAGATAACGAGCGAGTTTCGCGCCAAGATCGCCGAGCACTCCGCCCAGCTTGAAAGCTACGAGAAAATTTACGCGGGTAAGAGGGATTTTACTAAATTTATCAAAAAGCACGCGGTCTTAAAATACGAAATACGCAAATTTCAAAATAAAATTTCGCACTTTTACGAGGCTCTGGCGATCTGTCAAAACGAAAGGCCCGAGCTAAAAAAGCAGCTCAAAAACTACGTCTACGAAGCCGGCGTACTAAAAAACGCCGCCTACGAAAACGCCGCTAGGATAGACGATATATACGCGCATATACAGAGCCTAAAAAACGACAAAATCAACCGAAACATCTACATCCTGACACTACTTTCGGCACTATTTTTGCCGCTAAATTTGATCACGGGATTTTTCGGGATGAATACGAACGGGATGTTTTTAAACGGCTTTCAAAACGGCACGGCAATCGTCGCCGGATCTATGCTTGCGCTTTTTGCGACGCTAGCGGGACTGTTTTATTTTCTAGGCAAACGGCGCGAGTAAATTTGCAAGGTCATTTGCGGCTAGCTAAATTTAACTAGCCGTCAAATTCGCTGCAAATTTAACGCACCCAAAAAACCGCAAATCAGGTGCGCGACATAGTCAAATTTACTCCGCTTTTCCAGCCGTCGCTTTATAGATACCGATTTCGTCTTGCAAAATTTTATATTTTTGAGCGATCAGGCTGATCCTACCTTCAAGCAGCGAATTTTGCGCCTCTAGATAGTTTTTTAGCTCGGTTTTGCCGTAGTCGTATTTGAGTTTATATATGTCGCTGATAGAGCTTAGATTTCGCAAATTTTCGTTTAAATTTCGCAAAACCGCCTCGTCTTTTTGCAGATTTTTATAGCTCGCGTCGATCTCGTTTAGCGCGGTCGTTAGCGTCTGCGCGTAGTTTAGCTTCATCGTCTCAAACTCAAGCTCGGAGATTTTTAGCTTTGATTTAAGCTTGGAGTAGTTTAAAAACGGCAAATTTATCGCGATATTTCCGCTTAAGAAATTTAGCTTAAGTCCCTCGCTAGCACTATCTCCGCTACCGCTAAGTCCTGCGCCTACCGTGATGCTGGGATAAAAGTTTTTTTCGCTAACTTTAACCCCCAAAAGCGCCTCTTTGATGCGCGAGACCGCGGCTTGCAAATCAGGACGCGCGCCGATAACGTAAAGCGGCACGTTTAAATTTACGCCCTGAGGCGAGATATCGCTCAAATTTCCGCTCAAATTTAAATCAAACTCAGGCCTAACGTTTAGCAGATTTCTTAGCGTTTTTTCTGCCGCATCAAGGCTCTTGGCTGCGTTTAAAATTCTATTTTTAGCCGAGATTACCGAGCTTTTTACCTGTTTTAGGCTTAGCTCCTCTTCTTTGCCTAGCTCAAATTTGGCCTTTATAATTGCCTCAAGCTCTTCGTAGTTTTTTAGCGTCTTTTCGTATAGATTTATGCTCTCTTTTTGATATTTCACTTCAAAATACGCATCTGCGACGGAGTTAATGAGCGCAAGTCTGGCGGCCTCTAGGTCGTATTTAGTCGCATTTACTTCCCACATGGCGGCGTCTGCGGAGTTTGCGAGCTTGCGCCACAGATCGATTTCGTAGCTTAGCGATACGCCGCTTTTGTAGCTCTCATTCCAGCTACCGCCCGTTTTTATATTTTTACCAGTTTCCACGCCCAAATTTGCGTTAAAGCTAGGCACGAGATCGGCTTGCAAGACGCCTGCTTGAGCTAGGGCTTTATTTACGGCGACGGCCGATTTTGCCAGGTCTATATTATTTTTTAACGCGAGGCTGATTAGCTCGTTTAGCCTAGGTTCGTTATAGCCTCGCCACCACTCGCGGTTTATTTTTATATCGGCGCTTGCGTCCTCTTTTAGCAAAATTTGCTCGTAGTTTTCGTTTATCTGCGTTACCGCGCAGCCGCCGAGCAAAAGTGCGGCTAGGATTATGGAGATTTTTTTCATTTTTATTCCCTTGAAAGAGCGTCGATAGGATTTAGCTTTGAGGCGCTGCGAGCAGGCATGTAGCCAAATATCACGCCTATCGCGCTAGAAACGACGAGCGCGACCACGATAGATGTCTGTGAAAATATCATCTTTATATCGGGCGCGAAATTTTCCGTTAGATACCCGATACCAAAGGCAGTCCCGACGCCGATGAGTCCGCCGATGAGACACAGCAGCACGGCCTCGATCAAAAACTGCTCGAGGATATTTCCCTGACGCGCGCCGATCGCCATCCTGATGCCGATCTCTTTGGTGCGCTCGGTTACGGAAACTAGCATGATATTCATCACGCCGATACCGCCCACTAGCAGCGAGATAAAAGCGATACAAGAGATCAGCAGCGTCATAGTCCTCGTAGTCTCCTCGATCGTTTTTTTGATCGTATCGGAGTTTCTGGTGAAAAAGTCCTTTTTACCGTGCTTGGCGGTTAAAATTTCCGTTAAACTCTGCTCGGCGATTTGCGCGTTTACGCTGTCTTTTACCTTAACCGTGATAGATGACAGGTGCCTATCGCCGGTTAGCTTGTTTATGACCGCGGTGTATGTAGAAAACGTGCGCAAAGTGCTGGAGTCTGCGAACATATTGTCGTTTTTGGCTACTACGCCGATGATCCTAAATGGGCGTTTGTTAAAAAGCACGGTCTTGCCCAGCGGATCCTCATTTTTAAAAAATTGCTCCCTAGTTGGCTGATCTATCACGATCACGGACGCCGACTCTGCGACCTCTTGCGCTGTAAACACTCGCCCAGCCTCTACGGTGTAACCCATCACGTTTAGGCTCTCCTCGCTGCCGCCCCTGATCGTAGCCGAGGCTGATTTGTTGCCGTAGGTGAGCGTGCCGCTAGCAGAGGCGTTTGGCGTGACGCTATCTAGGTAGTCTTGCTTAGCTAGCATTGCCGCGTCGCTCACGGTTAGATTTTTAACCCTCTCCGAGCGCATATCACCAAAACCCTTGCCGTTATAGATATCTATCGTATTCGTGCCGATACCGCGGATATCGGAGAGGATCTGCTCCTGCGAGCCCTGCCCTAGCGCCACGACGCAGATAACCGAGGTGATGCCGATGATGATGCCAAGCATCGTTAGCACCGAGCGCAGTTTGTGGCTAAGTATCGCATTTATCGACATTTTAAAGCTCTCGATAAACTGATCTTTGTAAAAGCTAAAGATATTTTTACGCTTTGGGCTAGGTTTTTCGGAGGCGAAAATTTCCTCGTTTTTTACCGTATCGCTCAAAATTTTGCCGTCTTTTATCTCGATGACGCGGTTTGCGTATGCGGCGATATTTGGGTCGTGCGTGACGATGATGATGGTGTGGCCTTGTTTGTGCAAATTCGTTAAAATTTCCATCACCATGAGGCCGCTTTTACTATCTAGCGCGCCCGTAGGCTCGTCTGCTAGGATGATCTCGCCGCCGTTTATGAGTGCTCTAGCGATCGAGACTCGCTGCTGCTGTCCGCCGCTAAGTTTATTGGGCAAATTTTGCAGCTTTTCGCCAAGACCGAGCCCTTCTAAAAGCTCGCCGGCCTTTTTCTCGCGCTCTTTTTTAGAAATGCCCGCATACACGCTAGGCAAAGCTACGTTTTGCAGCGTAGATAGCGTAGATAAAAGGTTATAGCGCTGAAAGATAAAGCCGAATTTTTCTCTGCGCAAACGCGCTAGCTCGTCGCCTTCAAATTTAGATATGTCGCGCTCTTCTAGCAGATACTGTCCGCCGCTTGGATTATCTAGGCAGCCAAGGATGTTCATGAGCGTGGATTTACCCGATCCGCTCTGCCCGATGATAGCGATAAACTCGCCCTTTTTTATGCTCAAATTTACGTCTTTTAGCGCGTCAAATACGTTATCGCCGAGCTTAAATTTCTTACTTAAATTTTTAAGTTCTATCAAATTTTTCAAGACGTCGCCTTAGAATTTCATTCTTCTTTTTTCTTTTTCGAGCATCGCATTGATTTCAGCCGCCGAGTTTTGTTTCGTCACGACCTCCTCGCCCTCTTCTACTCCGCTTAAAATTTGAGTTTTTAAGCTGTCGGTTAGTCCCGTTTGCACCTCTCTTCGCTCGGCCGTATCTAGCCCGTCTTTATCCTTTTTTAGCACGTAGACTACGCTTTTGCCGTTCTCTTTTTTTATAGCGATCGACGGTACGATAACGGCGTCTTTAGCGCTATCTAGGATGACGGTATTTTGCGTGGTCATACCGATCCTTAGCGTACCATCGGCATTATCCACGATAGCTTTGGCATAGTAGTAAATCGCCGAACTACTCGAGCTTGAGGCGGTCGAGCCGGAGCTTGTGGTCGTGGTGTATTTGCCGTTGCTTAGCGTGGTGAGGCCCGGATCTATCGAGCTAATACGGGCGTGAAATTTACGGTTTGGCTCGGATAGTATCGAGTACTCGACTCTTGAGCCTACTTTTATCTTTGTGATGTCGCCCTCGGCGATCTCCATTTTTAGCTGGACTTTGCTTAGATCTGCGATGTTTACGATGGTGGGCGTAGTTTGATTTGAGTTTACGGTTTGACCTTCCTCGACCTGCACGGAGACCACGACGCCGCCTTTTGGAGCCGTGATTTTAGTGTAGCCAAGGTCTATCTGAGCGGTGTTTAGAGAGATTTTAGCCTGCACAATTTGCGCCTCAATCTCTTTTAGCGAGGCTTCGTTTGCGGCTAGGGTATTTTTAGCGTTTTCAAACTCCTCTTTTGAGGTTGCGTTTTTAGCAAAAAGCTCTTGCTCGCGCTTAAATTTGGTCTTTGAAATCTCAAGCGCGACTTTGGCCGAATTTAACTTCGCTTCGTAAATACCAAGCTGGGCTTTTTTGGTATCTACGTTATTTTGCTGAGTCGCGGAGTCGATTTCTGCTATCATGTCGCCGGCTTTTACGACGTCGCCGAGCTTTACGTAGAGCTTTTTAATCTGGCCGCCTACCTGCGCGCCCACGTCGATTAGCTCAGTAGCGTAGATCTCGCCGTTACTTTCGATACTTTTTACCAGCTCGCCGCGAACGGCTTTTGAGGCGATAAACTGATCGACTTGCGGGACGTTAAAATTTTTATCGTAGAAGTAGTAACCAACCCCCGCTAGCACGGCGAAAACCGCGATAAATTTGATAAGTTTTTTCATTATTTCTCGCTTTTTAAAATTTAACGCGAGATTATATACAAAAATGCGTTAAGGCGATGTTAAGTAATTCAATTAAATTTTATTTTTCTTTAATGCGAGCCGCCGTATAATCGCATTTTTGAAATTTATAACTCGGATTACGCAAATGTTTACGCAATTATTATCTATTTTTATCATTATCGCCTCAGGCTACGGGGCGAAAAAATTTAAAGTCTTTGAGCAAAAAAACGCCTCCGTATTCATAAACTACGCGCTTTGCTTCGCGCTTCCGGCGCTGATTTTCGACAAAATTTACCACGTAAACATCGACACTACGCTTATCAACGTCATCGCCACGGGCTTTGCTTGTTCGATGCTGGGCGCTGCGGCGATATTTTTGGCGTGCAGATTTTTAAAATTTAACAAAGCCACCACCGTGAGCGCCGTACTGCTGGGAATGTTCGGAAATACCGTATTTATGGGTATGCCTATCATCAAAGGCTTTTTCGGCGAGGACGCGATGAACGAAGTTATCTTTTACGATCAGTTAGCCACCTCGATCCCGATTAGCATTTTTGGGCCTTTTATCCTGGCTTTCGGCGCTCCGGCAAAGGTTTCGCTCGTGCAAAACGTGATGAAAGTAGTCAAATTTCCTCCTTTCGTCGCGCTCATCTTAGGCTTTTTGCTTCGCGGCGTTCCGCTTCCAAAGGTGCTATTTGACGCACTTACGCTTTTTGCGCAAAGCGTCGTTCCGGTAGCTCTTTTTGCGATCGGCATCGGACTTGGATTTCGCAGTATCAAGAGCTGCTATAAATCAACTGCAGTGGTAATCGCAGGCAAGATGTTGCTAGCGCCTTTTATTTTTATATTAGTCACGATAGTTTTTAGCGTAAATTTCGGTCAAATTTGGATGATAGGCATCCTGCAGTGCGCCATGCCGCCGATGGTGCTAGCAAGCGCGATGATCATGAAGGCAGAGCTTGATAGCCAGCTAGCTGTCGCCGCTGTGGCCGTGGGAGTCGCGTTTAGCTTTATTAGCCTGCCGCTTTTATCGTACGTTTTTAGCCTGATGGCATAAATTCACGCTCGTTTCACGTTTCTTGGCTAAACTTCCATCATAAATTTTCTTAAAGGAGATGCTATGAAAAAGTTAGCTTTAGTTGCGCTTAGCGCGTTGTTCGTTACAGGTTCTATCTTTGCCGCCGAGATGAAAGGCGATATGATGGAGAAAAAAGATACCATGATGGAAAAGAAGGACGCCATGATGGAGAAAAAAGACGATATGATGATAAAAAAGGACGAAATGAAGGGCGACATGAAAGAGATGAAAGACGATATGGGTAAAAAGAAAGACGATATGAAAGATATGAAAAAGGATAAGATGTAATGACGCAAATTTTGCTCGTAGAGGACGATGAGACGCTAAGCGAACTCATCAGCGAGTATCTGAGCGAACAAGGCTACGACGTGACCGTTCGCGCCGATGCTAAAGCAGCCCTCGATACCGCCTACGAGCGAAATTTTGATATCCTCATCCTCGACGTCAAGCTACCTAAAGGCGACGGTTTCTCCCTTTTGCGCGAACTTAGGCGGCTTGGCGACGACACGCCTGCGATCTTTACCACCTCGCTAAACGCGCTACAAGACCTAGAGATCGGCTACAAAAGCGGCTGCGACGACTACTTAAAAAAGCCCTACGAGCTAAAAGAGCTTTTGCTTCGTATTCAAATTTTACTCAAGCGCAAATTTTCTCACGTAAATGACGAATTTATCGAGCTTAATGGTGGATATAAATTTTATCCAAGCTCCAAAACGCTCCGGCAAAACGGGCAAATCGTAAACCTCTCAAACAAAGAAAGCGAACTTTTGGCGCTATTTTTGGAAAATAAAAACGCGCTACTGAGCAAAGAGACGATATTTGAGAAAATTTGGAACTACGGCGAGGAGCCAAGCGAGCTGAGCCTGCGGGTTTACGTCAAAAACTTACGCCGCATTTTAGGCAAGGACGCGATCATAAATAGGCGCGGAGACGGCTATATTTATGTCTGAGCGCTCCGCCGTTATAGCTAAAATCCTCTCGCTTTATCTCATCACTAGCACCATATTTTTGGGGTATTTTTTTACAAACGACTATAAAATGAAAAAGGAAGCCCTCATCTCAAACGAGGTAAAAAATCTAAAAGAGATCAAGATGGGTATCTACATGAAAGCGCGCATGTCCGGGCTTGGCGCAGTAAAAAGCTTTACCGCCGAAAAAGACGTCAAAGCCTGCATCGTAGCTAAAAGCGGTCAAATTTTATACGGCGAGGCGGGCTGCGCTAAATTTGACGACGCCCAGAGTAGCACGGTCGTATCGGACGGCAAGGTAACGATATTTGAGGCTTTGCAAAATATGGACGAAGATGGCGCCGACGAGCTATCGACGGCAAAAATCGCGCTAAGCGGCAAGGACGTCACGAGCGAGCTAAATTTGCTGCGACTGCGTACGGCGCTAAATTTGCTTATCGTTTTAGGCGTTATCATGATAATCGCCTTTTATCTAGCAAAGACCGCGCTAGCGCCGCTACACGCCAAGATCGCCGCGCTAAATCGCTTTATAAAAGACTCTACTCACGAGATAAACGCGCCCCTTAGCGTCATACTTATGAGCATCGAAACGGCAGATAAAAGTAGCCTAAGCCAGAGAAATCTAAAGCGCCTAAACAACATCCAAACCGCCGCCAAAACGCTAAGCCGTACCTATGAGGACCTCACGTATTTATCCTTTGGTGCCGAGCGCTGCGCACCAAAAGAGGAGCTAAATTTGAGAGACATTTTAAACGAGCGGCTCGAATTTTTTGCTCCGTTTTTTGCTAAACGAGGGCTTGATTTAAGGCTAAATTTAAAAGACGCTCTCATAAATGCAAACGGCTATGAGCTAAAACGTGCGGTGGATAACCTACTAAGCAACGCCGTAAAATACGCAAACCAAGGCGGCTACGTCGCGGTTAGTTTGCAAGACGGCGAGCTAAAAATCTCAAATAGCGGCGAGGGGCTAAGCAAAGAGCAGCAAGATAAAATTTTCGAGCGATACACGCGGTTTAACGAAGACCAAGGCGGTTTTGGCATCGGGCTAAATTTAGTCAAAAGAGCCTGCGAAAACAACGCTATATCCGTAGCCTGCGAAAGCGAACTAGGCAAAGAAACTACCTTTACGCTTAGGTGGACTCATTAAATTTGACGATTTTAAGGATGCATATTTGGCTAGATAAAATTTGCGAAAAAGCCGGCCGCAAAACAGCCTAGCTTTAGCCGCAAATTTTACCCGAGTAACCAAATTTGCTAAATTTTAAAATTTTCTATCTCGTTAAAATTTAGATACCGATAGATCTGTGCCTCTTTGCCCGCAAGCTTTTGGGGCACTATGCTCATGTATTCGCTCACGCTAGGCAGCCTGCCTAATACGGCGCAAACTGCCGCTAGCTCGGCGCTGCCTAGATACACGCGCGCGCCCATGCCCATACGGTTATCAAAATTTCTCGTCGAGGTCGAAAACACGGTTGCGCCGTCGTTTACGCGGGCTTGGTTACCCATGCAAAGCGAGCATCCAGGCACCTCCGTGCGAGCGCCTACCGCGCGGAAGATATCGTAGTAGCCCTCCTTTTCGAGCAGAGCCTGATCCATCTTGGTAGGCGGCGCGATCCAAAGGCGAGTCGGCAGCGCCCCAAGTCCCCGCAGAGCTTCGCCGAGCGCTCGGTAGTGGCCGATATTTGTCATGCAGCTACCCACAAATACCTCGTCAATCTTGTGCGGGCGCGAGCTATCGGCTAGCACTTCGCTCAGAGTCGCGACGTCGTCGGGGTCGTTCGGGCAGGCTAGGATGGGCTCTTTTATCTCGTCCAAATTTATCTCGATCACCTCGGCGTAGCGCGCGTTTTTGTCGGCTCGCAGCAGCTCGGGCGCCGCTAGCCACTCGCGCATTTTCGCCGCACGGCGCTCCAGGCTCGCCCTGCTCTCATACCCGGCCTCTATCATCGCCTCGATGAGAGCGACGTTTGAGCGGACATATTCAGCGACGCTCTGCTGGCTCAAATTTACTGCGCAGGCCGCCGCAGAGCGCTCCGCAGAGGCGTCGCTTAGCTCAAAGGCCTGCTCGACTTTTAGATTTTCCAGCCCCTCGATCTCTAAAATTTTACCGGCAAATACGTTTTTCTTGCCCTTCTTTTCGACCGTGAGCAGTCCACGCTTGATCGCGTAGTACGGGATCGCATTTACCAGATCGCGCAGCGTCACGCCCTTTTGTAGCCGCCCGCTAAATCGCACGAGCACAGAGCCTGGCATATTTAGCGGCATAGCCCCGGACACCGCCGCAAACGCCACCAGTCCGCTACCCGCAGGGAAGCTCACGCCGATAGGAAACCGCGTATGAGAGTCACCGCCAGTGCCCACGGTATCGGGCAGCACCATGCGGTTTAGCCACGAGTGTATGACGCCGTCGCCCGGCCTTAGGCTCACTCCGCCGCGCGAGCTCATAAATTTAGGCAGCGTCCTTTGCGTCTCGAGGTCGCTGGGCTTTGGATACGCCGCCGTGTGACAAAAGCTCTGCAGCACGAAATCAGCTGAAAATCCAAGACTTGCCAGCTCCTTGATCTCGTCGCGCGTCATCGGCCCGGTGGTGTCCTGCGAGCCTACGGTTAGAGTCGCCGGTTCGCAGTATTGCCCGGCTCTGATACCCTGCACGCCGCAGGCCTTGCCCACGATCTTTTGAGCTAGCGTGTAGCCCTCGCTCTCGTCCGCTTGCGGCTGCGCGGGCTTCGCAAATATATCCTCCGCGCCTAAATTTAGCGCGGCTCTGGCCTTACCGCAAAGCGAGCGGCCGATGATGAGTGGTATGCGTCCGCCGGCTCTGATCTCGTCAAATATCGTGTTTGGCGCAAGCGTAAAACGAGCAACCGGCTCGCCTTTGGGCTTAGCATTTTCGTTTAAATTTTCAAATTTAGCTTCGTCGTAAATTTGAACCGCATCAAATTTACCCTCGGCGCTCAAATTTACCCGCCCGACGCGGAAGATCTCGCCCGCATACGGGTAGATATCCACGACGTCGCCCGTTTCTAGCGCGCTTGAGTCGGCTACTATAGGTAGCGCGCCGCTATCCTCGGCAGTGTTAAAAAATATCGGCGCGATCGCCGTTCCTATCACGATACCGCCCGTTTTTTTGTTCGGCACGCCCTCTATCTTGCGCCCGAGGTGCCACTGGATGGAGTTTATGCCGCTCTTTCGGCTACTGCCCGTACCCACGACATCGCCAGCGTAGACGACTTCTAGCCCGCCTTTTTTAAGTTCGCGGATCATTTCTAGACTACCCGGCTGACGCTTAACTAGCATCGCGTTTGCGTGCAGCGGGATATCGGAGCGCGTGTAGGCCTCGCTAGCCGGGCTTAGATCGTCGGTGTTGGTTTCGCCGGCGACCTTAAAGATCGCCGCCCTGATACGCCTAGGCAGGCTCTCGCGCGCCCTAAACCACTCAGCCTCCGCCCATGAGCGCAGAACTTCTAGCGCAAATTTATTGGTTTTTGCAAGCTGCGCTACGTCGTTAAAATAATCATGTACGAAAATCGTCTCTTTTAGTACGTTACAGGCGGCCTGGGCTACGGCCTCATCGCCGTTTTTTAGGCTTTCAAGCAGCACGATGACGCTGTATCCGCCAAGCATCGGTCGCAGCAAATTTACGGCGGCGATTTTATCAAGACCGCTTATCTCAAGTCCATGATTTATAATCTCGTTTAAGAACTCCGCCTTTACCTTCGCCGCGTCGTCTACGCCCGGATTTACGCGATTTGCGAGTAAATTTATAAGCTCGCTCCGCCTATCTCCGCCTTGTTTTAAAAGCTTGCAAACCTCCTTCGTCTGCTTCTCGTTTAGCGGTAGCGGCGGCACGCCTAGGGCCTCGCGCTCTTTTACGTGTTTTTCGTACTGCGTGAAAAAGTCCATCGTTTATCCTTATTAAAATTTACGTAATTTTAGCAAAACAAAGCGAAATTTGGCTAAATTTAAGCACTTGATTTTAAGGAATTACGATGCAAAAAGCGTATTTTAACTCGCCTGTGGGCGTTTTGGAAATTTGCGGCGACGAGAGCGGAGTTTGCGAGATAAATTTCGTGCGCGAATTCGTCCGCGCGGACGTAACGGACGTAAATTTAAAGCTCTGTTTAAGCGAGCTTGAGGGTTATTTTAAAGGCGAGCTTAAAACCTTTAAAACAAGACTAAATATCGGCGGCACGGCGTTTCAAAGGTGCGTTTACGAAAATCTGCAAAAGATCGCTTACGGGCAGCGCGTAACGTACGCCCAGCTGGCAGCGATGACGGGGCGGCCGAGAGCGTTTCGCGCGGCAGGCTCGGCAAACGCAAAAAACAAAATCCCCATCATCGTGCCCTGCCACAGAGTCATAGCCTCAAACGGCCTTGGCGGATACAGCGGCGGCGAAGGGCTGGCGACTAAAATTTGGCTTTTGGAGCACGAAGCTAAATTTAAGGAATAAATTTGATAGCTTGTATTTTTGCGGTTGAAATTTGACAATGTACATATCAAATTTGTGATTGGTGGGCACAAATTTGACGCGAAATTTTGCTAGCAAACCGCGATTTTATGCTCGCCAAATTTGGTAAATTTAACTCAAATAAAATTTACGCGTAAACTATCTATTTGCAAAAACCAGCGTAAACACGCCGCTAGCGATCAGCGCGATACCGATCCACTCTCTGACGCTCGGGCGTTCATCCAAAAACATAACCGCAAAAATGACGACCAAAACGACGCTAAGCTTATCTATCGGAGCTACCTGCGACGCGGAGCCTATCTGAAGCGCTTTAAAATACGCCAACCACGACGCGCCGGTAGCCAGTCCGCTAAGCGTCAAAAATAGCCAGTTTAGCGCACTTAGCTCGCCAAGGGGCTGCCACTTTTTAGCATATGTGAGAAACAAAATTAGAGCCGCTGCGATAACTAGAGTCCTGATAAAAGTCGCAAAATTTGAGTCTATACCCTCAAGCCCGACCTTGGCGAAAATCGCCGTAAGCGCGGCAAAAACCGCCGAAGCCAGCGCCCATAAAGCCCACTCTTGCATGATTTATCCTTTGCGAAATTATAGTCAAATTTTACGGCAAATTTAGCTCAAAAGGGTACAAATTTAAAATAAAAAAATAAGAGAAAGCTGCAAAGCGGTTAATTTTACTAACGCTTCGCAGCCAAAATAAAAGGAGTCAAATCAAAACGGCAAGCCAAATTTATCCAAACCCGCCGTTTTGATGGAGTTAATTAAAATTTCTTTTTCCTAACGTCTTCTACGATAGCTTTTGCCATGTCGTCCACTTCGCTAGTTACCCTGCTCGTGGCGTTGGCTATATTGACGTTTTGCTTGGTGAGCTCATCGACCTGGGCGATGCTTTGATTTATCATGTTGATAGCTTCGCTTTGCTCTTTGATGTTTTCGCTCATCTCGTTGATTCCTTGAGCTAGGACGTTTGTGTTGGCTTCGATTTCGCCGAGCGATTTTTGAGTGCGCTCAGCTAGCTTTCTAACCTCGTCGGCCACGACGGCAAAACCGCGTCCATGCTCGCCTGCGCGCGCTGCCTCGATAGCTGCATTTAGAGCTAGTAAATTCGTCTGATCGGCGATGTCGCGGATGATAACGATGATATGCTTGATCTCGTCGCTTTGTCTGATGACGTCGACGGTTTTTTGACTGATGGCGTTCATCGAGCTGCTCATCTGCTCTACGGCCGCGGCGCTTTCTTGGAGAGAATTTGACTGCGTGCTAGCGCCCTGAGCCACTTGCTTCATAGACTCGTATAGCATGTGGACTTTTTCTTCTAAAGTTTGAGCTTTTTCTAGGTTAAACGCGAGCATGCCGGCTATCTCTTCGCCAAGTTCGTTCGTCACGAGCTCGACGTCGCCTTTGGCGTCTGCGATCCTTGACGTGAAATCAGATTTTCTAAAGTCGTTAAAAGCTTTTTGGATCACGTTTAGATCGCTACCGACTTTGTGCTCTAAAACGTCTAGCATTTTATTTAAAACGTCTTTTAGCTCGACTAGTTTCGGGTTGGCCGGGTTGTCGGTTATCCTAGCTCTTAAATTTCCGTTTTCTATCTGTTTTGCAGCCTCTACAGACTGAGATACCGCTCTAGCGTCTTGGCTGGCGTTATCGCAAATTTTAGCTATATTATCGTTTATTAGCTTGCTCATTACGCCAAATTCGTCTTTTGTGTTTACTTTTGAAACGACGGGCTCTTTTGTCTCGAAATTTAAAAATTTAAAGAAGCTGATCAAAGCGCCAGTGATCGTATTGATCGGGCTAAGCGATCTTTTGAGCAAGAAATGTACGATCGCCGATAAGACGAATATAAATATAGCGGCCAAGATAAGCTGAATCTTTAAGATAGGCAAGGTATGCGAGGTAAAGATATTTTGATCCATCGCCGTTACAGCAAGCCAGCCTTTATCGTTTAGCTCCAGCATATAGGCGTAAACGTCCTCGTTTTTATTGTTTTTATACGCTACCAGTCCGTTTTCGTCAAATTTCTTTTCTTGGTATTGCTTGATGAGGCTTTTGGCTATATCATGAGGTTTGCCGACTAGATCTTTGTCTGGGTGTATGATGATATTGCCGTTTTGATCGACGACGAAAGCGTAGCTATATGCGGTTTTGCTGATTTGAGATATATTATCGCTTAGCGCCTCGATAGATGCGTCTATGCCGGCCACTCCGACGTTTTTGATAGGCGCGGCAAATGTTATAACCATCGCGTTTAACGAAGCGGCCATATATGGATCGGTATACGTCGGTCTGCCTTCGGCTTTAGCTTGTTTGTACCAACCTCTCACCCTCGGATCGTATCCTGCTTTGTTTTGGCCGTTTGATCTAAACATAGCCCCGTCCTCATATCCGGCATAAATGAGAGATATTTCTTTTCCGGATACGGCTTTTGCCTGAGATAAAGCGAAATTTATACCGTCCGCGTTTCTTTCGCCGTCGCTTTTTTCGCCTATTTTAGCTAGACTCTCGGCCATCTTTTCTATGGCGTATTGATTGCTCTCAAAAAAGTTAGTCAACATGACTTTAACGTCTTTTAAAATTTGCTTTTGAGTTTGAATCACTAGGTCTACGGTTTTGTCGTGAGCCGTATTGTAACTAGCTAAAGATATCGCAGAAAACGATATAAAAAGTGCCAAGATGAGCATCAACGATATTTTGTTTGCAATTGAGCGCATTTACTTTCCCTTTATTAAAAGTTTAATACGCGATTTTATAACTTTTTGTATTAAATGTTACTAATCCCAGAATAGTAAATTAACTATTAAATAATAATTTAAGGTTTTGATTTTTTTATTTTGTTGCGGTTAAATTAGTAATAAAATTCAAATTTAGGAGCTAGGGCTCCCAAATTTGATGTTAAAAAATTAAAATCTATTTTTTCTCACGTCTGCGACGATATTTTTAGCCATATCGTCGATCTGTGAGGTGATCTCGTTTGTGGTATCGACGATGCCGATATTTTGTTTCGTGATATCGTCGATCTGACTTACGCTTTGATTTATCATATTTATGCCTTCGCTTTGCTCTCTGATGCTCTCGCTCATCTCGTTGATACTTTGAGCCAGTACGTTTGCGTTAGCTTCGATTTCGCCGAGGCTCTTTTGAGTGCGTTCGGCTAGCTTTCTAACCTCATCGGCTACGACGGCAAAGCCCCTACCGTGCTCGCCCGCGCGAGCCGCCTCGATAGCTGCGTTTAGAGCTAGCAAATTCGTCTGATCGGCGATATCTCGGATGATCACGATGATGTTTTTGATCTCTTCGCTTTGTCTCATGACGTCACCTGTTTTTTGACTGATGGCATTCATTGAGCTGCTCATCTGCTCGATCGCGGCCGCACTCTCGTCGATCGCGCTTGCTTGTTTGCTTGCGCCTTGCGTTAGCTCCCTCATGGAGTCAGCGAGTACTTTTGCTTTCTCTTCGAGACTTTGAGCTTCGCTTAGATTTTCTCTTAGCATGCTGCATACCGCATCGCCTGCGCTTTGCAGTCCCAGCATCATATCGCGCAGGTCGCTTTCGATGTCGTCTTTTATATCCACGCGGGATGTATAGTCGTTTTTATTGTATGCGTTTAGCACCGCGGCGATATCTTTTAAATTTGACGAGATAGAGGCAAAGAAGCGATTTAGTAGCTCTTTTAGCTCGACTAGCGCAGGGTTGTTAGGCGTCTGGGCGATCTTGGCGCCGAGATTTCCTCTGATCATCTTGTTTGCTACGCCGTTTAGCTCGTCGATCATCGCGCTATCTTTTTTGATACCGTCGATGACCTTGTCGATATTTTCGTTTATGGCGTAGCTCATTAGTCCAAATTCGTCTTTTGTAGTAACTTTTAGTTTGTCAGGAGCTTTTTGCGTCTCATAAGTGATAAATTTAAACGTATCGTCAAGCTTTTCTTGGATAGTTTTTATCGGGCTTAGCGATTTTTTAAGCAGTACGTAAACAAATAGCGAAAGCGCGATGATAAACACAGTAGCAAGCACAAGCTGAGCTTTTAAAAGCGGCAAAGTGTTGCTAGAAAAGGTATTTGCTCCGATAGCTGCGACTGCAAACCAACCCTGATCGTTGATAGGTATGAGCTTGGCCGTTACATTTTCGCCTTTGTAGTTGGTGTATGGGATCAGGCCGTTTTCGTCAAATTTCTTTTCCGCGTATTGTTTTGAAAGATATAGCGTAGACTCGACTGCTTTACCGACGTTGTCTGGATTTGAGTGGATTAGCATGACGCCGTCTTTATTCATCACGTAAACGTAACCGTATTCGGTTTTGCCCATATCTAAAATTTTCTTGCTTAGAGCGTCGATCTGGATATCAAAGCCGATGACGCCCATAAATTTACCGTTTTTTGTAACCGGAGCGGCAAAACTAACAACCAGTCCGTTATATGTAGCAGGCTTGTAAGGCTCGGTATAGATAGCTCCGTTTTTAGCTTTTGCGTCCATGTACCAGCCACGTTTGCGAGGGTCGTAGTTGTCTTTTTCAGGAGTTAGTCTAGTGTCGTCGGATTGAAAAAAATATCCGTCGTCTTCGCGACCGAAAAATACAAACGAAATCAAAGAATTTGCATTATATTTTTGAAATTTCAGCTGCGCCATATACGCGTCGCCGTCGTTATCGGTATTGCCCACGGCAGCAGCGATTTTGTTCGCAACCTCCATGTAGTCGTGAAAAAACGAATCCGTGACCGCGTCGACGTCTTTTAAAATTTGAGCCTGATTTTGGCTAACGAGCTGAACGACCTTGTTCTCGGCCGTATAATAACTAACCGCCGAAATAGCAGCAAACGAAACGATCAGCGCGACGATGAGCATCAACGCGATCTTATTCGTGATAGAACGCATTTTCTCTCCTTATATTTTTTCTTAAAATTAAAAAATTATTCTACTACTTTCAAAGTTAAATAAAATTGAAATTTAGCATAAACTTAGCTTTAAAAGCAAAATTTGATCCAAATTTATACAAGTCTGCGAATGAAAATATAAAAATTCCGTTTATAGTGGAAAAACGAGGTAAAAAAGGAATAAATTCGTATGAAGAAACGGTATAAATTTAATCCAAATTTGTACCGCTCCGAGTTAAATTTAACGACTGAATTTTAAACGCTTCGCCGAGTCAAATTTAACCCGGCGAGGTTTTATCAAATTTAAGCCGCAGATTTTAGTTCGCGGCCTCAAATTTAAGCGAATTTCGGATCGCTAAATGCCGTTAGCTCAGGCTCCTTACCCGTAAATTTCTCGATATTTACGAGCGCGGTGTGAGCGATATTTCCGTTTGCCAACTTAGAACTTGGTATATCTATAGTAAGCACATTCGGGCAACCGTTTTTGCACATACCGTTTTCGTCCGGATCATACCATGCTCCCTCGTTTAGCTTAACTATACCTTCGCCAAAATCGTCCGTCAGTATCGCGCCGGCCAATACCTCTCCGCGTTTATTAAAAACCCTGACTATATCGCCGTCATTTATACCTTTTTTTTGAGCGTCTTTTTTATTTATCCATATCGGCTCGCGGTTTGCTACGGCGTAATTGTCGCGTATGCTGGCATAGTTAAGCTGTGAATGCAAGCGATCGGCCGGATGAGAGCTTACCATATGAAATTCCGCCGGTTTATCTTTCATACCGAGCCACTCTGCAGGCTCAAACCACGCAGGATGCCCCATGCAATCATCGTAATGCATATTAGCCACTACGTCAGAATAAATTTCTATTAGCCCGGACGGCGTTCCTAAGACGTTTAGTATAGGGTCTTCTCTAAATTTAGCATACCTTACGTATTCGTCGCTTTCCGGAGTGGAGCTAAAAATAACGGGCTTATTCTCAGCCCAAAATTCATCAAAAGGCTTCATGTCGACTGTTAAATCTGGAATGGCCTTTACTTGTTCGTAGGCTGAGTTGTAAAATTCTTTAATCCAATCCATCTCGCTCTTGCCGCCTTGCGTATATTCTTCGTAAAGTCCGTCTGCATAAGCTTTACAAAGGTCGCTAAATACCTGATAGTCGTCTTTTGCCTCATAAAGCTTTTCTATGGCTTGTTTCATAGGTACTATGTGCATGTTTGAGTATTCGCCGCTCATAACGATATCATTGCGCTCAAACGACGTCGTTATAGGAAAAACGATATCGGCCATCTTCGCAGTCGGCGTCCAGTAAATTTCATTTACCACTACGGTTCTAGGCTTTCTCCATGCTTTTACTAGCATATTCAAGTCTTGGTGGTGAGTTAGAGGATTGCCTCCGGCCCAATATATAAACTGCGTATCGGCATAAGTTATCTTTTTACCGTTATGATCTATAACTTTACCGGGATTTAATAGCATCTCTGCGATTCTTGGAGCAGGGAAGTTATGTTTCTTGGCCTTTTGTTCCCACTCTTGCGAGGCATCGGTTTTTTGCGTTCCTATAAAATTACCGTTTTCGTCGAAATTTCCCCTTTTGCCTTTATTTATTCCGGTTATTACGCCGCCTTTACAGGTAGGTACGCCGCCGTTTGCGTAGTGATAGCTATATCCGAAACCGCCGCCGGGAAGTCCTATTTGTCCTATCATGCTAGCTAACGCTATGAGCATCCAGTGCGGCTGCTCGCCGTGATGGGCGCGCTGCATACTCCAGCCGGAGATAAACATAGTTCGGTTATCTTTAAATTTATCCGCTAGAGCTCTTATGGTATCGGCTGAAATTTTGCAAATTTCGCTCGCCCATTCGGGAGTTTTTGCTATACCGTCGCTTTGACCTAAAAGATAAGGCAAAAATTTATCAAATCCGTAAGTATAGCTCTCTATAAAATCCTTATCGTACTTACCGCTAGTATAAAGATAGTGCGCCATGCCGAGCATCATAGCTACGTCGGTATTAGGACGGATGGGTATGTGGGTACATTTATCGTAATATTTAACAGTTTCGCTTTTTATAGGATCTATGACGACTATCTCTATATCCTTTTGTTTTAACTCTTCAAAATATTTATAACCGAGTTCATCAGTCGTTGTCCAAGCTATTTTTAAAGTTAAAATAGGATTTGCGCCCCAGATGACGACTACTTTTGAGTGCTCAAGCACCACGGGCCAGCTGGTTTGTTGCTCGTAAACCTCGATACTGCCCACGACGTGAGGCATAGTAAAGCTGACCGCGCCCGTAGAATAATTGCCCATCGTTACGATAGCGCCGCCGGTTAAATTCATAAACCTATGAAGCAGTATCGTGGAGCTGTGCATATTTCCGCTAGATTTCCATCCTTGAGAACCTGCGTATATACTCTCGTCGCCATGTTCCTTTCTCGTCTTTTTTAGCTCGCGAGCGACTAGTTTTATCGCATCCTCGTAGCGGACGCGCACCCACTCGTCTTTGCCTCTTAGTTCGGGTTTTGGAGAGTCGGGATTTTCTAGGTAGCTTTTGCGCACCATAGGATATTTTATACGGCTTTTATATACAGAGTCGGGAACCGTGTATTGAAGGGAATTATAAATACCGCTGACTTTTTGATAAGGCTCTGATTTTACTATAACACCGTCTTTAACAGTTATATTTAGCATGCCCCAGTGAGTTGCATTTAAAACGACTCCGTTTTTAACCAGTCCGGAGCTTACGCTTGAAATTTCGGCACCTATTAAATTTGAAAACACGCTAAATTTTGAAATAATCGGCATAGCGCCTAATATAGCGCCATACTTTAGTATATTTCGTCTTTGATTATTCATTTTGTTCTCCTTATTTTACGTCTTCAGAGTGTTTTTGTAGATACTGTATCACGAGCCATTCATCTTTTTTGTCTATCGCGGTTCTGCTAAGCATAGACTGCAAAAGGCTTGGCCACTGATTTGCTTTGGAATGTGAAGGCTCGGGTAAGGCATGACAAATACTGCAGTTTTCATTATAAATTTGCCCTGCCTTTTCAAACATAGCTTCAAGCCCGCCACCAAAGCCTCCCTCTTCCGTATAAACCGATACTTCGACTTTATCCCATTTGCCGCCTTTGCCTTTTTCAAGGAGTCTCGTCTCAATGTTTGCGGTTTTAGAAAACGCAGCGGCTATCACGCGCTGAGAATCGCTGTAATAAATCACGTTTTTCACGTCGGGATTTTGATATCCTCGTATAGCGATTTTGATTCGTTCGCCGCTTTTTTGGACGACCGTAACGGCATTAGTCGGCAATAACCGCCCTATAGCCTTTGCGGATGATGCATCGGCATATAACGACTTTACCGAATCGCTGTAAATTTTTTCGCCGGCCAGAAGAGAACCGATCAAAAACAGCTCGGCAATAACAATGCGACCTAAAAATCTAGTTACCATGTTTCCTCCTTAGCAAAATATTTTTATAAATAAAATATTAAAAAAATAAAGTGCCGTAAGAGTGCTTATGATTTGATCGTAATAAATTTATTTTTTATGCGTTTAGATTGGATTTTTTTATATTTTGCAAAAAAATATTTTAAGAATTTAGCATGTAGTAGTCAAAAAGCCTCGCAGGTCAAATTTGACCAAACGAGGTTGGAGCCGAGATTAAGCCGCAAATTTTACTTCGCGGCTTCAAATTTAAGCGAATTTCGGATCGCTAAACGCCGTTAGTTCAGGCGCCTTACCCGTAAATTTCTCGATATTTACAAGCGCGGTGTGGCTGATGTTGCCGTTTGCTAGCTTGCTAGTCGGGATATCGATAGTTAGTACGTTTGGCGAGCCGTTTTTGCAAAGACCCGCGTCAAATCCGTCGTACCATAC
Organism: Campylobacter massiliensis; assembly: GCF_014253065.1. NCBI lineage: Bacteria > Pseudomonadati > Campylobacterota > Epsilonproteobacteria > Campylobacterales > Campylobacteraceae > Campylobacter > Campylobacter massiliensis. The sequence continues at coordinate 501,463 of NZ_JACLZK010000002.1, forward strand.
GCCTTCAGCGAGCTTAACGACGCCCTCTTTGATATCTTGCGTCACCAATGCACCCGCTAGAACTTCGCCGCGCGCGTTAAATACTCTAACCAAATCGCCCGTTTTGATACCTTTTTTCGCGGCGTCTTTAGGGTGTATCCAGATCGGCTCGCGGTTTGCAATCGCGTAGTTTTTGCGCAGAGAGGTTTGGTTTAGCTGCGAGTGGAGGCGATCGGTCGGATGCGGGCTTAGCATGTGTAGCTCGGCAGGTTTATCTTTCATGCCTAGCCACTCGATCGGCTCAAACCACATCGGATGCGCGCCGCAGTCGTCATAGCCCATTTTCTCGATGGTTTCGGAGTAAATTTCGATTAGGCCGCTTGGCGTTCCTAGAGGATTTAGCACCGGATCCTCTCTAAACTCGCCAAATCTCACCCACGTATCGCTCTCAGGCGTCGAGGCAAAAGTTACCGGCTTATTTTCATTCCAAAACTCCTCAAACGGCTTCATATCGGTTTCAAAATCAGGTATAGCCTTGACCTGCTCGTACGCCGCGCCGTAGTACTCTTTGATCCAGTCAAATTCGTCCTTGCCGTTGTCGGTGTAGGCTACGACTAAATTTTTAGCGTAGGCCTTACAAAGATCGGTGAAAATTTGATAATCGTCGCGCGCTTCGGCGTATTTTTCCACGACTTGCTTCATCGGCACGATGTTCATATTCGAGTAGTCGCCCGTCATCGTGACGTCGTTGCGCTCGTACGCCGTAGTAGTCGGGAATACGATATCAGCCATCTTAGCCGTCGGCGTCCAGTAAGCTTCGTTTACGACTACCGTGCGAGGTTTGCGCCACGCTTCTAGTAGGCGGTTGGTTTCTTGATGGTGGGCGAAAGGATTGCCGCCGACCCAGTAGATAAAGTCGATATCAGGATACGTGATTTTCTTGCCGTTGTGATCGATCACTTTGCCCGGATTTAACAGGGCGTCTGCGATACGAGCGACTGGGAATGCATAGTGAGTCGCCTTTTGTAGCCAGCTTTGACCCGTACCCGCAACCGCCGCAGCTTTAGCTACGAAGCGGCCGTTTGCGTCAAATTCTCCGCTATCGGTGCCGATAAACTCGCCCTCGTCGTTAAATTTACCCACGCTTGCGCTATTTACGCCGCCGATGACCGCGCCTTTGCAAGTCGGAGCGCCGCCGTTTGAGTAGTGGTAGCTAAGGCCAAATCCTCCGCCAGGAAGCCCGATCTGTCCTAGCATCGCCGCTAATGTCACCATCGCCCAGTGCGGCTGCTCGCCGTGATGCGCGCGCTGCATACCCCAACCGCTCATTATCATCGTGCGGTTAGCGGCGAAGGTATCTGCTAGCTCTTTTATGAGGCTTACTTTTAGGCCGCAAATTTTGCTCGCCCACTCTAAATTTTTAGGCGTGCCGTCGGTTTTACCGAGCAGATACGGCAGGAATTTATCAAAGCCGCTCGTATAGGTCTCGATGAAGTTTTTATCGTATTTGCCGCTCTCGTATAGATAGTGCATCATACCTAGCATCATCGCAGTGTCGGTGTTTGGCACCGGAGCGATCCACTGAGCCTTGTCAAAGTACTGCGCCGTATCGCTTCTAATAGGATCTATTATTATGACCTTTATGTCGCTGCGTTTTTTAAGCTCTTCAAAATACTTAAATCCCTGCTCGTCGGTGCTAGTCCACGCTATGCGAAGAGTTGCCATCGGGTTTGCGCCCCAGATGACGACTACTTTTGAGTTTTCTAGTACCACAGGCCAGCTGGTTTGCTGCTCGTAAACCTCGATACTGCCCACGACGTGAGGCATGATGATCTGGCTAGCACCCGTGGAGTAGTCACCTAGCGACCCCACAAATCCGCCACTAAGGTTCATAAATCTATGAAGTAAAATTCGCGAGTTGTGCACGTTGCCGCTTGATTTCCAGCCGTAACTACCCGCAAACACGCCCTCTAGACCCTTTTGTTTTCTAGTCTTTTTTAGCTCTCTAGCCACTAGTTTTATCGCGTCCTCGTAGCGTACGCGTACCCAGCCGTCTTTACCTCTTAGCTCTGGTTTTGGCGAGTCCGGATTTTCTAGGTAGCTTTTGCGCACCATCGGGTATTTTATGCGTGATTTATAGACCATGTCGGCGGTGTAATGTTGCAGCGGATTATACACTTCGCTCGTTTTTTGAAACGGCTCTGATTTTACGATCTTGCCGTCTTTGACGCTAACCTTTAGCATGCCCCAGTGAGCGGCCGTTAGCACCTCGCCGTTACGCACGTTTGCCGTATTTAGCTCGGCGGCGAGTAAATTTGACGCCGTTACGCTAGAAAACAAAGGAGCTGCCGCAAGAGCCGCTCCGCCTTTTAATACATTTCGTCTTTGTAGGTTCATTTTCCTCTCCTATTTTTTACTTCTCGGTCGAACGAAGTCCGACCTCCGATTTGTTTTTACCCATCGCTCGCATCGCCTATGCGATATGCTCCGCTCACTCGCTCCCGTACGGATGCCGAGCAGTCGGCATCCTCTAAAGACGGTCGCTCACCCACCTAAAGTCCCTACTGCGTAGGGTACCCTAAATCAAACTTCTCGGTCGAACGAAGTCCGACCTCCGAGCGGAAGCGCAAGCGCTCCCTGCACCCCTCTGCTTGCAGTTGCGAAGTCGCAGACAAGCAAAGCTAAAACACATCGCTTCTTTTAAAAGCGATTTTTTTATCAGCCAACGAGCCGCACCTTCGCACGAACTTAAATTTAAGCTTTTACGCTCAAATTTAACCGCCATCTCGTCCAGCGAGTCAAATTTGACGGCTAAAAGCCTCGTTCGCGCAGCCTAACCCGCAAAGTAGTCGCTCAAATTTAGCGCGCATCTCGTCTTGCGCGCTAAATTTAACTTTTTCGGCATTTGAAAAAGCGACCGCTTCGCCGCGACATTTATAAGTTTAGCTCCCGCAAATCTCGTCCGTTTGTGGGCGCATTTAGGCGTAAATCCTCGTCAAATTTACGCGCCGCCTTTTACTTTTTCGCCACGTTCACGTCGGCAGAGTGCTTTTGCAAGTACTGTATCACCAACCACTCGTCGTCTTTGCCGATCGCCGTTCGCGCGATCATCGATTTTAGCAGGTTAGGCCACTGATTTGCCTTGTAGTGCGTGGTTTGATGTAGCGAATGGCACACGCCACAGCTCTCTTTGTAAATCTCGCCGCCCTTAGCAAAAAGGCCGCCTAGGTCGTTCGTAAAGCCGTCTTTTTGCGTGTAGACAACGGTCTCAACCTCGTCCCATTTGCCGTTTGCGCCCTTTTTTACGACCTTTATATCAGGCGTCGCGGTTTTGGCAAACGCAACGGCGATGACGCGCTCGGAGTCACTAAAATAAACAACGTTGCTAACGGCGGGATTTTGGTAACCTTTGACGGAGATTTTCACGCGGTCGCCCTGCGTGGCTAAAATTTTAACCCCGTTCGTCGGCAAGAGCCTGCCTATGCTTTTTTGCGACGTCGCATCGGCGTAAACGTCTTTTACTGATGGGCTATACACCTCGCCCGCTGCAAAGAGCGAACAGGCGAGCAAGCTTGATAGTAGGATTTTTTTCATTTTTCTCCCTTAAATTTAAGATGTAAAAGGATTATATAAGAAAAGTATGATGAAACTATGATTTTATCAAATTAAGATTTTATATTTGCGCGACTCATATCGTAAATTTGCGAGCAAAATTTGCAAATTTGACGGTAAAAGCTTACGAAAAAATACTAATCTTAGTTTTAAATTTTAAAAGCTAATTCAGCGAGGTTATTGAAAGCAAATTTTAAAGCGGTAGCCCGCAAAATGCCCGAAAATTAGGACGGTTTGCGAGCCGAAAAATCCTACTCTGCGCTATAGCTTGAGAGCATATCAAAAGTAGGAGCGAAAAAGAGCGCTCCGGTGACCGGCGTGCTAAAATCAAGTAGTCTATCCGAGTTGCCGCGCGGCTCACCGATAAACATCTTATTTAGCATCGCTTCAACCGTCGAAAACGTGCTAGCATACGCGATAAAGTACGTCCCCGTCAAGCTTCCCTCGACAAAAGGCATATTTCCGCGAACGACTTTTTTATCATCTCCTACGTTTGCCGCGGCGGAGTGAGAGTTGCTAGGCTTTTCATCCTCGCTCATCTCGATGTCGTCTGCTTTCGTGCGGCCGATGACCTTTTCTTGCTCGCTCACGCTAGTTGCATTCCACTCTCTCATTTTGTGTTTATATTTTTGTACAAACACATAGCTTCCACCCTTAAATTTCGCGTCCTCGTCGCCGACTTTGGCAAAATAATCCCTATCCTCGCCGTTTGGATTTTCAGTTCCATCCACAAATCCAATAATCGCTCTGCCGTCGTGGTATTTAAAACCCTGAGTTTCGTCTGCGAGCTTGGCAAATTTAAAAAGCTCGGCCTTTATATTTTGCGCCATATCAAAGCAATCCGCCGCATCAAGCGCCCTAATATGCACGTGGATATCGCCCGCGGTGCTCACGGCTTCGTGCTTGTCGCCTTTTATCGCTTTAAAATTTACAAGCTCTTTTGGTAGCGGCTGCGGAAGTCCTAGTTTTAGCCACGCGTCGTGTCCGATGCCGATTACGCAGTTTACGTTCGCCTCCGCGCCAAACCTTACTTTAGCCGTTTTATTTAAATTTACGACCAAAGCGCAAAGCCTCTCAAAGCCCTTTTTACAGGCGTTTTCGTCGCCGCTTAACAGCCAAGTTTGAAAGACGGTGTTGTTTCCCGGCGCCTGCGTTACTTCTTGCGAATTTATTTGCATCTTTTCTCCTTGATATTTTTAAAATTAGCAGCTCGCATTTTACGACTTAAATTTTAATTTATGCTGAATTTACGCTTTTAAGAAAACGTAAATTTTAAACGGATTATAATCGTCGAGTCTTGGCTCAAATTTATCGTTGCGGTCTTTTGCAGACGCCAAATTTAAAAGCGCCGCATTTTGTATTTAAACTATGACTTTTTGATTAAGCCGTCTTGCCTCAGATATAGCTCGTTTGACTCACGGTTCGTTGATTTTGCTCGGCTAGGACAAGCGCATATCCGCTGCCCTGCGCGTTTTGGATGAGTTCTGGATAGAGTTTTTTGCGTAGTTTATACACAAAGCTTCGTATCGCGTCGGCGGTGCAGCTACCCTCCTGCCAGACGCACGCCTCGATCATCTCAAAGCTCACGACGCGCCCTTGATTTTTGAGAAAAAGATGGAGTAAATTTTGCTCTTTTTTCGTTAGCGCCACAGGCTCGTTTTCCTTTGTTAGCTGCCTGCTAAAGGCGTTAAATTTAAAGCCGTTTTTTAGATCGACCTCCGCAAAATCGTTTTTAAATTTATTCGCCGCAAAGCTCATTTCCATGATGAGCTCGCGCTTTTCAAAGGGCTTTTTTAGTACGCCAAAGCTACCCAGCTCTATCGCGCTAAGCACGTTTTCGTCGCTATCGTATGCGGTGAGAAATATAATGGGCACGTCCTTATCCAGCCCCCTTATACGAGCCGCCATCTCAAGCCCGTTCATATGCGGCATGTTGATATCTGAGAGCACCAAATTTACGTCCTTTGCTTCAAAAACCTCCAGCGCTTCTTTGGCGTTTGCGCAGGCGTAAACCTCGCTCACGTAGTTTTCGACCGATATTTTGATGCTTTCGCGCAGGCTCTCGTCGTCCTCGACGATGAGCAAATTTACGCCGTTTAAGATATTTTTTATTTTGCTATACACGCTAGCCTCGTTTCTTGCTTGTCTTTCTTAAGTTTGCAAACTAATTTTTAAATTTATCGCCTCGTCTAAATTTCGCCTAAAAATAGCGTAAATTTAGTCGGATTCGCCGCACTTTCAAGCTCCAGCGAGCCGCCTAGCTTTTTTACGGCGAGCTCCCTAGCTACGTTTAGCCCCGTGCCCGTGCCTATATTTTTCGTCGTAAAAAACGGCTCGAAAATTTTATCGCTATCCGCCTTAACCCCGCTGCCGTTATCGCTCACGCTCACGCAAAATAGCCCGCCCGATCTCTTTAACTCGATCAAAATTTGCGGCGTTTCGCATCCGCTTTCAACCAACGCGTCCTTGGCGTTTGAGAGCAAAGAGAGTAAGATCTGCCTCACGTAGCTAGCGACGCTTTTTAGCTCGCACTTGCCGCCATCATGAGCAAATTTTAGCTCGATACCGTGAGAGTTTAGCTCGGGTCGCACTATCAAAATAAGCTCGTTTATGATATTAACGAGGTCAAATTTTGCCGCACCCTCGCCGCTGGCGTAAAAATTTCTAAACGCCTTTATCGTTTCATCCATGAGTCTTAGGCTCTTTTTGCAGGCTGCGATTTGAGCCGGTATGTGCTCAAATTCGCCCTCGCGCGCGCACTCATCGATATTGTCCAGATACAGTCCCAGCGCGCTTAGAGGCTGGCGCTGCTGATGCGAGATGGAGTTTATCATCTCGCCTACCAGCGCGGTTTTGGCGTGAACTAGCACCGAGCGCCTATGCTCAAGCTCCTTTTTTTCGAGCTCCGCTTCGTGCGTGACGTCGGTGACTGCGAGGATAAATCCGTCAAATTTTATCCCGCCCTCAAGCACGTTTGAGACGTTTAGCCTGAAGCTTTTATCGCCCTTTTTTACTACAAAATCGCTTGAGTTTAGCGGGCTATTTTTGAGATTTTCAAAGCTTTTTAGCTCGCTAAGCCCCTGCGCCGCAGTGATCATCTCGTCAAATTTCGCTCCGTAAAAAACCTTGGGCGCTAGAGCAAAAATCCGCTCGAATTTTTTATTTATAAATTTTATGACGCCCTTTTTGTCCGCATACAAAAGCCCCAAATTTAGCGTCTTAGCAAAGGCTCGCGCGACCTCGCTAGGCCCGCTTGCGTTACTCTTTGTAGCCCGCGATGTCAAGCCCAAAGCCCTTTAACGCGACGAAATCTTTGTTTTTATTCGCGCTTAAAAGCTCGATACGGCTGACGCCTAGTTTGTGTAAAATTTGCGCGCCGATGCCGTAGTCCTTGACCTGTTCGCCGGACTTCTCCTCGCCTTGCAAAAACACCGCGACGCCGCCGTTTTTGGATAGATACTCGAGCGAATCTCGCAAATCGTCGAATTTATCCGAGCACAGTAGCTCCACATCGCTTGAAATTTGATGAAATTTGACCGCGGTTTTTTCCTTTATCTCGCCGAAAACAAAAGCATAGTGTCGCTCGCCTTTGTGATCTAGGATATCGCATTTTAGGGCGTCAAAGCCCGCTATCTTAGCCGCGTTTTTTTCTTTTATCTCGATTAGGCTTTCGTGTTTTAAGCGGTATTGAACTAGCTCGGAAACCGAGACCATATTTAGCCCAAATTTATCGCAAAACTCCTCTAGATCGGGTCTGCGAGCCATATTTCCGTCCTCTTTTACGATCTCGCAGATAACGGCTGCTTGCGTTAGTCCGGCAAGCTTGCATAGATCGACCGAGCCTTCGGTGTGCCCCGTGCGGCTTAGCACGCCGCCTTTTTTAGCGATGAGCGGGAAAATATGCCCAGGTCGCACGAAATCCTCGGGCTTTGACATCGGATCGGCTGCCAGGCGGATCGTGACGTCGCGCTCGTATGCGCTCACGCCCGTGGTCGTGTTTTTGGCGTCTATGGTGACGGTAAACGCCGTCTCGTGGCAGGACGTGTTTTTATCCACCATCAAATTTAGATCAAGGCGACCCGCGATCTCCTCGTTTAGCGCGAGGCACAGCACGCCTTTTGCGTGAGTTATGGCGAAATTTACCTTTTGCGTGTCGCTAAAGGTCGCCGCAAATACCAGATCGCCCTCGTTTTCACGATCCTCATCGTCGACCATGACGACCATTTTGCCGTTTTTGATGTCGTTTATGGCCTGCTCTACTCTATCCATTGTTATTCCTTGTTTAAAAATTTAGGGTAATTATACATTTTTAGCTTTGAATTTAGGCTTTTGCGCGGGCCTTGTTAGGGATTTTACAGACTTTTTGCCGCGTCTAACTGCAACGCAAACATACTTTTGGTTAAATTTAAACGAAGCGACCAGGCTTGTAAGTTTTTGTTTAATTTCTACGGATTTATCAAATTTGACCGATTTTGGGCATAACCCGCACCTTGAAAAGGCTAAACATCGTAGCTTTTGAGGCTTGCGCTAAGTAGAGGCAAATTTACGGCAAAACGACAATGCCTGTAAATTTGATAAATTTTACTGTTTTGGCTTGATTTGATATTTTGCGCCGAGCCTTGCAAATTCTTTAGCGAAAAATGCGTTTAAATCTCGCAGGCTATCGTCGTTCATTTGGATAAGCTTTAGGCGATTTTTCTTGTAAATTTTGATTTTTTTGCTTTTTCTTTTTAGGTATTGCGGCGTCTCAAGACCCCAAAATTCGATATAAATTTCGCTTTGCGTAAGGTAAAAATCGCTAACGACGCGCTCTTTGGTCGGCGCTTTTTTCTCGTAGATAAAATCTATGCCGCGGTAAAACAGCCAATTTGCCACGATGAGTTCGGCACGGCTTTTTACTGTATCGCCGCTATCGCTTTTGTATCTAGTTTGCTTGATTTTTTGCTTTTTAAATAGCTTTAAAGCCAGCAAAATAATTACAATCAGCAGCAAAACGATTAAAATTTTTGGTACGTCAAAGCTCATAAGCAATTTTCTTTAATGCAAAATTTGATTTTTTGGAGTAAATGAAGGAAAAATTAGATTTGGTTGCGGAGGACGGACTTGAACCGCCGACCTTCGGGTTATGAGCCCGACGAGCTACCACTGCTCTACTCCGCGATGAAATTTGAGTGGATGGGGTAAGAGGATTCGAACCTCTGGATGATTGGACCAAAACCAATTGCCTTACCGCTTGGCGATACCCCAGCCTGTAAAAAGAAAGCTGATTATATATATTTTTACCTTATTTGTCAAGCTTTTTGGCAAATTTTAGCCGTTTTTTCAAAGTTTTTCCATAAAAGCTGTGCTATACGAGCCGTTTAAGCGCCTATTTATATCGTCCTGCCAGCTAGCAGGTAGCGCTTCAAGAGCTCTAAATTTAGGCAACAAATCCAAATTTTCGCTCGGATTTAAAAACAGTTTATTTATCTGCATTACGCTTAGAGCATTTTCGTTTTTTTGCAGGATCTCTATCTCGCAGCCGGCCTTGCACGACCCGTTTTCAAGCACTTTATAGTACCAGCCGGTTAATCCGGTAGCAAAAATCTCTTTGGCTAAATTTGCATTTCCCCAGCGTTTTGCGAGCTTAAAGCACGGTTTTCGCGGCTGGGTTACTTGTAGTACTAATGAGCCGATTTTATGCACGTCGCCCACGTTTACGCTATTTTCATCTAGTCCGCTAACGGTCAAATTTTCGCCCATCGCGCCTAACGGCAAATTTTTAAGCCCAAGATAAGCTTCCCACGCGGGATAGTTTTCTAGCGAGTTTGCAAACACGGCTTTATTTACGCCGCCATGATGCTTGGTGTCGGCGACCTCGTCGCCCTCAAAGCCAAGCTCGTTTGCGTAGATTTCGCCCGTCTGCGCATTTTTAAATATTGCCGAGCGCCACGCCTTGCCCAGCTCATCCGTAGCCGCCACGCTACCGTACTGCCTTGCTTTACCTATCAAAAGCGCTTTTACGAATGCCATCTTACCCTCACGCCACGTTTTGCAGATTTAGCCTAACCTGCTCGTCCTCGTCGTTAAACTCAAATCTCACCGCCCTAGCCCCAAAGCTCTTTGCGATCGCCTCTAGCGTATCGCGCGCGGATTTGTGGATCTTGGACTGGAGCTGATTTATTAGGCGTACGGACATCTTTTCGACCTCGGCGCGCGCCTCCTCGATGAGCCTGTTTTTATCCTCCTCGCTAAAGCTGCTACCGAAAAATCCGTTTAGCGAATCAGGCAACAAAAACGGGATAAATTTGCCGTTTTTCTCGTCGTAAAATTTCATATTCGCGATCGAAAATTTGTATTTGCAAGGCGGCATCTTGATGAGATACTCCTCGCTCGCGACGTTTACGATCTCTAGGCGCGGGCTCGTTAAGTCGTAGATGAAGTTTATCTCAAACTCAAATATCATCGAGAGCTTTTTCTCGCTCACCAGCCAGCGCAGGTACTCCTTGCCGAAGCTGCCGAATGCATGATCGGTCTTGGTCACGATCTCTTTGCTATAGACCTGAAAAACGGATAGCTCGCCGATGGATTTTAGCTGCGATATCTCGGTGCCAATCTGCGTCGTAGAGGGCTTTTGCGCGGTTTTTAAGGCTTTGTTAAATCTAAAAATCGTAAATACGCAAACCGCCAGCAAAATTGCCAAAATAAGGCTTGTAACATCTATCATCTTTGCTCCTTTAAAAGGCGATTTTAGCGAAATTCGTTAAAATAATCGTTAAATTTGAGCTTTGGGTTGTTTTGTATCGATATAAATTTAAATTTACGGTGCAGTTTGGCAAAACCCGCACCTTTGAGATACGAGTTTTAAATTTGAGGCAAATTTAACGACAAGCCCAAATTTAGTTAGCAAATTTGAGCTCAAATTTAACCATCTAAAACACTTGTATAAATTTAAAATCGTGCTCTCTGAGAACTTTTTTGATGAGCTCTTGGTGATCCTCGCCTTTGGTTTCCAGCGTGATCGTGATATTAGCGTCGCCGTACTCTAGGCTCGTGGAGAAGCGGTCGTAGTCGATCTTCACGATATTGGCATTTGCGATCTTTAGGCTATCGGTTAGGCTCATGAGCGCGCCGGGTTTGTCGATCAGCGTGATTTGCAGCGCCATCTTGCGGTGGGACTTGATGAGACCCTTTTCGATGATGACGTTTAGCATTTGCACGTCGATATTTCCGCCGCTTAGCACGATGCCGATGCGCTCGCCGGCTTTAAATTTGACCTTGTTGTGCAGGATACTAGCTACGCCGACCGCGCCCGCGCCCTCGACCACGATCTTTTGCGTCTCGAGCAGGAACAAAATCGCGTTTGCGATCTCCTCGTCATCAACCTGCACAAACTCGTCCACGCACTCTAAGATATTTGCCAGCGTCGTCTCGCTCGCGTCTCGAACCGCGATACCGTCGGCGATCGTGCGCACGGTTTTTGAGTTTATGCTTTTTTTAGCGCTAAAGCTGTTAAACATCGCAGGCGCGCCCTTTGCGCTCACGGCAACCACGCGGATGTCTGGATTTACCTGCTTTACGCAGCTTGATATGCCGCTGATTAGCCCGCCGCCGCCAACCGGCACGATGATAGTCTCAAGCTCGGCTAGATCGTCAAGCATCTCAAGCCCCACCGTACCCTGCCCGGCCATCACGTACTCGTCGTCAAAAGGATGGATAAAACTCATGCCCTGCTGCTTAGCGTACTCGACGGCGTAGGCGTAGGCCTCGTCGAAGTTATCGCCCTTTAGGATAACCTCGGCGCCTAGATCTTTGGTGCCTAACACCTTTAAAAGTGGCGTGGACTCGGGCATCACGATAGTAGCGGGCGTTTTAAACTCGCGCGCCGAGATAGCTACGCCTTGGGCGTGATTGCCCGCACTTGCTGCGACGACGCCTTTTTTACGCTCGTTTGAGCTTAAATTTGCGATTTTATTATACGCGCCGCGGATCTTGTAAGCGCCCGTACGCTGGAGGTTTTCTTCTTTTAGGTAGATGAGCGCGCCGCTTGCGAGGCTTAGTTTCGCGCTGTAGGCAAACGGCGTCTTATACACGAAGCCGCTTATCGTGCGCTTGGCTTGGATTATTTTATTTAGAGAGATCATTTTAGCCTTTCATTTTTGTTTAAATTTTACTTTTCGTCGCTTTTGCTCGCGCGTTTATTTACCGTATTTTTGCTTACGTTTTCTTTATTTTTATTTTATACTTTTGTTTTTTGCCGCGGGCCGCTAAATTTACAGTGCAAGCTTCGTCGTCAAATTTAGCCTAAATCAAGCCTTTCAAGCTCGATTTTTATACACTTATCCTGCACGAAATTTATCCCGTTTTCGCGCGCGACAGCTCCTGCTTCGTCGTTTGTTATACCCAGCTGTAGCCACAGCGTTTTCACGCCTTTTTTGACGGCGTCCTTTACTAGCTCGCTAGCAAACTCGCCCTTTCTAAACATCACGGAGATGTCGATATTTTCATCTATTTGGGTCAAATTTCGATAAACCTTGAGCTCTAAAATTTCATCAAATTTTGGATAGACGGGAAACACGTTAAAACCGCTCTCAATGAGAAATTTTGCCACCTCGTTGCTAGGTTTGCTCTCGTCAGGACTAAGGCCCACGACCGCGATATTTTTAGCAGAAGATAAAATTTGCCTTAATTCGCTAGGCATTTTTACTCCTTAAAAGCACGCCGCACTCGATGTGAGCAGTGTTTGCAAACTGATCAAAGACGGCGAATTTAACCGCCTCATGCGTTAGAGCAAGCTGCGCTAGATCGCGTTTTAGACTTTGCGGCGAACAGGAGATATAGATGATATTTTCGTAGTTTTTGATGAAATTTATCACGCTCTCATCAAGTCCCGCGCGAGGCGGATCGACCAAAACGTGCGAGAAGTCGTAGCTAAAGATATCAAGCTCTCTTAAGCGGTTAAACTCGCGCTCGCGCCCAAACGCGCTCATTAGCTCCTCGGCACTCATTCGCAAAAATTTGATATTATCTACGCCGTTTAGTTCGCAGTTTTTAAGGGCATTTGCGATCGAGCTTTTGGATATCTCGGTCGCCAAAACGCGCTTAAATTTTTCCGCCATCGGGACGGTAAAGTTGCCGTGTCCGCAGTAAAGCTCGAGCAGATCCGCGCCGCGCTCTACGCAGCCCTTCGCCCATGCGACCATCTTTTCGTTTACGGCGGTATTTGGCTGGATAAAAGCTCCGTCGCCAAATGTAAATTTGTAAATTTTACCGCCCATATTTAGGCTATCTAGCAAATTTAACTCGCCGCTTAGCAGCTTTTGCCCCTTTGCTCTTGCAGCGATCGTTACGCGGTAACCGGCAAGCTCGCGCGCTAAATTTTCTATCTCGCCCTGCTCGGCTTCGCCTAGACGCTTATGATAGAGCAGCGTCGCTAATATCCCGCTCGCGCACGAGATAAACTCGGCGCCAAAGAGCTTCTCTTTTAAAATTTGATTTTTCGCAAGCGCTTCAAGCAAACGCGGCATCAAATTTGCGATAGGAGCGGCTACTTTTGGGCATTCGTCTATCATAATCCGCTTGGTTTTGGCACCGTGCATCGTGTATGCTAGATCGACCGCGCTATGCCAAATATCGTGCCAAATTCCAAACTCCGCTCTCGTGCGGTAGCCGGCCATCTGCGAGGCGAAAAACTCAAATTCGCCGCGGTAAAACGGCTCAAATTCGCGCCTTATGAGATCTTTTTTAAACTCAGCCTGCTCCTCATAAGGCATATCAAGAGTGCAACTGCCGCACTCTCCTAGAAATTTACAAAACTTATCGGGCAAATTTAAACCTTTTGCCCGACGAATCTAACCACTAATGCCGTAACCAAAAGCCCCAAAGGAAGCACTATCCAGATGCTTAGGCCAAGCGCGGTCGGGAAGTATCCCGCAAAAATACTGATCGCGCAAACAGCAAGCGCATAAGGCATCTGAGTCTGGACGTGATCGATGTGGTTACATCCCGCACCCATGGACGAAAGTATCGTAGTATCCGAGATCGGAGAGCAGTGATCGCCGAATATCGCGCCCGTTAAAACGGCTGAGATATTTACTATCATATACGCGTGCAAGGCGTCACCCTCTAGTCCGCTATGCATGCCCACCGCGCTAGCTAGCGGTATCGCAAGCGGCATCAAGATACCCATCGTGCCGTAGCTGGTGCCGGTAGAAAAGCTGATAAACGAACCCAGCATAAAAATCGCCGCCGGAAGGACGATCTTTGGCGTAGACTGCGAAAGCAGATCGACTAGGTAGCGAGACGTGCCAAGCTCCTTGATCACCGAGCTAAGCGACCACGCAAGAAGCAGGATGATGATCGTAGTTATCATGGTTTTCCAGCCCTTGCCCCATGTCTCTATCGCCTCGCGCACGGTTAAAATTTTCCTATAAACGGCCATAAATATCGCCACTATCGTAGCTAACAAAGCCGACTGAAATAGCGCCACGGACGCATCAGCCGCACCAAAAGTCGCTTGGAAGGTGTGGAACGTAAGCGGATGAGCCTTCGCGCTCTCAAGAGCCTCGCCCTCAAGCGAGCCCAAACCGCTAAAATAAAAGCTAACGAACGCGCCCAAAATAAGCACCAAAAGCGGTACGATCGCGTTTGAGCTTTGTAGTTTTATGTTTTCTTTAGGCTCTAGCGTCTTATCCTCGACGTCCTCTATCATCGCTCCGTCGCGTCTAGGGTGTAGTTCGCCCGCTCTAGCTCTGCGCTCGGCTTTTAGCATACCGGCAAATTCGCGCCCCATAAATGCGGTGCAGACGATAAAAAATAGCATGAAAAGATTGTAAAATCTATAAGGCATCGTCTCGACGAAGATACTAAAGGCGTTTACGTTCGTTATGCCGATGAGCTCGTAGCCTTGCTTTATGAGCGAGATCTCAAGCCCGACCCAGGTCGAGATGACGGCTAGACCAGCGATCGGAGCGGCGGTAGCGTCGATGATAAAGGCTAGCTTTTCGCGAGAGACTTTAAATTTGTCCGTTATCGGGCGCATGATCGGGCCCACGATGAGGGAGTTCGCGTAGTCGTCGAAAAAGACGAAAAGTCCCATCACCCAGGTTGAAATTTGAGCTGAAACGCCTGTTTTGGCCTTTTTGCTCAGCCATATCGCCACGGCCTTGGTTCCGCCCATTTTGGTGATGAGCGCGACCACGCCGCCGATACAAAGCACCTGAAGCACGATGCCCGCATTCCAGCTATCGGCCAGCGAGCCCACGACCCTTTTTACGATGTCGGTAAAGCCCTTTACGAAGGTCATCGGGATGCTTGAATCGATGACGTTTATGAGAAACGTACCGCTAAAAACGCCGATAAACAGCGACAAAACGACGTCTTTGGTGATAAACGCCAAAACTATCGCCACCACGGGCGGTATGAGCGTCCAAAAGCCGAAAATTTCGGCATTTTTTTTCGCTACTTCGGGATCTACGGCTAGCGCCAAGATCGGCAAAAGCGACAAAAATAAAATCTTTTTCATCAAAAACTCCTTTTTGTTTTTCGTCGGTTTAATCAAATTTTCCGCCCCGCGTGCCATCGGTCGGTATTTAAGGCATAAATTTAGCTAAATGCGGCTTAAATTTTTGTTTTAAATTCGCTTAGAATTCAAAATTTTTAGCTCTTTATTAAAATTTTATGTTAAAAATGAAGCTTTTGTGGAAATTTTGCTTAAAACTGTACTCGGCGGCAAATTTTAAATTTGCTCGTAGTTTAGATTTTTACAGGAATTTTAAACTCTGGCTTGTTGGTCAAATTTGGTACTTAAAGCGCAGAGCGTCATTTGCATAAAAAGGTAAATTTACGATATCTGCTTCAAACCGCACGGGTTTAAAACGCTACTAAGTTTGCCGCTCGAAATTTAATACTAGGCGCCAAATTTCGGGTTAAATTTGATAAAAGAGTCAAATTTAACCCTAAAATCCGCAAATTTAACGCTAAAAGCCTACTTTTTTTCGATAAAAAGCCCGGCCCAAGTCTGCTGCGTCGCCATCGCCTCGACGACGTTGATATTGACGCGGTGAGGCATATTTAGGCAGTTTAGCACGATCTGCGCGATATCCTCGGCGGTTATGTACTCCACGCCTTCGTAAACCGCATCGGCTTTAGCCTTATCGCCGCCGAAGCGAACCTCGCTAAACTCGGTCTTGCAGATGCCGGGAGCTATCTCGGTCACGCGTATGCCAGTGCCGCGGATGTCGTTACGCAGATTTCTACTAAACTGCTTGACAAACGCCTTGCTCGCGCCGTAAACGTGACTGCCCGGATACGGCCATGCGCCCGCGGTCGAGCCTAGATTAAAGATATAGCCGCTCTTTCTCGCGATCATAAGGGGCAAAACGGCCTTGGTCGAGTATAAAAAGCCTTTGATATTGGTATCGACCATCGTCTCAAAGTCCTCGATGCTAGTCTCCGCCGCGCCTTCGAGCCCTAGCGCCAGGCCTGCGTTATTTACGAGCACTTCGATATCGCGAAACTCCTGCGGTAAATTTGCCACGCCGTCAAAAACCGCCTTTTTATCGCGGATGTCGGCGACGATGATGTGTGTATTCCCAATCTCCTTAGCTAAGGCCTCGAGCCTTTCTTTACGGCGAGCGAGCGCTACGATCTTGTAGCCTTCGCGGCTGAGCGTCCTAGCTATCGCCTCGCCAAAACCCGACGTAGCCCCCGTGATAAAAGCCGTTCCTTTCATATTTTCTCCTTATTCGGTGATCAAATTTGACTCTAGCCCCATCGCCCTTAGGTACTGTGCGTTGATCTCTTTTTTGCCGATGAGGGCGTAGTCTAGGGCGTTTAGTCCGTTATCATCCACTGCCTGCACGTCCGCGCCGTTATCCACCAAAAGCTGCAAAATTTCCACATCTGCCGCCCCCGCCGCGCTCATGAGCACGCTTTTTGACGCCGCGTCAAAGTCGCAGAGCTTCACGAAGCTCGGCAGTTGGACGCTTAAATTTGAGCTATATGCAAGCTTAGTGCTCACGTCTATCAGCCTTTTGTTTACCAGCGCTCCGTTTTCGAGGAGAAATTTAACCAAATTTATGTCATTTAGCTGCACGGCATTAAAAAGCGGAGTGACGCCGAGCAGATTTGCATAGTTTACGTCCGCGCCGCTAGAAACCAGGAGCTTTACGTTATTTAAATTTTTAAGCGCGAAAAACAGCGAACTCTCAAAGCCGTAGTTTAAATTTACCCCCGCACGCAAAAACTCTCTTATCACGTCCTCGCTTTTTTCGTAAAGAAGCGCGGCATTAAAGGCGTTTTGTAGCGAGCTTTGCGAGACGGCGCCAGAATATATCGCCTCATTTATGCCGTATTTTGTAAAGGTTGGGTCGCTAACCTTTCTGGCAAATTCGTCCATATCGCCGTTTTGCAAAGTCGCGGCGGCAAATTTTAAAAACTCGTTTGCGACCTTTGAAGCGTAATAAATCGCGCTGCCTTCGTCTATTTTAAAATTTGATTTGTAGTAGTTTACCAGCAGCCCCAAGACGGCGTTGTAGTCTTTGTTAAAGTCCTTAAAAACCGTGAAATTACTTAAGCTTTGATGTCCCCAGTAGCGAAGCCTGGCTCTGTTTTGCGATACGAGTTTTTCGTATTCGTCGGGGCTCTCTAGCTCTTTGGCATAAATTTCGGGCGCATAGGAGGCTTTTAGTATCTTAAATTTAAACTCGTTTAAATTTTTAGTCGCCAAATTTCCGACGCAAGCAAGGCTTTCGGCGCGGATCTTTTGAGCGGCCGAGAGTAAAATTTGAGCCTCTTTTATCCCTAGGATAGAATCATTGCAGTTTGGCTCAAATTCTCCCGAAAATGTTAAATTTTGCGAGAAAAACCGCTGCTTCTCAGCCAAAGCGTCATCGCAGCTAAAATCTGCAAAAACAAAAGAAAACGACAAAAATATCGGCAAAATAAATCTCATCGTATGCCTCAATATCTTTTAATTTTGATAATTCTACCAAAAAATAATTTGGTAAAAATAAATTTACCGCTCATTAAAGCAAACGTCCGCAAACGCGGCTTTGAGCTTTTCGTAAAGCGGAGTAAAAGGCACGCCGTTTACGCGCACTTCGGCGATAGATGTGATAAAGTTCGTATCGCCGCTCCAGCGCGGCACTAGATGATAGTGTACGTGCTCTGCGATACCAGCACCCCCTGCTTTGCCCAGATTCATCCCGATATTTACGCCCGCCGCGTTTAGTTCGAGTTTTAAAATTTTCACGCCCTCGCGCACGTAAGCGCTCATCTCCGACCAAGTTTGCTCATCTAGGCTTTCGATATTATCTGTATGCACGTAAGGTATCACCATAAAGTGCCCCGGCGTATACGGGTAGAGATTCATGATCCCAAAACACCGCTTTGCGCGAAACAAAACGCCCGTCTGCGCATCTTTTTCGGGATGATTTACGACGTTGCAAAAGACGCAGCCCTGCTCCTTTTTGCCGAAATATTCGCTCCTCCACGGCGCGCAAATGTGATCCATCCTAGCCCTCCTTTACGGTTTTTACGGCCTTTGCCAAGTCCTCTTGCCTCATAAAATGCTCGCCTATCAAAAACGCGTCGGCTCCTTGAGCGTGAAGCTCTTTTAGCTGCGAATGCTCGTAGATACCGCTTTCGGCGACGATGACGCTTGCGTTTTTTATTTTAGAAAACAGCTTCTCGCAAAGGCTCATATCCATCTCAAACGTGCTTAAATTTCGGTGATTTACCCCGACTATCTTTGCGCGTGCAAAATTTGACTTTTCTACGTCCTCTTCGTCGTGCGTCTCTACTAGAGCCTCAAGCCCGAGCGATCGCGCGTAATCAAGCAGCCGCTTTAACTCGCCCGCGCTAAGAGCCTTTGCGATAAGCAAGATAAAGTCAGCTCCGTAAACAAGCGCTTCTAAAATTTGATACTCGTCTACGATAAAATCCTTGCGAAGTAACGGTAGCGAGCTTTCGCGTCTGATAGCGGCTAGATACTCTAAATTTCCTTTAAAAAAATGCGGCTCGGTTAAAACCGAGATGGCGTTTGCGCCGCCCTTTTCATACTCTTTGGCTATCTCTACGGGCGCGAAATTTTGCCTTATCAGCCCTTTGCTAGGGCTTGCTTTTTTGACCTCGGCGATGATGCGATACGGCTCGTCTGCGCTGCTTTTTAGCGCTTTTACCGCGTCTTTTATCTCGCGAGGATTTTTGGCCGCGAGCTCTTGCAGTTTTTCAAAAGGCGTTTGAGATTTTCGAAGCGCCAAGTCCTCTTTCGTTCGTTCAATTATCTGATCTAGTATCATTTTTTACCATTTTTTAAGCACCCTTTGATAGCGTTTATGTGCTCTTTGCCTTCGGGCGAATTTACAAATTCCTCGTCGTGCAGGACTTGTTGCATTATCTCGTCGGCCTTTTTGCACTCGCCTAGCTTATAGTATCCCCACGCTAGCGAGTCTAGATAAAATACCGACCCCGGCTCTAGCTCGAGGGCTTTATTTACCAGATCTATCCCCTTTTTCGCGTCTATATCGTGGTCGATGAGTAGGTAGCCGTAGTAGTTTAGATATAACGCGTTATTTAGCTTTACGGCTGATTTTTCAAAGTTATTTATGACTTGCTTTAGGCTATCTTTATCTATCTTTTTGGTTTGTTTGTTTGTGTCTCTTTCGTACTGATATATCGCCATCTTGGCTTGATATTCGAGGTTAAAGCTCTTATCAAAGGCCTCCTGCGCCTTTTTATAAGCCTTAGCAAAATCCCCCGTCGCAGCGTAAAGATCCATCAAAGCGTCGTCGTTGTAGGAGTATTTTTGCAAAAATTTGATCGCACTGTCGTAGTTTTTTTGATAGACGTAGACGCCAAGCGCTTTTTCGAGATAGATTTTTTCTTTCGTTGCTTCAAAAAGCCCCTCGTAAACATCGATCATATCTGAGTAGCGGCCGTCCTGTGCATAGATATCAACTAGCGCCGTGCAGGTCTCGACCTCGCAGCCGTCGATACGGCGCGAGCTCTCCAGATGCCTAATCGCCTCTTTTTTGTCGTTCATTTTATTGTATAAAAGATCGACTATTCGCAGTAGATTTTCCACGCTCCTATCTAGCTCGTATGCACGCTCGAGCTCGCCTAGAGCGGCTTTGTTGTCGTTTTGCATCGAGTAGACGGCAGAGAGCATGACGTGGTTTTTAGAAACGTCCTCTTTTTTGACGAGCTCTTGCATTATCTTTGCCGCTTCGTCTAGTTTGTTTTCGCTCATCAAATTTGCGCCCTGTATACGAAGCACGTCCACGTCGTCTTTTAGCACCTTTTGGCTGAGCGCTAAAATGCTTTTAAAATTTACGTTTTTAGAAAAAAACGCGAGTCTAAGCGCTTCTTTTAGATAGTCCGTGTTTTTGGTCTTTTCGTAAAGCTGCTCGTAAAGCTCGGTCGCCTCGTCGTGTCTGGCGTTTTCTACCGCTAAAAGCGCCTTGATAACGTATAAATTCTCGTCAAAACCGTCTTCGGCAGTAGCAAAACAAACAAGCAAAGCCGCCAATATAAATTTTAAAATCGCCTTATTCCCGCGCATTCTTTCTCCAATTCATTGATTTTATCCTTAAAATAGTCCCAAAACGGAAAGGTGCGGCACTGGCTCGGGCGAAAGTCGTAAACCGAGCAGTTTTTTGCCGTTTCGTCAAAAAATACGCACGCAAATCCGCCCTCATAGGGCTTTTCTTTGAGGCTAAATTTATATCCGAATTTATCTAAAAATCGCGATCTAAACTCGTTCTCGTTTATTTTTAAATGTTCCGCTAGTGCCGAAATTTCCGCCGAACTTATCCATATATAGCCGCTCTCGCCAGTGCAGCACTTGCCGCCGCACCGCTCGCACTTGCTAGCGTCAAATTCATAACCAAAGCCGCTTTGTCTTAGCAAACTCACTCTAGCGCATCCTTACTTTGCGTATTTGCCGCGGCAAAAATTTCAGCCGCTTTTTTGCTATAAACTCCGCCTTCAAAAACAACAATCGGAGGCAAAATTTGAGCTAAGGATTTTGAGCTTTTTTTAGCTTCGATTAGCGCCAAATTTGCCGCGCCGTCTGCTTTTGGATGCACAAAGCAAAGCCTAGTAAGCGTAAATTTAAACTCGCTCAAACAAAGTAAAATTTCAGCTAGGCGCTTAGCGTCGTAGCAAAAACTAAAAACTCCGCGCGGCTTTAGGAGCGAATTTGCCCTACCTACAAGCTCGCTAAGGGGCAAATTTTCGCTGTATCTGGCGGTGCGAAGATGTTCATTCTCGCTTTTTTTTGCACCGTCGTGGTAAAAAGGCGGGTTTGAGACGATGAGATCATATCTTTTTTCGCTCTTAAATTTAGCAAAATCAGCCGTTATAAAGTCAGCTTCAAGGCTGTTTTGGCTAGCGTTTGCGGCGGCTAAATTTACGTTAGCTTCTAAAATATCAAGCAAGCTAAGCGAAATTTTAGGAAAATCACGCTTTAAAAGCAGTCCCAAAACCCCGCTACCGCAGCCGACCTCTAGCACCTCGCCGCGCACTCCGCCCTCACGGATAAAGTCGTACAAAAACATCGTATCGCTGTTGTAGCGGTAGCCGTTTTTGGGCTGAGTGATTATCATCTATATACCTTGATGATAAATCCTTGCTTATCTTGAGACGTTATGATGTCGTTACTATACGATATGCGCGAAAAGTCGCCGAATTCGTCTTTTATCATCTCGCCGGCAACCTTAGCGCGCTCCTTGCCGATACCGAAATTTGCGTATGAGTTGATCTTTTCTAGTTCATCTTGCGGGATCACTTTTGCCGCTTTTGACGTGGCGATAAAGTTACCGCGACTCACTATCGGCGTGATTTCGAAATAATAATTTGAATTATAACTCTGCAAAAAGTCGCTAACTTTATTTTTGCAAACTTGCGTCGGCCTGTCCGAACCCGCGCTCATGTCCGAGCACTCGACTGAGGCGATGAAAACTACCTTTTTAGGCACTTCGGCTTTAAAATTTAGCTGGATTATCTTTTTTAGATTTTCATTTTCGCTCATCAGCTCTTCATTTTTGGTTAGTATCTGCGCCACTTCGCCCTTTGCGACGTTTTTTTGCGTACTCGTTTTGGCTAAATTTTCCTTCGTATCGCTTAGATCTTTAGCTCCGTCTTGCATCTGTTTTTTTAGAGTCGCTAACTCTGCGTCTTTTTGCGTCAAAAGCTTGTTTAGAGCGTCTATTTGCTCTTTATTTTCCTTGTCGGCCTTGATGTTGTTTTCGACCAAGGTCGTGATTTTGTTATTTAAAATTTTATAGTTTTGGATATTTTTTTTGCTCGCGGCGATCTCGTCTGCTAGCAGCTCTTTTTGGATATTTAGCGACTCGTTTAGATCGACAACCTTGGCTTCCGCGCTTTTTAACGAACTATCTTTTTTTGAGATCTGGTCTTCTAGCTCATAAATTTTACCCTTTAGCTCGGTTACGTTTCGCTCGGTATCTTGACGCTCTTTTTCGAGCTGATTTTTTAGCTTTTCAAACTCCGTTTTGTGCATAGCTAGGATTTTTTCTACCTCTTTTTCAAAGCCCTTTTTCTCTCTCTCAAGCTTTGCGACCAGCTCTTTATTCGTCGCGTTTAGCTCGCTATTTATCGATTTTAGTTTGGCTTTTGACTCGGCTTTTTTATTTGCGTTTTCGAGGCTCGCTTCAAGCTCGCTTATTTTTTTTCTGTCCGCGTTTTGCTCTTTTTCTAGAGCTTCTATCCTGCTTTTGGTTAAATTTTGAGCGTTTAGCGCCTGGGCATTATATTCGCTCGCGATCCTTTTTATTTCGGTGTCTTTTAGTCCTAGCTCGTTTGTAAGCCTAGCGTTTTCGCTCTTTAGTTTTGCGGCCTCCTCGGTCGCAGTTCTTAGTTCGCTTTCAAATTTAGCTTTAGCAGCAGTCGCTTCATTTTTCAGTTCGTCATTTTGAGCTTCGAGCCGTTTTAACGCATTTTGGCTCTCGTTTTGCGTTTTAGCGCTTGATTTGTCAAATTCGCTCTGCTTTTTTTCAAGCTCGGCTTTTAGAGTCTTGATCTCGCTGCGAAGCGAAGTCAAATTTTGCTCTAAATTTTTATTTTTTTCGTTTTCTTCCTGCGCTTTGGCTAGTTTTTCATTTAGCTCGTCAATCGCGCTTAGGCGCTGCTTGTCGTTAGCGCTAGCGGCTTGTTTTCGTCTGGTTTCCAGCTCGGCTTGTTGATCGTTTAAGAGATTTGAGATTTCTAGATTTTTACCGACTAGATCGACGTTGTCGTCATAAAGCAGCTTATTTTGAGCGCGCAGGACGCGGATTTGTTCTTTTAGCTCGTCCTCATCGCCTAAAATAGGAGCGTCCGTATAGTTCGCATCCAAATTTCTAGCATATTTTTCTTGCGGTAAAGCTTGACTTTGGATAGCCGAATTTGTCTCGTCCGTACCGCCTACGCTCTCGTTTTTAGGCACTTCTTCGACGTTCATTATCTGCACGGCGAGTTCCGTTGGCCTTGCAGACGGCTTCGTAAACTCGAAATACAAATAATACCCGCCCAGCGTGAGCAAACAACCGCAGATAAAAAATAAGACTAAATTTAACGCTCTCAACTCTATTTTTCCTTGATGTCTTGGACTACCTTATGCGCGTGATTTAGCGCGAGCACGATCGAGCCGCCGTTTTTTAGCACGATGTCGCCGCCGATATATAGACCGCCGACGCTGCTTTCATAGTGCTCGTTTACGACCGGATCTTTATCTGCGTCAAGCTCTACTCCGCATTTTTGCAGAAAATCCACCGGAGTCGAGCCGCCGATGGCGTAGACGACCCTGTCGTAGACTCTGATTTTTCCGTTTGAAAAGTGCACCCTCACGCGTCCGGATTCGTTTTCGATCTCGGTGATATCGTGATTTAGTCGCACTTTTAGCTTATTTGCTTTTTCTAGTTCCCATAGCGCCGTTACGTTTACGTCGTTTACGCGGCTAAATTTATCCTTGCGGTACGCCAGCGTAGTTTTGTTGTATTGGCATAGCTCGATAGCGTACTCTACGGCCGAGTTTCCGCCGCCTACTACGAGAACTTTTTCGCCGCTAGAACAGGAGTTTAGGTTAAAATTTATAACGTTATTTAGCGAAGGCGGGATCTTGTAATCAGGTTTGTTCGGGCGTCCCATTTTACCGATACTTATCATCACGTTTTTGGCTTGATAGTCGCCCTTTGCGGTGTGCACGAAAAACAAACCGTCCTTTTTCTTTACGCTTTCGACCTCGGAGTTAAACACGGCCTCGATCTTTTCCTCGTCTAGCAACTTATCAAAATAATCAAGCGTGCTCTCCTTAGTGCCGTCCTCAAAGGACACGATACCGTGAATGGTGCTATCCTGACCTTTATACTCTTTATCCACGCGCTTATTGTCTTTGTAAAATTTTCTTATAGTTTGGCTGTGGTTGTCGCCCTTTTCGAGAAGCAAAACTTTTTTTAATCCATTGGCTCTCGCCTCTACGACGGTCGCGATACCGCAAGGGCCGCCGCCTATCACGATAATGTCGTAAACATCGCTCATTGTTTCTCTCCGATTTGATAATTTTTCATTAATGTAGCGAAAATTGTATTAAATTTTAAGAAATTCGCGAAATTTGGGATAAATTTAGTTTAAAAGCGACAAAAGCGGTCAAATTTGAAAGACAAAAGGCGGGCGTGAGTAAATTTGACTCGTTTAAATTCCGTAAATTTACGAGTCAAATTTGAGCTTTGTTAAATTTAAAGGGCGCAAATTTCATCAAATTTACGCCCGGTAAAGCTAAATTTTCTTTAAAAACTCAGCGATTAAAAACGCTAGTTCTAGCGACTGATCGGCGTTTAGGCGCGGATCGCACTGCGTTTCGTATCTGTGCGCGAGATCATCCTCGTTTAGTTTAAACGATCCGCCCGTGCACTCGGTCACGTCCTGCCCCGTCATCTCTAGATGCACGCCGCCCGCATGCGTGCCTTCGGCTCTATGTATCTCAAAAAAGCTCTGCACTTCGGCTAGGATTTTATCAAATTCGCGCGTCTTGTAGCCGTTTGCCGCCTTTATCGTGTTGCCGTGCATAGGATCGATGCTATATACGATATTTAGCCCTTCGCGTTTTACTTCGCGTAGGATTTTAGGTAGCCGCTCGCCGATTTTATCCGCGCCCATTCTGATGATTACGTTTAGTCTGCCCGCTTCGTTTTGCGGATTTAGCGCATTTGCGAGCGCGATGACGTCCTGCGCGGTTGCGTTTGGTCCGATCTTTACGCCTAGAGGATTGTGTACGCCGCTTAGAAAATGTACGTGGGCGTCGTTTACGCCGCGCGTGCGCTCGCCGATCCAGAGCATATGCGCCGAGCAGTCGTACCAGTCGCCGGTGAGGCTATCCTCTCTAGTGAGCGCCTCCTCGTACGGCAGCAAAAGCGCCTCGTGCGAGGTGTAGACCTTAGTTTCGCTGATTGCGGGCGTATTTGAGGCGTTTATGCCGCAAGCCCCCATAAACGCTAGAGTTTGGCTTAGCTGCCTGGCTAACTCGCCGTATTTAGCGTCGAGCTCGGGTTTTTTGATAAAGCCTAAGTTCCAGCGATTTACCTCGTGCAGATCGGCTAGACCGCCGCGAGAAAAGGCGCGAAGAAGGTTCATCGTGGATGCGCTTTGATAATACGCCTCGATCATGCGGTTTGGATCGGGTACGCGGGCATCTGGGTTAAATTCAAAGCCGTTTATGATGTCGCCGCGGTAGCTTGGTAGTTTTACGCTGCCTTGCTCCTCGTAGTCCGAGCTTCTAGGCTTGGCAAACTGACCCGCCACGCGCCCTACTTTTACGACGGGGCAGCGTCCGGCAAAGGTTAAAACGATCGCCATTTGTAGCATTACCTTAAACATATCGCGGATATTTACGGCGTTAAAATTTGAAAAACTCTCCGCACAGTCGCCCCCTTGTAGCAAAAATGCCTCGCCGTTGCAAACTTTTGCAAGGTCTTGTTTTAGGTTTCTAGCCTCTCCGGCAAAAACTAGCGGCGGCATCGTCTTTAGCTTATCTTCGGCCTTTTTTAGCAAGACCTCGTCGGGGTAGCTAGGCTGCTGCAAGATATTAAATTTTCTCCACGAATCTCTACTCCACATCTTTAAACCTTTTTAAAAATAACGCCGATTTTAACTAAAAGAACTTTTATTACAGATAAAATTTCAAATTTTACCCTCAAATTTGCCCTCGCTGCGCATTTTTGAGCCACATAAGTTTCGATTAACGACAAATAAATATAATTTTGCCAAAAAAGCGGAAAAATGAAGGACAAAAACCAAACCAAAATCGGCTTCATCTACGGCCTGTCGGTCTTTATGATCTGGGGCGTTTTTCCTATTTATTTTAAACAACTCAGCGCGCTTTCGGCTACCGAGATCGTCGCTCACCGTATCCTTTGGTCGGTGCTGCTTTTATTTTTACTGCTCAAATTTGGCCGCAAACTAGGCGCCGCAAAGAAAATTTTAAGTAACAAAAAAACCGCGTTTTGGCTATTTGTCACGGGGCTTCTAATCGCTGCCAACTGGTGGATCTACGTCTACGCCGTAAATATCGGCAAGATCGTGGAAACTAGCCTTGGATACTTCATAAATCCGCTCGTAAATATGCTCCTTGGCGTGCTGATTTTAAAAGAAAAGCTATCGCGCGCTGGCAAATTTGCCGTCGGCATCGTCTTTGTCGCTATCGGAGTGCAAATTTACGATGCGGGCGGCCTACCTATCATATCTATCATTTTGCCTATCACGTTTGGATTTTATTCGCTCATTAGAAAGCGCCTTAGCGTGCCCTCTTTAGAGGGGCTTTTCGTCGAAACCGCGCTCATAGCTCCCATTGCGCTCGTCGCGCTATTTTTCGTCGCAGCTAGCGGGCAAAATCACTTTAGCTTTTCGTGGTTCGGGCTCTTGATCGCTCTTTGCGGGCCTGCGACCGTCGTGCCGCTTTTGCTTTTTAACTCGGCGGCTACTAGGTTAAATTTGGGCACGATAGGCTATTTGCAGTATATCTCGCCTTCGATGCAGCTTTTGCTTGCCGTTTTTTACTACGGCGAGCAAGTTAGCGCGCTTAAGGCGCTGTCGTTTTTGCTGATCTGGAGCGCGCTTGCGGTGGTTAGCTTTAGCGCGATTTATAGTAAAAAAAGCAAAATTTCAGTATAACCGCAAATTTAAATCAAAAAAGGAAAAACAATGTCATCTATCGCATTTTACGCCGTCATCTGCGTCATAGCTGCGCTCGTGCTCTACGCGCAGATACAAAAGCTAACGAGAAAGATCGACGAGAACGGCACTCTAGCAAACAACTCCCCCGAGGCCGTACGTCAAATTTCGGTGCAAAAGTACAAGGATTTTTGCGAGATCATTAACGGCGAGCTAAGAGAGCTAAAGATGAAAGCGCTCTACGACGACGCCCTAAAAAACGAGAATTTAAAAGAAAAATTTTTAGAAAGCTTAAGCGAGATGAGCAAGAAGCTGACGTTTATCGAGACGATGAACACCGCTAGAAACCCAGACAAATGGGAAAGCGAGCTCTTTGAGGTGCTTAGCCGCCTAGACGATCTCGTCACGGAAAATTTCAAAGACGGCGAGCGCGCGGGCGACGAGATTAGGGAGCGTCTGGGCGCTGAGTTTAGCAAGCTGCAAAATTAAACCTTAAGTAAAAACGGGGTAATATCGCTTTTTTGATTTAACTCTATCTTTCTAAGGAAAAAACGGATGAGCTATACCAAAAAAGACCTCGTAACCGCTGCAAATTTAACCAAAGACGAAATTTATCATTTCCTAAATTTAGCCAAAGAGTTTAAAGCATTAAACAACTCCGAGACCAAAAAAGCAAAGTCGCTCTACGGCAAAACGACCGTAAACGCCTTTTTTGAAAACTCGACCAGGACGCGGACGAGCTTTGAGATCGCGGCCAAGCGCCTCGGAGCCGACGCTATAAATTTCACCGCCTCAAGCTCCAGCACCAAAAAAGGCGAAACACTCATCGACACCATCCATAACATCGTCGCGATGAAAACGGATATCGTAGTCGTGCGCCACTACAGCTCGGGCGCGGCTAAATTTATAGCTGAAAACACCGACGCTCACGTCGTAAACGCAGGCGACGGACTAAACGAACACCCTAGCCAGGCGCTGCTTGATCTCTTTACTATACTGGAAAATCGCGGCAGTCTAGAAAATCTCACGGTCGCCATCATCGGCGATATCTTTCACAGCCGCGTGGCGCGCTCAAATATCTACGTCCTAAAAACGCTCGGAGCCAAGGTTAAGCTCTTTGGTCCGCCGATGTTTTTAACTGGCATGGAGGCTTTTGGCTGTCAAATTTGCACCGATATGCGCGAGGCCGTCGAGGACTCGGACGTCATCATCATGCTGCGTATCCAGCTCGAGCGCCAGGATGATGAGATCGCATTTCCGTCCGTACGCGAATACTCCAAATTTTTCGGCCTAACCGCTAACAAAATGCAATACGCCAAAGAGGGCGTTATGATCCTGCACCCGGGTCCGATAAACCGCGGCGTCGAGATAAACTCCGACGTAGCCGACGATCCGCGTTACTCGCACGTGCTAAATCAGGTCGAAAACGGCGTCGCCGTCAGGATGGCGATCCTAGATACTCTCATCAAAAACAAAGGCGCAAAATGAAAACTCTCATCAAAAACGGCACGATCATAAACCACAACGGTTCGCAAAAAGCAAACATACTAATAGACGGCGACAAGATCGCTCTCATCACGGCTGACGAACCTGCGGCAGATAAAGTAATAGACGCTAGCGGCAAGCTCGTGATGCCTGGCCTAATCGATATGCACGTGCATTTTCGAGACCCGGGCCTTGAGTACAAAGACGACATAAACACGGGCTCGGAAACCGCGGTCGCCGGCGGCGTAACCACCTGCTGCCCGATGGCAAATACAAATCCCGTAAACGACAACGCCGTCGTCACGCGCGATATGGTAGCTAAAGCTAGAGCTCGAGGCCTCATCGACCTGCTACCAATCGGCGCGATAACGAGCAAGATGGACGGCAAAAAGTGCGTAGAGATGGGCGATATGACGCAGGCCGGCGCAGTAGCGTTTAGCGACGACGGTTTGCCCGTAGCCAGCAGCGACGTGATGAGATACGCGCTTGAGTACTCAAAGCACTTCGGCAGCTTCGTCATCAACCACTCCCAGGACTGCTCGCTATGCCGCGGCGGCCACATGAACGAAGGCCGCGTCTCGGCGATACTAGGCATCAAAGGCATGCCGCGCGAGCAAGAAGAAATCATGGTCTCGCGCGATCTACTGCTAGCCAAGCTCACGGGCGGACACATCCACATCGCGCACGTTAGCTCCGAGTGGTCGCTAAAGCTCATTGCGCAGGCTCGCGCGGCCGGCATAAACGTGACCTGCGAGGCGACTCCGCACCATTTTACCTACACCGAGGACGAGTTGCTAGGATATGATACGAACTTTAAAATGTCGCCGCCGCTTCGCACCAGATCAGACGTGGACGCGATCAGAGAGGGGCTAAAAAGCGGCCTAATCGACGTCATCGTCACCGACCACGCCCCGCACCACAACGACGAGAAATTTTTAGAATTCGACAAGGCGCCTTTCGGTATCCTTGGCCTGCAAACCCTCGTGCCTATGACGCTAGATCTAGTAAGAGACGGCGTGATAGACTACGAGAAAATGGCGGCTCTGACGTCTTATAACGCGGCTAAAATTTTAAAACTAAAAGACAAAGGCGTGATCGCGGAAGGCTACCTCGCCGACATCGCGATAATCGATCCGAATTTCGAGTATCTCTACGACAAAAACCTAAATAAATCAAAATCCCAAAACTCTCCGCTGCTAGGCAAGATGCTAAAAGGCGCGGCGGTAATTACGATAAAAAGCGGAAAAACGGTGTTTGAGTTTCCAAACGTCGTGGCGTGATCCGATCAAATTTGGCGTAAATTTAAAATTTGACTTTGCGGCGGTTAAGGCTGCCGTATGGTCAAATTTAGTAACGACTAAAATAAAATTTGAAACCATAAGGCGAGTATCGCAAAATAAACTCGCGACCAAACCCGTCAAAAATACAAAGCAGCGGTTTCTTAAAAACATTTTTATCGCTTATGTCGTCGCCTCTTTCGGGTTTTTTATCATCCCCGAGGATATATTATCTAGTTGCAAAATTTACCGCGGTTTTGTAACGGCTGTGAAACACATCTTTCCAAATATCCAAATTTTTAGCGACATAAGCCCGTTTAAGCAAGAGATATAATTTTACAAGGTGGAACTCGTACCAAGATAACCTTTGATGCAAAATTTGAAATATTTGCCGTCATAACGGTTTTTCAACTTTTTTTCTCTTTACTTGGACTGTTTTTATCGGTCGTCTTGTTGCGAGATTTATTTTTTAAGATTTTCTATCTGGAAAAAGAGAGTAAATAAAAATAGTTTAAAATTTGCAGTTTTGATGTCGGCAAATTGGAAAATGCAGGCCGCGCCGCGCGTTTTGATTATGAGAAAATCGGCCTAGATTTATCAAGCCAATTTTTTGCAAAAGCTAAATTTGACGGTAACTTTACCAAAGCCGAATTTGACCCGCAATTTGGCCGTGCGCTTTTATTCAAATTTTACGCCTCGCTCGCTCAATCCGCCTATTTTGACGCCTTGCCGGCTCGCTAAAGCTATCCTTTTAGCGGCTAAATTTAGCCTCCAAGTCTAAATTTGTCAAATTTATCGCCCGACTAAGCCGTAAAATTACGCTTACGCACTTTTGTCCGCTCAAATTTGCAATCGCCGCCGAGCCGAATTTAAAAACCGACTTGCTTAAATTTAATCCAAAGCTGGTTTGCAAAATTTATCAAATTTAAAAGCTAAACGGAGTAAATTTACGCCGCTGCAAGCCGCTCCGATCGGCCAAACCGCCAAGCCTCAATAAAAGCGACACGATTCGCTCCAAAAACAGCATGAATTAAACCCGTGCCACCCTCTAAGCCTCCCCAAAACAACCCGAGCAAATCCACGCCGCCGCGGCGGCTCAATCAATGATTAAAAAACCGATCAAGCCGAGTGCAAGCGACGCAAATTCGTCAAATTCGGTTCAAATTTATCCTCACGCGTCCTTGCCGTTTATCGCGTACGCCGAGCGCAAAAATACGTCAGTGCCCGATAGTAGCGCGCTCTCGTCAAAGTCAAACGCGCCGTTGTGATGCCCTGCGGCTAGCTTGGTACCGATCATCAGATAGCCGCTCTTGCCGCCTGCTTTTTGCACGGCGTGCATAAAATGCGCGAAGTCCTCGCAAGCGCCGAAATTTAGATCCCGCACGATGAGCTCGTCCTTGATAAAAGGCGACTGGCGCGCGGCGCGCTCGTAGATATCGGTAATCTCCTTGCTGCTATCGCCTCCGCTCGTGCCGCCGGTTAGCTTCACGTCGTACTGCACGCCGTACATCTGCGCGACGCCTGCGACGATATCCATACATTTTTGAAACATAAATTCATTTAGCTCGGTCGTTTCGCCGCGCGTTTCGCAGGCGATGTAGCCGTTTGGCGCGATGACGTTTCGCCCCTCGCCCGCTCGCAAAACGCCCACGTTTATGCGCGTGACGCCGTCGGCATGGCGCGTGATACCGTGCATGGCTAGAGCCGCCTGAGCTGCGGCCAGCAGAGCGTTTGCGCCTTCTTGCGGAGCGCCCGCCGCGTGAGCCGATCTGCCCGTGAAATTTACGTCGAATTTCGACGTCGCAAGAAGCTTGTTCGTACCGCAGATGATGCCGCCGCTAGTCTTTGCTTGAAAGCCGATATGACCGCCCAGCAGGTAGTCCACGCCCTCTAGCACGCCCGCTTGCTCCATCGGCACAGCGCCTCTGGTGCCCTCTTCGGCGGTTTGAAATATAAATCTAAATTTGCCTTTAAAATCATCCAAATTTTGCGCGATGAGTTTAGCCATCGCAAGGCCGATCGTGATGTGACCGTCGTGCCCGCAGGCGTGAGTGATGCCGTCTATATCAGCTCTAAAGCCCTCTTTAAACGGTCTGTGCGTCTCATCCTTACTCTCGGTCACGTCCACGCCGTCGATGTCAAATCTAAACGCAAGCGTCTTGCCCGGCCTGCCCGTATCAAGCTCAGCTACCACGCCCGTTAGCCCATCCTCCATCACTGGTAAAAACTCGCGCTCGTCGGCGCTTAGCAGGCTTTTTGCACGTTCTAGATACTTCTCTTTATCTTTCTCGCTGCCAAGACCCGCTCTGGCTTCGGGTTTCATTATCTCGCGTCCCATTTTTAGGCTGTAGCCGAGCTTTTTTAGCTCGCTAGCGATCTTTGCCGTCGTAAAAAATGTGAAAAATCCGGTCTCGGGATGCGAGTGAAAAAACCGCCTATTTTTCACCATTTCGTCTTTTAGCGCTTCGACTTTTGCTGCCACCTCGTCCATTTTTGCTCCTTAAATTTGGAATTTTTATTATTTTTCTTAAAGATATATTATACATCAAGATTAATTTTAAAAGCTTAAATTTGAGCCGAATAATGATAAATTTAATGCTGATTTTTGCAAGCCGACTTGTTTGGCGTAAATTTGATTTTTGTCCGCGGGGGTATTTCAGTCGGTTTTTAAGCGGCGATTTGCATCAAAGCGGTACGGGTTTGGCGAGCTAGCCAGTAAAATTTGGGCGATAAATTTGAGTTCAAATTTAAAATGTCGTCAAATTTGAACTCAAATTTAGAAAACTAGACAAAAAGGCAAATTTGACTTCGGTCGCCGCGCGGACTGACTAGCCGCAAAACAAACTCCGCGCAAAAGCTCAAATTTGCCCTTCAAGCAGACTATTTTATGCTATTTTTTAGCTTCATTATCCGCTCGTAGGACTCCTCGATGCGCTCTTTTGGTATCTGCTTGGCACCCACTGCGTCCACGACTAGCTGCGTGACGAGCTCTGCGGTCCTGCGCCCGTCTATCTTGTAGTCGCTAAAAAGCATCACATCGCCGCCTGCGTTGATAAAGTTTATCACCTTTTCTTGCAGTGTAAAGTCCTTTAGCCCGCCCATGAGCATGTCGTCGCTGATGACTACGCCGTCAAATTTGAGTTCGCCGCGTAGCAAGCCGTCGATGAGCGCAGGCGAGAGCGAGGCTGGAAGCTCGGAGTCGCGCTGCATTAGGTAGATGTGGCCGACCATTATCATCTTAGCTTCGTTTTTGCGAACCGCGTCAAAATATGGCTTAAGCTCGGTATAGTCGAATTTTTCGATCACGACCTTGGCGGTGTGACTGTCGGCCTCGACGTTACCGTGTCCCGGGAAGTGCTTCATCGCAGCTATCACGCCGCGAGCTTGCGAGGCCTTCATAAACTCGCTCGCATACAGCGAAACCTCGTCTATATCGGCACTAAACGCCCTGCCGCGCGAGCCGATGATGGTGGATTTTGGATTTAGCACGTCGGCCACGGGAGCGAAATTTACGTTTACGCCGACGTCTTTGAGTTGCTGTGCCATCTTAGCGTAAAGCTCGCCCGCAGCGGCTAGATCGAGCGTTTTTGCCACTTTTTGCGCCGAGATAAAGGTCTCAAATCCGCTCTTATCCTTAAATCTCGTGATCTGCCCGCCCTCCTCGTCTATAGCGATAAAAATGCCTTTTTGCGCCTCTTTAAATGCGCTTGTTAGCGCCTTGAGGTTCTTTTTGTCCGAGATATTTTTACCAAGCAGCATCACGCCGCCAAAACGCTGATATTTGGCCTCCGAGACGGCTTCTTTGGCGGTTTTGGGATCAGAGCCGTTGAAGCTGACCATTATCATTTGAGCTATCATTTTGCGAAGCGTCGGTTTTTCTTGCGCTTGCACATCGGCAGCATTTAGCGCAGTCGGCAAACCCGCCAAAAATAGCGCCGAAAAAAGCGCTGCGATAAATTTTTTCATATTTTTCCTTTTTTTTGTTTTTGCGGATTTTACACTATTTTGGATAAATTTAAGAAAATTGAAACGGGATTTAGGTGCGGGAGGTGCTTTTTGCGATTGATCACTCGCAAATTTAGATCGGCATTTATAAAATATTTGATATAATTTTTGAAAATATTGTTTAAAATTTAGTCAAAAGGGCATATATGATAAATTTAAATATTAATTGCGCTATAAATATCCCGCCAAAAAACGATATCAAGCTAGATAAAAACGAGTATATTTTATGTGAATATAAGGAAAAACACATTAAAAATCTTTTTATTAAATTTATATTTGCCGTGGTTTGTATAGCTGTATTTATATATACGGTAATATCTAAAGACTTCGCCGATCAAAGCCTATTTCTAAAGGTTTGCGCTGCTATTTTTGTTATTTTTTGCATGTTATTAATATATATTTTTATTGCAAATTTGATCCACAAAGGCTTATATGTAACAAACAAAAACTTAATAGCTTTTAACGGGGCGAGATTTGATTTAGATTCTATTTTTATACTTGATACGAGTGCTCGTGAGCATACGGGATTTCGCATTTGCAAGGGCTGGAGAAGTATTTTAGAGATAAAATGCACGAATGACGACGCGCAGCTAGATGTCTTTTTGCTATCGCTATCCGCGGTTTCCGGCAATAAAATTATTTTAAGATTTGGCTCAAAAGAACTAAAAGAAAAAGCCGACTCGGCGAATTTGGTTAGATTTAAATTGACGACATAAATTGGATTTTTATACTGAAACAGACTAAATACTAGCCGGAATCCAAATTTTACGGCGCTTTAAACTCAAATCCAGCATAAAAATTCGGCAAATTTGGATTATTTAAACAAGCCAAAGAAGCCAGCTATTTAAAAACCGCTGTCCGCCGTCAAATTTTCAAATTTTATAGCAGCTGTGAGCCTCCGCAGGATACACGACTTTAAACCAAATTTTATTTTTTACTTAGTAGATCTCTCAGGCTTTCCTGCACGTCTTTACCGCGCAGCATCGCCGCGACCTCGTTTACTATCGGCGTATAGATGCCCTTGCCGGCGGCGATCTTTTCTATCGCGTAGGAGGTGTCCACGCCCTCGGCGACCTCGCCTAGATCGTTTAGGATTTTGTTAAGGCTCTCGTTTTTAGCAAGTCCCAAGCCCACGCGGTAGTTGCGCGAGAGCACCGATGAGGCCGTTAGAAAGAGGTCGCCCGCCCCGCTAAGACCCAAAAAAGTCTGCTGCTGCGCGCCGAAATACTCGCCAAATCTCGCCATCTCGACAAGTCCGCGCGAGATGAGGCTAGCGCGAGCGCTGTTGCCGAGCCCGAGTCCGTCGCAGATGCCGCCCGCGATAGCGATAACGTTTTTATATGCACCCGCGATCTCGGCACCGATAACGTCGCTGCTAGCGTAGGCTTTGATATTTTGCGGGAAAAGTCCTGAAATCTCGCGCGCAAGGGCTTCGTTTTTGGAATTTATCACGAGCGCGCACGGAAGGTCGTTTTGTATCTCTTTGGCAAAGCTCGGTCCTGATAAAAAGGCCAAATTTGCCGCATCTACGTGCTGCTCGTAAATCTCGTCTAAAAAACGCAGACTCGAGGTTTCGATGCCCTTTGAGGCGACTAAAATTTTCTGCCCGAAGTTTTTAAAATACTCTTTTAGCCAGCCGCTAACAGACTGAGAAGGTATGGCAACGACGAGCAGATCGCGCTTTAGCGCCTCCTCTAAGCCGACAAAATGCGCGCCTTCAAGCTGCCTGCGCGAGCTGATG
Organism: Campylobacter massiliensis; assembly: GCF_014253065.1. Lineage (NCBI taxonomy): Bacteria > Pseudomonadati > Campylobacterota > Epsilonproteobacteria > Campylobacterales > Campylobacteraceae > Campylobacter > Campylobacter massiliensis. The sequence continues at coordinate 536,710 of NZ_JACLZK010000002.1, forward strand.
ACGCAGTCATTTTTTTGCGAAAGCGCGTGAAAAAGCGCGCTGCCCCACTTTCCCGCTCCGATGATGGCTATTTTCATTTTTTCTCTTTTTTGTGATTTACTTTATTGTAGCTAAATTTGCTCGGCTTGCTTCGCTTTTAATGAAATTTAGCGCTACCTTTTTGCAAAATTTGATCTCCGATGCGCCAAAAGCGTTTTAAATTTACTGCTACCGACGTCCAAGAAAACCAAAATTTAAAGCGATCGCAAAGCAAATTTAACTGCTGAAATGCTAAATTTACTCTATTTATTCACGCCGCTCGCGGTCTCGCAAAGCTCATTAAATTTAAGCTAGGTTTAAAAGTTCAAATTTTGCCGATACCGACTTTATGCAAAATAAAGCGCACTTAATATTTGTGTTTTTACCGATTTAGGCGGCTTTACGGCGCCGTATTTGGAGTTTTAAACCGTGCGACGATAAATTCGAGAGACAAATTCGATCCGTTTTTGTCAAATTTAACCTTTCCGCCCTCTGCAAAACCCATAAATTTAACCGAAAACGAGTAAAAATTTAACTCCGAAAGCTTGCTTAAGTCAAATTTAGCGCAAAACGGTCGCGTCGGAAAAAGCAAAATTTAAGCGCCGAAACGACGATATAAACCCAAATTTACCCTAGCTTAGCCTTCAAAAGCACATTTACTTTTGCAGGATTAAACGCGCCTTTACCCTCTTTCATCGTTTGTCCGACGAAAAATCCGAAAAGCTTGTCCTTACCGCTTTTATACTCGGCGACCTTATCGGCGTTCGCGCTTAAAATTTGATCTATTATCGCTATGATGGCCGAGTCGTCGCTGACCTGCTTTAATCCCAATTTTTCGATGACGGCGTCTACGCTACCCTCGTTTTCCATGAGATAGTCAAGCACCTCTTTAGCTGCCTTGGCGCTTATCGTGCCGTCTTCGATGCGGTGTAAGAGATCTATCATCTTAGACGAATTTACGGGTGACGTCTCGATCGTAGCGCCGTTTTTTAGGCGACCCAAAAGCTCGACGATGAGCCACGTCACGGCAAGTTTCGGCGATATTTTAGCCTCTACGAGCTCCTCGAAATACTTCGCCGTCTCCACGCTACTCGTTAAAATCAGCGCATCATCCTCTTTGACGCCAAGCTCGCGCTCGTATCTAGCGACCTTTTGCTCGGCAAGCTCGGGGATCTTGATCGCTTCGTTGTACATCTCCTCGGGGATCTCGACTGGTAGCAGGTCGGGATCGGGGAAATATCTATACTCGGCGCTATCTTCCTTGCCTCGCATCGAGCGCGTGACTAAATTTACGGTATCAAAAAGGCGCGTTTCTTGATAAACTTCCTCATCATACTTACCGTCTTCCCACGCTGCGCTTTGACGCTCGACCTCGTAGTCAATCGCTTTTTGGATAAATCTAAACGAGTTTAAATTTTTAATCTCGACGCGCGTATAAAGCTTGCTGTCGCCTTTTGGGCGGATGCTGACGTTGGCGTCGCAACGAAAGCTTCCCTCTTGCATATTGGCGTCGCTGATGTTTAAAAATCGCAAAATCGAGTGCAGTTTTTTTAGGTATGCAACCGCCTCGTCGGAGCTGCGCAGATCAGGCTCGCTCACGATCTCAAGCAGCGGCGTGCCTGCGCGGTTTAGATCGACTAGGCTCTGTCCGCTCTCGTGGATATTTTTACCCGCGTCCTCTTCAAGGTGCGCGCGAGTGATGCCGATGCGTTTTTTCTCGCCGTTTACGTCGATAAAAAGCTCGCCTTTTTCTACTATCGGTATCTCAAACTGCGAAATTTGATAGGCTTTTGGAAGGTCGGGATAAAAGTAGTTTTTACGGTTAAAAACTGAGCGCTTATTTATAGTCGCATTTACCGCCGCACCGAAGCTTATCGCCTTTCTCACGGCTTCTTTGTTTAGCACCGGCAAAGATCCAGGTAGCGCCAGGCAGGTCGGACAAACGTGCGTATTTGCCTCATCGCCGAAGCTCGTGGAGCAAGAGCAGAAAATTTTAGTTTTTGTATTAAGCTGAGTGTGAACCTCAAGCCCGATAACGACTTCAAACATAATTTGCCTTTTATTTAAAATTTAGGGCTTATTTTAGCAGGATTTTTATTTAAGTTAGATAAAAAGAAGGGGTTGCGCCCGCCGATTTTTAGCGTATTTTAGCTAGCGGACGCGTAAATTTAAATTTTAGTGCTCGTCGTGGCTGATCAAGATCGCGCCGGCAAGATACACGTAAGTAAGAATCATAAAGATAAATGTCTGCAAGCACGCCATAAACGTAAGCAAAACAAATGCCGGAAGCGCAGCGTACGACGCAAGGGCAAGCACGACCAAAAGGAACAAATCATCGCCTTTGATGTTACCGAAAAGTCGGAAAGAAAGCGATACGACACGAGACAGATGCGAAACGATCTCGACGATAAACATTATCGGAGCTAGCCATTTATTCGGTCCCATAAAGTGCGCAAAATACTTGACGACGCCGTTAACTCGGATACCTTCGTAGTGATAAAACACAAAAACCACGAGCGCTAAAGTAAGGGTCAAATTTAAGCTCGAAGTCGGAGCCTCAAATCCAGGTATTATGCCTATTATGTTACTTACGAATACGATCAAACCGATGGTGGCGACTAGCGGCAGATATTTTCTAGATAGCGCTTCGCTGCCTAGAACGTCCTTACCCATTGACACGACGCCCTCTAGATACGCTTCGAGGATATTTTGCGTTCCGCGAGGCACGAGTTGCAAATTTTTAGTTGCAAATTTTGCCACGATAAGCACGATAATCGCGACTAAAACGAGATGTCCCGCGTAATTTACCGCGTGGATAACGTGCTCGTTGTCGGTAAACAAAGAAGCGATCCAACCTGTAAACAAAAACAAATTTTCTTGCATGGATTAACCTTAGATTTATGAAATTTAACGGCAATTTTATCCAAATAAACGTTAAAAGTTTTTTAAGCTTATCTCAAATTTCGCCCGAATTTTAGCTTTTTTGTAAAATTTAACCCAAATTTCGTCGCCGTTTTTTAAAACTCCCGCTCACGCGAAAAATCTATCGTAAACGAGCTTTAGTATCGTCGCGCCCACGACGGCTAAAAATACGACTCTAACAAATTTAACATCCTTTTTCATAACCATATTTGAACCGAAATACGCGCCCAAAACCTGTCCCGCGCCCATCAAAAGCCCGACCGCCCAAAGTATTTGCCCGCCAGCGATAAAAACGGCAAGAGAGACGATATTGCTGGTAAAATTTAGTATTTTCGTATGCGCGACGGCTTTTTTCATATTTAGCCCGATGAGCGCAACCATCGCAAACGTCCAAAAACTGCCAGCTCCCGGCCCGAAAAATCCGTCGTAAAAGCCCAAAATAAGCCCGAATATCACGTAAAAGGCTCGCGCGTTCATACGAGCGGCTCTATCCTCGTCGCCGACCTTTGGCATCAAAAGCGTATAGATGAAAATCGCTATCAAACAAAACGGTATAATAACGCGCAAAAACTCGGCGCTCAAAAACAGTATAAGCACCGTGCCGATGCACGCGCCGATAAAGGTAAAAACGATGCCGATAAACACTTCTCGGAAATTTATCATACCTTTTCGGGCGAAATTTAGCGCCGCAGTGAAGCTACCGAAAGTGCCCTGAAGCTTGTTCGTAGCTAGCGCCACGTGAGGCGGTACGCCCATAGCCATGATTGTCGGTAGCGCAATCAGTCCGCCCCCGCCCGCGATGGCATCGACGAAGCCAGCCGCAAAGGCCGCCGCGAAAAATATCAAATACGCCGTAACGCCGAAGTCAAAGTCCATTTTTGCCCCTTCAAAAAACAAAATCATACTACGAAAAATTTAAAAATTTATAAAAACTCGGCTTTTTGTTTTACTGCGGTTAAAATTTAACGAAACTGCGAGTAAATTTTACCGAGCGGGGTTAAATTTAGCGGTTTGGGTTGAGGCGCGTTTTGTAGATTTTGTGGGCGCGCTCTGCGATTTTATTTTGAGGCTTTAGATAAAATTTGCAAATTTGAGTTCTATCTAACGGCGCCAAATTTGATATAGTTTTTGAAATTTAGTTTGCGAAACCGCGCGGACAAAATTTAGATTTTGCTTTTTCAAGATGCGGGCTTTAAAATATACGAGACGCCAAATTTAAAGCCGCGTTAAATTTGACCGAGTATGAAAAAAAGTTCGCCGACTGCCGAGCGCGGCAAATCGGCGAATGCGGGATTATTTTATGACGCCGCAAACCATTCTAGCGCCGCCGCCGCCAAGAGGCTTTGGATGGTCGCTGTGGTTATCGCCGCCGACGTGGATCATTAGCGAGTGGCCTTTTAGCTCGCCCAATGTTTTGATTTTCGGAGCTAGCACCGGATAAACCGCATTACCCTCGGCATCGACGAAAAGCGCAGGCAAATCGCCCTTGTGGCCGTTGTCGTCCCATGCAAACGAGTGTTTTTTGGTGTCGCTTGGATCCCAGTGACCGCCCGCTTTCATGCCTAGACCTTTTTCATTCGCGCCGCAGTCAGCGTTTTGGTGCACGTGAAATCCGTGCGCGCCGCCCTCAAGGCCTTTAAGATTCGGGAATAGCGCCACGCCGTAGTTAGTCTCGATCGCTACTACCTCGCCAACGACAGTGTTGCCCTTTTCGCTTAGTTGCTCCATAGTGATGACTAGGTGCTTGCCTGCCTTTGGATCAAAGACTTTTTCCTCGTGCGCAAGAGCGCTAGTAGCGAGTAGGCAGCCTAGAGCCGCGCTAGCTAAAACGATTTTTTTCATTTTTTCTCCTTAAAATGTAATTGCGAGGTAACTATAGCCTAAATTTGATTAATTTAGGCTTTAAATTTTCTTAAATTTAATGCGCCGCGAGGGCTTAAATTTGCCGCCGTTTAGCGCGAGGCAAACCCGTCAAATTTACTTTATCTCGCTTAAAATTTGCGCTAGTTCGCCGCTTTGACCGATGCGGTAGAGCGCGAAGTCGTACTTGATCGGATCGGCGGGGTCAAATTCGCAAAGCTTGTCCGTTAGCTCGCGCACGGCCCTAAAATCATAGCTTTTGCGAGAGATTAGACCCAAATTTAGCGAAACTCGGTGCGTGTGCACGTCAAGAGGCATGAGGAGCTTGCTTTTTGGCAGGTTTTTAAAGAGCCCAAGATCGATGTCGCTATCTCGAATCATCCAGCGCAGGAACATGTTGTAGCGTTTATACGGGCTTTGTGGCGCTTTTTCGTACGGCTTGCCGAAGAAAAACTCATACCCCTCCGAGCGGTAAGGGTTTAGCGAGTAGATAAATTTGATAAGTTCGTTTACGCCCTCTATCATCGAGCCGCTTCTTTCAAAGCCCGATCTCACCGCGCTTTCGATATCGCCGTGCTTTTTTAGGCGTGAAACGGTGATAAAAATCTGCCGCACGTCCTCGCAGCTTTGAAAGCGGTATTTGTGCTGCGTCAAATTTGAAATGATTTCATCCTCGCTTTTATCTAACAGCGAAAAGTCGAGCGAATTTAGAAAATTTACGATGAGTTTTGCGTTGCCGTAGGCAAAAAGCGCGCAGATGAGCGAGATCTCGGGCGTTTTAAATTTGCTCGCGACCTGCAGCGGATCGGCGGCGGCAAACAAATCCGCATGGGTATTTTTAGAGATTACGTTTTGATCTAGAAGGGTTTTTAAGTCCATTTTTAGCCTTTTTGGCTGAGATTTTAAACCAAAAAGGCTAAAAGAAATTTAAATTTATTGTTTGACGGTTAGCAAGGTATCGAGCATCTTTTCTACGGTCGTGATGATTTTCGCCGCCGCGCCGTAGCTGCTTTGAAATCGTATGAGATTTGTTAGCTCCTCGTTTAAATTTACGCCGCTAACGGACTGATGTTCGGACATCGCGACCTTATGGATGGCGGTGTTTGCGTCGTTTAGGTCGTTGTTTGCCTGCGTCTCGCTAGCTAAATCGGACGTGATGTAGCGGTAGTAGCCCTCGATACTCTCCTGCTTATCCGCGTGTTTGTTGGAGTAAAACACGATTTTATTGTATTGCAGCTGCACCATATCGTTTGCGACTTCGTTGTTGCCCGGAGTCGGATTTGAGTAGGCTTTTAGCTTGTGCGGATTTTCCATCAGCTCGCTTTTTACGCTCATGTTTTTGGCTTTGTCGCCCTCAAATACTCTATTTAGCCCAATGATGCCTGGGAAATTCGTGCCTTTATCGATGAAAGCCACGCTGTATTCGCCGGCGTTTCTTTTCGGTATGACGCCAAACGTTCCCCTGCCAGTCGCCGCGTCGTACTGATAGCTTGCCCGAAAATAATCATCCACGTCGTTTAGCGAATTGTTATCGCCGTTATCGTCGGTGTCTGAGTTAAAATCTCTCACGATAGAGTTACCGCGAGTATTGTCGTTTATCGAAGTCGAGGCGTTTATGTTTATCGTTTTACGAGCGACCTCTTGGCCTTGGTTGTTATAAACCACGACGTCAAAGCTACCGTGCTTGATGTCGTTATTAAAATTCATCAGCGTTCTAGAGTCGCTTAGGTCTTTTATCTCGTCTGTTACGGCATTTTCTACGGCCGATCTTGCGTAGATGTTGTTTGTCTCGTTTATGATGCCTTTGGCGAAGGTATTTAGGTTGTCGATGTATTTTTGTATCGTTCCGTCCTGAAACTCTCCGCTATCATCCATCCTGCGTCCGCGTAGATCTAAGGCCGAGCCCAGTTTACCGCCCTGGATACGTCCGTTTAGATCGACCTTTTTGCCGTCCTCTCTCTCAAAATAAACGCCTTTAAAATCGCTTCTGCCGTTCATTTTGTCTATCTTTAGCGGGTGGTATGTCACGCCGTCAACTATATTAAATCCCGAGATATTTATCTGATGCTTCGTGCCTACGTCCGTTACGGTCGGATCGACGTTGCTGCCTTGTAGTTCGCCCTTAAATACGCTTATACCCGCAAGCTTTGACATAGCAAGCTCGAGTTGATCGCGTTTGTCGCGCAGATCGTTTGCTCTAGTGTTGCCCACGGACTCGACGCGTACGATCTCTTTGTTTATCTGCGCGATTTGCTTGGCGTATTTATTTATTTCATTTACGGTAACTTCTATCTGCGAGTCCACGTCCTTTTGGATCTTAGTTAGCATGTCGCTAGCTTTGTTGATACTAGTCGAGAGCGTGTTAGCGTTGTTTAGCAAATTTATCTTTTGCGAGCCCTCGGTCGGGTTTGAAGCGAGATTGTTCCAGGCATTGAAATAATTTTGCAAATCTCTGCCTATGCCAACGCTTTGCAGATCAGGGAAGCGCTGCGAAATCTCCTCTAAAATTTGCTTTTTGTATTCGGTTGATTCTAAATTTATATTTGAAGTGCGAAGCCTAGCGAATGTAAATTCGTCATGCACGCGCACGACCGTATCTACCTGTGTACCCCTGCCGATATCGCCAGGAATATCGTGAAAAGGCTCTCTAGCAGACTGCACGACGCGCTGTCTGGTGTAGTGCTCGCTATCGGCGTTTGTGATGTTGTGTCCTGTCGTAGTGATCTGCGTTTGCGCGGCGTCTAGTCCGCTAACTCCAATATGTAAAGACGAAAAAATATTAGCCATTTTTAAACCCTCGTTTTAAATAAACTTTCAGGCGTCAAGCCCTCTTTGTCGTAGTTGCCGGGCTCGCTTTTAAACATGTTTTTTAGCAAGCTATCGAAAAATTCTTTCACTCCGACGACGTATTTTGCGTATTCTTTGTTTTTTGAGTAGAGCTCTTCGAGCTTTGAGCGCATAAGCGCGAGAGATGATTTTACCTCATCGTCAAGGATAGAGCTTAAATTTACCCCGCCGTTTTCCTTTGAGACTCTTAAAAGCTCTTTATCTAGCAGCGATTTTATAGATTCGAATCTTTTAACCAGCTCGTTTTTGCGCCTTACGCTATCATCGACCTTAGTGTGATCGGCTAGTTTTATCTTTTCTATATCTTCCGTAGTTTGAGCGATGAGTTCGTCTAGCACCCCCATCGCCTCATCCAAATATCTTTTAAGCATTTTTGTCCTTTCTTTTTACGCAAGGACAAAAAATCTTATAAAAGCGTATCGGCAACGGCTTTTGCAGTCTTGGACATATCTAGTTTATATGTTCCGTTTGCGATCTGCTCGGCTATCTTTGCAACCTTGCTTTCTTCTTTGCCTTGTGTTTTTTCCATGTTTTCGCTCTTTTTTACGTCGTTTGAGCGAGTGATTTGCTGCGGGCTCATGCCCAGTTTAGCTCCCAAAGTTCCTATCATTTTAAAGCCTTTTTAGATTTGTTAGAAACTAAATCGGCAAATTTTGAAATTTCTTAAGCCCTTTCTTTCAAATAATTGAATAAAAGTTCGCTAAAGCCTAAATTTCCGCTCAGAGCCTTACTCATCGTGTCGTTATACATCGAGTGATAGATCTCGTCTCCGGCATCCTTGCCGAATAACGGATTTTCATCCTTTAGCGCGATATCTAGCACGCTTTTAACCAAAAACGCCTCAAAAGCGTCGGTTTGCTCTTTTAAAAGTGCGTCTTGCTCGCTTTGAGGCTTATCCGTGCGTCTATTTTCGATAGAGCTCGTGGCAAATTTATTATACGAGCTTAAAGCCGCCGAAGTATCTACGTTTAACATTATATTATCTCCAAATTTACATGTATGGCGCCCACGCGTTTTAGATTTTCCATTATCGCGATGATATCGCTAGGCGTCGCGCCCATCTTACTTAGCGCTCTTGCGACGCTAGCTACGGTTGTTTTTTCGCCGCTGATTTTTAGCATATTGGTTAGCGGATCTACCGCTGCGCCGTCTTGCAAGTCGATTGTTTGCCCGTTTGCAGCCATATCGCCATACGAGCTAGGTTCTATCTTTATCGTGATATCTCTGTGCGTGATGACGACTGGATCGACCGTGATATTTATACCGCTTACTATCGTGCCGGTGCGCTCGTCGATTACGATTTTATCTAGCGCTTTATAATCCACGTCCAAATTTAATACCTTAGCGATAAACTCGACCGCGTTTGAGCCTTCCGGTTTTAATACTTTGATGGTTCTAGAGTCGATAGCCGTCGCAGTTTCGCCGCCTAGATTTAAATTTACGGCTCTTTGGATATTTGAAGCGGTGTCGAAATTTGACTCTTTAAGGCTTAAAAATATCGCTTCTTGATTATAGATATCATACGCTATCTCGCGCTCCACGATCGCGCCGCTTGGGATCGTACCTGCAGTTACGTGGTTGCCGTCCTTGCTTGCTCCACCGCGAGACGCCGTCTTACCGCCTATAGTTAGCGAGCCCTGTGCTAGGGCGTAAATGTCACCGTCCACGCCCTTAAGCGGAGTCATCAAAAGCGTTCCGCCCTGCAGGCTCTTTGCATCGCCAATAGATGAGATCACGACATCAAGCTTATCGCCCTGCCTAGCAAACGGCGGTAGCTTTGCGATAACCATAACCGCAGCGGTATTTTTTGATTTGATGTCGTCTGGCTTGATTTTTACGTTCACGCTTTGAAGCATATTTGAAAGAGACTGGATCGTAAACTCCGAGCTACTGCCGTCGCCAGAGCCGTTTAGACCGACTACGAGGCCGTATCCAATCAGCTGATTTTCCCTCACGCCCACGACGTTTGCGATGTCTTTTATCTGCGCCGCAAAAGCCGATATGGCAATGGTTAGCAAGCATACCGCTAGTTTCATTTTAGTCCTTAAATTTATATTTTCAAGGACAAAAAGCAATTAGCATTCCAAATTTGAAACAAAAATTTTTAAGAATAGTAGCTAAGCGAAGTATTTCCGAATTTTTTAGATTTTAAAAGCGTAAACGCGCCGATGTTTTCAGGTAAATTTAGATGGCTGGCATGCTCGAAAGCGATCAGATAAATTTTGTCTTTTGGCAAATTTCTCGCCAAATTTACGCACTTTTCATAAACGTCCGCAAAGCCGTCCCTGATATCAAAAGGCGGATCAAGATACAAGATAACGGGCAAATTTTGCCTAGCGACGATGGCGGGAGTAGCGTCAAAAGTATCGCCGTTTACGATTTCCAGCTCGTCGCCGATAAGCTTAGCGTTTTGTAGCGAGATTTTGTAGGCGTTTTTGTCGATTTCTACCGCGTAGGCCTTTGTCGCGCCGTTACTTAGCGCTTCTGCGGCCATGAGCGCGCTACCGCCGAAAGCCTCGATAAAAACCTTACCCGCTAGCTCGTAGCGAAACGAATCAAAAAACGAACCCTTGACGATGCTTTTGGTGCTTCTTGTTGTTTGAAGCGAGGGCAAAAGCAGCTTTTTACCTTTAAATTTGCCGCTTGATATAGTCGCGTAGAGATTTTTCAACGAGCTTTCCTTAGAATCGCGAGTAGCTCTTCTTTAAATTTATCTATCAAATTTGAAACCTCAAGCTCCAAATTTGAACCGTTATGCGGCGCGGATTCTTCTTTTATAACAAATGCGGGCAAGGTCGTGCGAGAGGGCGCGACGGGTTCTGAAAACTGGATCGCCGAGTAAAACTCCTCAAGCGCGGAGATAAGGGCCTCTTTACTAAAAGGGATTTTTAGATGAGGCGAGCGCTCGGCGATCACGAAAACGGGCTTTTTGGCCTCTATCTTTTTGTCCGCCACGATAAAATCGCAATCTTTTCTAGGCGAGATAAAATCTCTCAAAAATAGCCTTAGCGACTCCTCGAGCAAAATACAGTCGCACTCAAACGAAATTTTCACAAACTCTCCTTTTTCTCGCCTTGATTTAGGCTGGATTTTAACAAATTTATGCGAAAATTTAAATTAAGCAAAAAATTCCCGAACGGGGCTAAAAAAATTTGCAAATTTGACGATATAGAAGCTAGCAAATATTCAAAGGAGAAAATATGGAAATTTTCAAAGTAGCGAGCCAATCGATGGCAAACGTAGCTACAAGCTCGCACGCGCAAAGCTCTACGCAAACTAGAGAGGTCGAAAGGACGCAGATCCAGCAAGACGCAACCCAAAATTTAACCGAGCAAAATAACGAAACGCTAAATGAAAAAGTAAAAGAAGCCACCGAAAAGCTAAATAGACAGATGGAAGATCTAGGCACTAGCATACGCTTTGGCTATAACGACAAGATAGAGGCCATGTACGTAAACGTGATGGAGATGAAAACCGGCGACGTAATCCGCAAAATTCCGACCGAACAAGCTATGAAACTAAGCGAATATTTTAGAGAGGCGGTCGGAGTTTTATTTGACAAGGAGAGTTAAAAATGGCGCTAGGTAAAGTTTCTTCGCTTGGCTTTGGCAGCCAGGTTTTAACGCAGGAAGTTATAGATAAGCTAAAAGCCGCCGACGAAGCGGGTCAGATAAAACCAGTAAGCACAAAGATCACTGCAAATGCGACAAAACAAAAAGACCTAACGGCTCTAAAAACGCTGATAGGTACTTTTCGCTCCTCGGTTTCAACTCTGGCAGACGATAGCTCGTATCAAAAAAGAACGACTAGTTCGGACGGCAAAAGCGCAGATATAAGCGTAAGCTCGGGCGTCGCGGTACAAGATATCGAGATAGACGTTAAGCAACTAGCTAAAAAAGACGTTTATCAAAGCACCAAATTTGCCACCTCAAGCTCGTTTATCGGCAAAAACGGAACCTTTGGCGTAAAAGTCGGAGGTCAAACCTATAAGATCGAAGTCAAAAGCTCAACCACGTTAGAAGAGCTAGCCGATAAAATCAACGAGGTCACAAACGGTGCCGTCTCGGCAAAAGCGATGAAGGTCGGTGGCGAAGATCCGTATCAGCTTATATTGCAATCAAAAGAAACGGGCGCGGAAAACAAAGTCGAGCTAACAAACGTCGACGACGACGGCAACGCCCTAAGCGGCGCAGACGATGTTTTGGGTAAACTCGGCTGGGATAGCGCAAATATCGCAAATAACAAAATCTCGACCGCGCAAGACGCCGAGTTCGTCTACAACGGCATCACGATAAAACGAAGCGGCAACGAGGTAAAAGATCTAAATTTAGGAATGACGATAAAGCTAAAAGATACCGGCAAGACGACTTTTAGCGTCAAAGAGGACACGAGCGCGATAAAAGAGAGCATGCAAAGCATGGTAACGGCGTACAACAATCTCGTAAACAACCTAAAAGTCGCTACCGATTACGATTCGGATACGAAAAAATCGGGCACTTTTCAAGGCGTGAGCGAGATAAATACGATAAAATCGACGCTAAATAAAATTTTATTCAGCAATCAGACCTACACCAAGGACAACGTGACCAAGACGGCAAATTTAGCCGACTACGGTCTAAGTTTAAACAAAGAAGGTTTGCTAGAGCTAGATAGCTCAAAACTCGGCAAAAAACTAGATGAGGATTTGCAAAGCGTCCAAAAAATATTTGCCGGCGGTACCACCTACGGTACGGCTCAAGTCCTTAGCTCAAAACCGGTAGATAGCGGAGCGCTCACTATCGGCGGCGACGATCTCGTGATAAACGGCAAAAAGATAAATTTAGCCGCTACGCCTGCGTCAAATTCGGCAAAAGAAAACGCGCTAGCGCTGCTAAAAGCTATAAACGACGCTGGGATATCGGGCGTACAAGCGACGCTAACCGCAAACGAAGACGGCATCATGCTAAAAACGACAAACGGCACCGCCATAGATATAAAAGGCTCTACCGCAGCGCTAAATGCAGTTGGCTTTAGCGAATCGACGGTAACGCCGAAAAACACGACCGTAAACGGGATATTTTCGTCAACCAAAAAGGCGGTAGACAGGCTAATCAACTCAAAAGACGGCTCTTTAACCAAATACGGCCAAAGCCTAGTAGACGAGAAAAAGTCGCTGGACTCGGAAAAAGAAAAAACGCAAAAGTCGCTGGACGCAAAATACGCCACGATGGAAGAGCGATTTTTGGCGTACGATAAGATCATCAGCAAACTAAATAACGAATTTTCGTCGTTAAAATCGATGATCGAAGCCGAATATAATAAGAAGTAAAAGGTAAATTTATGCAATACAACACTGCACACGCGGCGTATTCGCAAAACGCGGTAGGCGGCATCGAGTCGCCTACTAAGCTCATCGAGATGCTTTACGAGGGCGTTTTGAGATTTATTTTTAGAGCTAGAAAAGCGATGCAAGATAACGACGTGGAGAAAAAAGTATATTTTATAAACCGCACGAACGCAATCTTTATCGAGCTTTTAAACTCGCTAGACTACAACCAAGGCAACGTCGCGCACTATCTAAGCGGCCTTTATACGAGGCAGATCCAGCTACTGTCGATGGCAAATATAAACAACGACGAGCAGAGTCTAAATGAGGTCGTGAGCGTAACCAAGCAGCTGCTTGAAGCGTGGAAAGAGACGACGAACACGGGGCGGGCCGATGTGGCTGGATGAGCTCAAAATCGCCGTCGCTAACGATGACGCGGAGGCTATCGCGGCGCTAGCGGACGAGATGCCTAGTAAATTTGATAGCTTAGAGGAAGCCCTTCAAGCTCAGGAACTCCTCGGCGCAGCGATAAATTTGATACAAAAAAACAAAACCGAACTCGGCAAAGAGCTAGAAAAACTAAAAAACGTAAAAAAATACATGGCGTCGTAAGTAAATTTGACCGCATTTACGGCGCTTTTATCTCAAATTCTCCTCTAAATTTTTATCCCTCAAAGGCAAAATATGACGAAAAGCGACGTAAAGGACGCTTTAAAAAGCAGATTCGGCGCGGAGATAGCGGGCGACTTTCGAGTGCTAAAGGAGCGCGAGCTGGCCGAATTTAACGATGAAGCAAAATTCGTCTTTGAAGGCGAGAGTAAGATACTGCGAGAGTTTTATATCTTTGCAGATACGGGCGTAGGCGATCTTTGGCTTGTCCGCCTAAATGACGGCAAGGTCGCTTTTTATGATCACGACGCCGGATATCTCTGCGCGTCAAATTTGGTTAAATTTGATCTGGATATGACGGGCTGGCTTAAGATCGCCGAGATGTTTGGAAAATTTGAAACCATAAACGAGCCAAACGACGAACAAAAATCTAAATTTAAGCTAGCCGTTAGCGCCTTATGTTCGCAAATTTTAGAGATTTGGGATATTTAGGATCTAAAACGCGCCTTATACCGTTTCAAATTTAAACCCTGTCCGCAGTCGTCAAATTTAAACCCGATTCCGCCTCGCCAAATTTGATTAAATTTTACTTCGCCGCGCGGTTGACGCAAACCTCAGCTTAAATTTGTCAAAATCTCGCAAAACGCGCCGTCAAGATAGCGTTTTGCCACAGTAAAAACACGTAAATTTAAAAATTTGATGAAATAAAAGTAGTAAAAAGGCATGGCGATAAGCCGAGTTCTGTCGTGAGTGATTATTTATCTACTCCAAATTTTACAATTTGGCTCTAGCGAAGGGTTTGACATAAGACTCAAAACCATCCCTTCTTGCTGCGAGTTGGGTTTATATAGCCGCCGCGCTTGCACGCCGCGCTGGTGGGCTCTTACCCCGCCGTTTCACCTTTACCGCCTAAGCGGCAGTCTGCTTTCTGTTACACTGTCCCTTGGGTCGCCCCAGCCATCCGTTAGATGGAACTCCGTCTTATTGCAGCTCGGACTTTCCTCTTTTGCCTACGCAAAAGCAATCACTTGCCATACCTTGGGCGCGATTATAACTTTTTCGGGTTTAAGGATAGCTTTTGGAGCATTTGCCACGTTTAGCGTGATTTTCATAAATTTAGCCGCTTTGCAAAAAACTGGTGCTTTTAAATTTCTGCAGCTTTTGCGTCAAATTTTATATCAAGAAAACTCCGCATAGGTTTTAGCATCATCTTCTATCCTTTTTAAAAAATTCCTCTATCATTTTTTGATTACAGTCCTGTATCCAAGTGGTCTCGTTTTTATTACACATCCAAAACGGACCGCCGGATTCCGGACCCAAAGCATTAGTTAAGGCTTGAATCAGCCAAGAGTGATAAGACTCGTAGATGTATGTATTGTCGGCTAGTATCTTGCCCGTATTTCTGTCTTTTATTAGTCCGCCGTAGTTAAATCCCATGCCTATTATCTTATCAAACATAGTTTTTATATTAGGCTTTTCCTCTATGATAGCATACGGATATTTTATGATAAGCTCGGCAGACGCTATCTCATCTTCATTGATTTCTTTGCGAGCTACGCATTTGTCTTTGTAGATTTGTTTGTAGTATTCCATCTTTTTATCTACGTCTTGCAATCTATCTACAACCCACTCTATTTGATAGTCGTCCCACGTAAATACTTTGCCGTTCCTACTAATAGGGTTTGGGCTTTTGTATCGCTCTTGCACTATTTTTATTATTTTGTCTACTACTATTCTTTGCTGCTGCGGGTAGCTCTTTTTTCTCTCTTCATTATCAAACCAGGCATTATAATATATCTCTTTATACTCGCTAGGTTTTGAATGGTATTCATCGTAAAGTTGTTTGAACTCGCGATAAGGTATTTTTTTATCGGATAAGTATTTTTTTAGTTCTTCATCTACTGACATAAAACAATTACTTGAAGTATCGTTATCTACGTAAACTCTAAAAATTTTACCGTTATTAGGGCTATCTTCCGCTTGAACTCCATAATCTATATAGTCCAAATCGCCGTTTATCAGCATCGTAAAAGCAATGTCTTTAGTATATTGCGACGATAATTGATTTACTTCAGGAAACCACCTATCAAATTTCTTTTCTCCTGCATAATATGCTCTGATAGCTGGTTTCTCGTAGACGTTTATCTTGCCGTATAAATTTCCGTAGTAATGAAATATGGCCGAGGTTATAAACCCGTCTGCGAAAAATACCAAAAACCAAACAAAAAGCCAAAGCAGTTTGCGTTTGCCTTTGGGGGCGATTAAAGCAACAAAAAAGCTTACGATTAGAAAAATGAGTGCGATTAGAAGTACTGCGGCGTCGTGCATATCTGATCCTTTTTAAAAGCCAAAATTTAAAATACCTACTGCCGTCAAGTAAAGCGGCGATGTTTGGTCTCGCCGCTAGTTTTAAATTTTAGCTAAATTTGGCTTCAAATTTAGGTTATTTTGCCGCTACGCTTGCTCGCTCGTAGTGTGCGATGATTTTATTATGAATCAGTAGCGAGATATAAATCACAGCACCGCCTAGGCAGAGTCTTAGTATATCCGCATCCTTATGCCAAAATACTAAATTTACGATGATGGCCGCAGGTATGAGAGCGTTGTTCATGATAGCTAGGGTGCCGCTATCTACCTCGCATGCGCCTTTGTTCCATAAAAAGTATCCAAGACCGCTAGCTCCGATGCCAAGCCACAGTAGTACGGCGCTCTGGGTTAGGTCGAGATTGATTTTTTCCGGATTTCCAAACATAGCAAATGCTACGCCCGTAACCGCCGCGGCTCCGACGAAAAAGTAGCCAAAAACCCCTCTTTGCTCGTTAAAATCACGCTTTTCTAGTAAAAATTTATACGCGCTCTGTCCGACGCCAAAGCATAAATTTGCCCCTTGCACGAGCAAAAATCCATGCCAAAAGCCGCTGTTTACGTTGCCGTACTTGATGATGAGCGCACCCAAAACCGCCGTGCCCACGCTAAACAGATACAGTAGCCTAAGCCTGCCCGCGAGCACATCGTAAACCACGCTCACGTAAAACGGCGTAAATATCGTAAAGAGCGCGACCTCGGCGACGCTAAGGTAGGCAAACGAGTTGTAGTAAAAGATATACATCGCGCCGATCTGAACCGCGCCGATCGCGGCTACTTTGGCGTAGAGGGCGAGGTTTTTCGCGGCAAAATCCTTAATCATAAAGGGCAAAAATACGCCAAGCGCAAGCACGACGCGCGAAAACGCGGCGAAGTAGCTATCCACTCTCCCCGCCAAAAACTCGCCGATGAGGCTAAAGCTAAACGCCCAAAGCACCGTAACAAAGATTAATTTTTTCACACATTCTCCATTTTGAGTTAAATTTCGTCTGAAATGGTAGCAAAATAGTCTTAAATTTGGCGGATTTTACGGCGATAATCTGAGAAATTTACGCAGAAACGGGGCGTGTAAATTTGGGGCTATTTTGCATTTTTGCGTGCTAAATTTTACTTGCGATTAGGACTTTACTTTCTTTTGCTAAATTCAAATTAGTGCATCGCCGCCGACTCAAATTTAGCCGCAAAATCAATAAAACATCGGAGGCTAAATTTAACTCAAAAATCCCCGCATCATGTATGCACCGGCTGCGCCCGCATCCTTGACCTCGCCTAAATTTTCAAAATTTATCCCGCCGATAGCGTAGTTTTTTATGCTTAGCCTCTCGAAAATCCCCCGCAAAAATTTAAGCCCCCTGCCCTGCTCGGGCGCGTGAGACGGCGTATCAAAAATATGCCCCGCCACGACGTAGTTAGCACCGAGGTCTTGCGCCGCTAGAGCCTGGTCTAAAGAGTGTACCGAAACGCCGATTTTGAGATTTTGCATCAAATTCGGCGCATAAACGCCGCTAATTTCATCTTTATCCGCACGGACGCTACCTGATTTTACCAAATTTAAATCCGCTAAATTTACAGCCCGCTTGCCGCCTGATGCCATAAATTTAGCAAAAGGCAGATGCAGTTCGCTCGTGCCAAGCCTACTTACGACGCTTGTGTGAGTATGCAAAACGAGCCGCGTGCCGGAATCGCACTCGGCGATAATTTCAAGCGTTTTGCGGGCTAAATTTTCGTATTCGTCCTCTGGCAAATCGCTCTCCCTGAGCAAAATTTTATCCGCCTTGCCGCCCTGCGCTACGCGCCTAACGTCCGCGAAAAAATCCTCGCTCAAGCGGCGGCTCGTCACCCAAACAAGCTCAAATTTACCAAAATCCATCACCCCTACTCCAAAAAGCTAAATTTTACGTTCGCAAAAACGCGCGACCGATAGCCGACCGACCTCAAACGTAAATATGCTCGCTCATCACGGGCTGTAAATTTAGCCCTCGCACGGCGCCCAGTATCTCATCAACCGAGCGCGCATCGCTGATCTCAAACTGCTCGTCGCCTTTTTTGGCCTTATCCGAGTGCGTCCCCACGCCAGTGCTAACGCCGGCTGAAATTTTGTTCGCGGCGACTGCGATGACGCCGTCTCTAAATCGCGCCGACTCGCGCGTGGAGATCGTGATATTTGTGTAGGGCAAAAAGAGACGGTACGCGCAGATGACCTGAAATAGCGCCTTTTCATCGACGTCCCTCGGGCCGACGTGGGCCTTGTTAATCGCGGGGCGCAGGCGCGGACAAGATAGCGCGATCTCGGCGTGCGGGTACTTTTGCTGGATGAGATGCGCGTGCAGCGCGGTGGCTAGAGCATCCTTTCTAAAGTCGTCAAGGCCCAAAAGCGCGGCAAATCCGACGCTGCGCATACCGCCCATGAGAGCGCGCTCCTGGGCGTGAAAGCGGTAGGCAAACGAGCGCTTGACGCCGCCCAGATGAAATCTCGCATACGCAGCAGGGCCATAAGTCTCCTGGAAAACCACGACGTAGTCCGCGCCGCAACCGTGCAAAAACGCGTATTCGTCGGCATTTAGCGGATAGATCTCGACGCCGATGTTGCTAAAAAGCCTAGACGCCTCCTTGCAAACCTCGCCGATGTAGCCTAGGTCGCTTTTTTTCGCGCTTTCGCCGGTCAGGATAAGCACGTCTTTTAGCCCGCTTTTTGCGATATTTGCTAGCTCCGTCGCCGCCTCGTCCGCCTTTAGCCGCACGCGCGAGATCTTGTTTTTCGAGCTAAAGCCGCAGTATACGCAGTCGCTATCGCAAAAATTTGAGATATAAAGCGGAGTAAAAAACTGCACCGAGTTGCCAAACTGCCTGCGCGTCCTATCTCGCGCCGCCTCAGCCATCTCGCCTAAAAATGCGCCCGCAGCAGGGCTTAGAAGCGCTTTTAGGCCCTCCACGCTTAGATTTTCTTCACCAAGAGCGCGCTTTACGCTGAGGGCGTCAAATTTCTCGTAGTCGTAGCCCTCTCGCGCGGCTAGCACCCGCCGCATCAGCGTTTCGTCGATACGCTGGGCGTCCGCCGCATACTCCATCACGTCTATATTTTTCAAATATTTCTCCGTTTTTTCGTCTAAATTTTAGGCGTTAAATTTGATAGTTTTTATGGCGCGAGGCGGCAAATTTGACGCGCTAAGACCCGCACCTTTACGGCGCTAAATTTAAAACTCGGCAAATTTATCAAATTTAAAATTCGCAGAATTTAACGAGGCAAATTTAATCCTCGCCCGCCTCAAATTTGACGCCGTTTTTCATGCCGTCAAATTTGAAGTCGAATTTACTCCAAAAATCCCGTCAGCGGACTCGACGCCCGCGCGCTATCGCTTACGCCCCCAAGCCCGGATAGATACGCCAGCCTACCCGCCCGGATCGCCAGCGCAAAGGCACGCGCCATCGTTTTTACGTCGCCAGCAGTCGCGATAGCGGTGTTTGCCATCACGGCCGCACAGCCCATCTGCATCGCTTCGCATGCCTGCGCGGGGCTGCCGATGCCAGCATCCACGATCACGGGCAGGTCTATCTCGGCGAGCAAAATTTTGATAAATTCACGCGTACAAAGGCCTTTGTTCGTCCCGATCGGAGCGCCCAGCGGCATCACGCACGCAGCCCCAGCCGACGCCAGATCGCGCGCGACGTTTAGATCGGGATACATATAGGGCATCACGACAAAGCCCATGCTTGCGAGCTTTTCGGTCGCTTTTATCGTCTCGTAGTTATCGGGCAGCAGGTATTTGCTGTCTCTGATGACCTCAACCTTGACAAGATCGCCGCAACCGGCCTCGCGCGCTAGCTTTGCTATACGCACGCACTCATCGGCGTTTCTAGCGCCTGAGGTGTTTGGTAGTAGCGTCACGCCCTTTGGGATAAAGTCCAGGATATTTTCGATCCCGCCCTCGTTCACGCGCCGAAGCGCTAGCGTGACGATCTGCGCGCCCGCCTCGTGCACTGCGGCCTCCAAAAGAGGTAGCGAAAATTTACCCGACCCCAGGATAAAGCGCGAGCTAAATTTATGCCCGCCAAGTTCTAAAATATCGTCTTTTTCGTAATTTTTCATCTCAGCCTCCGCCTACAAAATGCACTATCTCGGCCGAGTCGCAGTCTCGTAGCACCGTATCAAATTTATCTTTTGGCAAGATTTCGCCGTTTAGCTCGACTGCGATGCGCTCAGGTTTTAGTCCCTTTGCGGCGAGCAGCTGCGCTACGGTTTTGCCGATAAATTCGCCCTCGTCTTTGCCGTTTATTTTTAGCATTTTCTTTCCGTTTTATTAAATTTAGCGTGCCCTTGCGGGTCAAATTTCGCGCTGCGTAAGCTCGCGATTATACCTCTTTTTGCTAAATTTAAGCCAAATTTTTCATCGCCAGCGTGCAGGCGGCAAGCCCGTAAAAAGCGACGCAAAGGCTAACGGCTAGTCCAAAAACGCTAACTGCGGGCGTCTGGCTAAAACTAAGCGCAAAAAACGAGATAAAGCTCGTGATAAACGCGGCAAATATCCCAAATACGCGCTCCCGCCGCGATAAGTCCTCGTTCAGCGCAAAGATGAGATAATCGATCCCGACCGCGCTTGCCAAGATAAGCCCGAAAATCGCAAAAATATTTACGTGAACGCCAAGCGCCGCAAAACCGCAAAGCACGGCTAGCACGCCAAGCGTGATGACGCTCATGACCAAAAGCGAGCGTGCCGCCCCGAAAAACGCCCACAAAAGCGCAAACGCAAGCAAAAAAGCGCCACCCTTTAGCACCGCAGCCCAGGCCTTTGCCTCGGTCAAATTTTGATTTAGGACGCCTGCGAAATCCACGCTAAATGCGCCGTTTGCCTTTAAAATTTCATTCGTTTTCGCACCGCCCGCAAGCCCCTCGGCGTATACCGTGCTGCTGTTTTTACTCGGTAAAAATCGCGTCAAATTTTTCGCCGCGTCAAATTCTAAAATCTCGCTAATGCCGATAGTTTGCATGTTTGCGATCTTTTCTAGCTCGGATTTTACTAGCTCGCTAGGCAAGCCAAACTGTGCGTAAATTTTAAACATTTCCTCGTCTTTTACAGTTTCTTTAAAGATATTTTTTACACTTTCTTGCTCGGCGCGGCTTAGGATAAATTTAGAAACAGAGGCGTAGTCTTTAATGAGATTTGCCTGCTTTAGCTCGCGCATCAGCCGTTTTTCATCGCCGACTAGATCGTCGCCGCCCTTTAGCACGATGACGGAGTTTTGCGGCGCGGCGCCCGTTATCGTGCTGATCTTTTTAGACTGCTCCAGTAGCTCGGAGGGCGAGCTTGCGTAGTCTTTGATCTGCTCGGGCGTGCTTAGGCTTTTAAAATTTAGCGCCAAAATTCCCGCGCAAAGCACAAATGCGGCGAGTAAAATCTTTAAATTTATCACTCCCGCCGCACGCTCGCAAAGTCCCGCAAATTTATCAAAAAACCTTGAAAATACGGCGCTTTGCGAAAACGTCGCGCCCTCAAATATAAAAGGCAAGCAAAAATATGTAAATAAAAACGCCCCAAGCAGGGTAAATAGCGAAAATATCGCGGTTTGGCGCAGTAGCTCAAGCGACGAAAAGGCAAAAACGCCGTATCCGCTCATCGTGATGCAAAGCCCGAGCAAGAAAATCTTAAGCATCGGACGCACGCTCGCGGCAGCCACGGGCGCGTTTTGATTTTTACCCAGCCAGTGTAGCGCAAAATCAAACATGAGGCCCACAAGGCTCGTGCCGATAATCACGACCATGACGCTAAGGCTCTCGTAGATCAAAAGCGAAGCCGCAAGCCCGCACGCAAAGCCGAAAATCGCGACGAAAACGACGCAAAAAATGCGCAAATTTTTAAACGCGAGCAGCAAAAAAATCGCGCAAAGGCTAAGCGAAACCGCGCTCATAGCGGCACTTTCTTTGTCGCCGCCCTTTTTTCCATAGGCTCCGTATAGCGCGCCGCAGCTAGCGTAAGCCTGCACCGCGTCCCCAGCCGCGAGCTCGCGTACGCTTTCATAAAATTTGATCAAATTTCGCGGTTCGTAGCCGGGTTTTAGGCGCGCTTTTACGAGGTAAAATTTACCGCTCTCGTGCGCGGCTTCCAGCATCAAATTTGACAAATTTAGGCTGATTTTTGAGCCATCTAAGCTCATGTGCGAGCTTAGGGCGAAAAAATCATCCTTCGCGTTAAGCGGTTTAAAGGCGAATTGATTAAATAAATTTTGCGCGCTTTGTTTAAAAAACTCGTTTTTATCTTTTACTAAAAGCTCAAAGGTTTGCTCGTTTAAAAGCGCGATTTTTAGGGCATTTAGCTGGGTTAGATAGGAGGTTAAATTTACGTCCTGCTTCGCGCGGTACTCCTCAAAAACTCCGCTTTGCTCGGCTAAAATTTCGCTTTTTTCTAAAAACTCAGGCGAATTTGAAACTAGCAAAAACTCGTTTGAAGCGCTATCTAGCATCGATTTTAGCGCGGTTTGCTCGGTAGAGTTTTCAAATTTTACTAGAGAAAAAATATCCGCGTTTATCTTTTTCGCGTTTGTAAAACAAACGGCGAGCGCGGCCAAAAACGCCGCTAAAAAGATAAAAAAACGCGCGGATTTTTTCATTTTACGTTGTAAAAATCATTTACCGTTTTATCGCCGCTAACCTCGTTTAGCACGATCTTTTTGACGAATTTATCGCCTCCGACCAAAATACGCGTAAAGATTTGTTTTAGCAGTACGTTTTTAGGCGTGAGCTCGATTTTCCAGTTGTTTTTGTCGCCTGAGATTTTAAAGATAAATTCCTTCTCAAGCTCGGCTTTATCGAGCTTTATGATAGATAAAAAGAGCTTTTTATCAAAATTTTGATCGATTTTTATGAGCTGGTTGCCGCTTTTTTGAAAGATCCCGCGCTCGTTTATGACGATGCTCACCGCGATCGGGCTTAGCGTGTCGTAGAGCAGCTCGCTTTGGCTGAGTTCAAATTTGCCGTAGCTTTTAAACTCCACGTTAAAGCCGCTCAAAAACTTCGTCTGAGCGAAATCGCCGCTGATATTTTGCGTTTTGATTTGAGATTTTATCTCGTTAAAATCAAGCCCCATCAGGCTCGCCGCCAAACTAAAAATTATTGCTATTTTTTTCATTTATATACCTTTTTATTGCATTTTGTAACTCTTGCGGGATCTCAAAGCACGTCTGCATCGCGCACATATCGACGGCTGCTTGCGAGCTAGAGCCCGTGCACAGCGTCTCGCCTGTTTTTGCGTTTCTGACGACGTAGCCGATCTTTAGAAAGCACTCGCACTCTTTTAGCGTCGCCTCCACCTCGATCTCGTCGCCGAAAAACACGGGTTTTATGTATTTCGCCTCGATTTTTACGATCGGGTAGGCGTAGCCGTCCGCCCTCATCGCCTCGTAGTCGTAGCCTATCTCCTCTAGCAGCGCGCATCTAGCCGTCTCGAAATACTTCACGTAGTTGCCGTGCCACACGACGTTCATACTGTCTACGTCGTAAAACTGCGCCTTTAGCGCGACTGATTTTGATATCATCTCATCTCCAAAAATCAAAAAAATTAAACCACTGCGTAGGCGTTTGCTTGCAGCGATTTTCCAGCTCGCGGACGTAAATTTGCAGATATTCGCGCGCTGCGGCGGTCTTATCTCGCCCTAGCTTTACGGCGCTTGCTAGCGGTACGAGCTCGATCCTAAATTTGCCGCCTATTTTTTGGCACCACAGCGAGCTTATTTTTACACCTAAAATCCCGGCGATCAAGTAAGGACCGTAGTTAAAGCTCGCCTCCTTGCCTAGAAATTTCACGCACGCGGCCTTATCGCCGCCAAGGGGCGTCCTATCGCCCATTATACCGATATGCGCGCCGCTTTCGACGATATTTTTTAGCTCCAGCATCGCGGCTACGTCGAGCTCGTTAACTAGCATCATGCGCACGCTGCCGTCGCTTTGGCTGATCTGCTTTAGCACCTCGTTAAACTCGCGCGAGTTTTTGTCATAGGCCAAAATCACCATCCTAAAGCCATCGACCCGCGCGCCCAGAGCCTTGCAAATTTCGACGTTTCCAAGGTGCGCCGTGAGCAAAATTTGCCCCTTTTGCGCGCCGATTAGTTCGCTTTTTATATGCTCTAGATCTATGATCTCTAGCTCGTCATCTTTAATCTTGCCTTTCCAGACTCTAAATTTATCGCAAATAGCTCCGCCAAACGCCTCAAAATGGCTAAAAACGCTCGTTTTTTTTAGCGTCTGCGCGCCCGCAAATTCGCTTAAATTTCGTCTAAATGCCGCGATGTTCTCGCGCTCGTTTTTTGAAAAAATATAATAAAACCAAACCACGATTTTAACGATAAGCTTTAGCGCGAACTCAGGCAAAATTTGCGCCAAAAATAGGCTAAGTCTCAGAAAAAACGCGCCGCCTCTTTCCTGCTTTTTCCACCAGAGATTTTGCTCGGCGTTTTCTTGCGATTTTTTTAAATTTTGCGCATCATTCGCTTTGTTTGCCTCATCAAATTTACGCGGCTCGACGTGCGTCTTCTCGCTCAAATTTAGCCCACACGCTCGCCAAATTTTACTCAGCGCAAATTTGGGCAGAGAAAAGAAGCATTTTGCGTGCATGAGGCTGATTAGCGCGTTATCGCGTAGCATCTTAAAGTGCGAAACGCCGCCCTTTTCGTAGCACACGCACGTATCTATCCAGCGCACGTCGATGCCCTGTCTTACGGCATTTACGAGGATCTCGATGTCAAATTCCATCCTATTTGTTTTGCTTTTCGCCGCCGCTTTTTTAAGCTGCTCTAAAGGATAAACGCGAAAGCCGCACATAGCGTCTTTTACGCCAAGGCTTAGCGTATTTATCGCGACCCAAAAATTCGTGATTTTCCTACCGTAAACGCGTGATTTTGGCGCATCATCGCCGTAGATAGGATTTGCGCAGACGATACTTTGCGGGTGCGCCCGGCTCTCGCGCAAAAACTCGCCGATAAGCGCCGCGTCGTGCTGAAAATCGGCATCGATTTGCAAAACGTGGCTAAATCCGCGCTCCAGCGCAAATTTAAACCCCTCCTTCATCGCGATACCCTTGCCGCCGTTTTGCGCGCGCGTGAGCAGCAAGATACCCTCCGTGCGCTCAAGCTCCGCCAAAATTTGCTTGCTCGCCTCGTCCGAGCCGTCGTCCACGACGATAACGGGTAGCTCGTATGTTTTTAGCGCGGCGATCAGGGCTTTGATATTTTGCGGATGGTTGTAAAAGGGCACCAAAAACGCAAATTTATTCAAAGCGTAGCCCTTCCCGTCGAGCACTTTTCGCCGTTACAAAACAGCTCAAAGTAAAGCTTGCCGCCGCGTTTTTCAAAACAAACGCGAAGCGCGTCGCTAGGTCTTACAAACTTCATAAATTTTAGATTTTCAACCGTGCTAGCGCCGCCAACGTCGATACCTACGCCGCTAACTAGCTCAAAGACGTAGTCAAGCTGCATAAATCCCGGCAGTAGCGGCAAATTTGGAAAATGGCTTTCAAAAATCTCAAGCCCCGCGTGCATGATAGCGCTAAATTCGTATTTTTGCGCGTGGTTTTCGAGCCGATCGCCGCCCTCGTCAAATTTAGCGCACCCATCGTTTACATTATCTGCGCCGCAGTTTAAGCCGCTCGCTAAATTTTGGCCGTTTTGGTAAATTTGACCGCCGCAAATTTCACCCGCTTCATTTACGCGCCCGCCGCTCCAAACGGGCTTAGGGCTAGCAAATAGCACTTTTTCAAATTCGCTTTTTTCAAATTTACCCTGCTGATTTCGCGGCATTTTTTCCACTATTTTAAAGTAGCGGACGCTGTTTTTAAACTCGAGCTTCAAAAGCTCTTTTAGCTCGGTTGCCACGCCTTTTTTGCCGATTTTTCTAAATTTTTTAAGCCCCTCGCCGTTAAGCTGTAAAAGCGCGGCGATGCGTTTAAATTTCGGGTGCGGCGCGCAGTAGCAGTCCGCGAGCAGACCGCTCTCTAGCAGCTTTGTTTCGATGCTCTCCAGGCTCACGCGCTTGTCATTTAGCTTCACGATGCGATCTATCCTGCCTTGTAGCGCGAGGCGGCCCTCGTCGATGCTAGCCGCGTCGTTAGTCTGAAAAAACTCGCACCAAGGTGAGCTCACGTTTAGCGCGCCCCTGTCATCCAGCCCCGCGTTCACCGCGCCAAATAGCCTAAGTCCGCACCCCTCGTCTCTAGCCACTATGCCCGTTTCCGTACTGCCGTAGATTTCGATGATCCGTGCGTCGCAGATTTGGCCTAGCTCGCTTCTTAGCTCCTTTTTTAGCGGCGAACCAGCACTTACGATCCCGCTTAAGCCTTTTAGCGCGCTTGCGGCGGGACTTTGAGCTAGAGTTCTAAGTAGCACCGGACTAGCGATAAATACGTGATTTGCAAGCTCCAAACCCAAAATCGCCTCGGGATAGTTTAGCTCGTCCGCGATAACGCGAGCGCCCAGCACCAGCGGCAAAAAAACCTTAAACGTAAGTCCAAACATATGCCTGTGCGAAACGCTTGAAAAAAAGGTGTTTTGGCTACTAAAATTTAGCTCAGCGGCTAGATACTCGCTCTCTTTTATCATCTGCGCGAGCGACTTTTCTATCATCTTGCTTTTGCCGCTCGAGCCTGAAGTTTGCAGATAAAATTTAGCCTGCGGATCAAATTTGAGTCCGTTTGCGGGCTTGCTTGAAAGAAAATTTGAAAAATTTTCGTCGTTTACTGCAGTTAAATTTGGCTCATAAACCGGCTTTGCCAGCACGTAAGGCGCAGCGCCCGCCAAAAGCGAGCCGAAAAACGCAGCGTAAAATTTAAACGCGTCGTCAATGTAAATTTGCAGCTCTTTTATGCCGTTTTTTTCTAAAAACGCGGCAAATCCGAGGCACGCCTCAAATACGTCGCGCGAGTCGTCCGTAAATCTAAAATTTTTTAAATTTTCTTCAAAGCTCATTATTTTTTACAAATCTCTTTCTAAATAAAATTTCCCCGAAAAACAGCGCTCCCATCAGCGCGTAAGATATCGCGCCGCTATAAACGCTCCAGTAAAATTTATCCTCAATCAAAGCTAGCGCAAGCGATATGGCGGCGTTAAAAACAAAAAACGCGCACCAAATTTTGGTCAAATTTCGCGTATAGATCACGCCTTTTTCATCCAAATCAGGCTCTTTTAGTCTTGCGATTTTGGTGATGACGGCCTCGTTTTTTAGGCTAAAAGCAAAAAACGCTAAAAACGCCAAACTCACCAAAAAAGGGTAAAGGTACGCCAAAAATCCGCCTCTAAAAATCATACAAATTATGAAAAAAACGGCGGCCGAGATACTAAGCCTTCTCTCAAAGCCGCTTGAATACGCCCCGCGCGCTATCCACAGCGCAGCCAGCGCCCATACGACCCAAAAGGCAAAATCGCCCGCGAAAAATAGCGCGAACGGGTAGATGACACTAACTACGCTTAGGACGATTTTAAGCTTGCTCGTCAAATTTTTTAGCCACCGCGCTTACGATGTCTTCGAGCGTTTTTACATTTTTAAAGTCTTCAGGCATCAATCGGTATCCTGTTTTGCGCTTGATGTGATCTATAAGATCGATCGCGTCGATGCTATCTATCTGCAAATCCTCGTAAATGCGCGTTTGCAGCGTGATTTTAGCCTCATCGATCTCAAAAAGCTGCACTAGCGCTGACTTTAAAATCTCAAAAATTTCTTCTTTTTTCATCGTTAGTTCCTGTTTTCAAAGATGTATTGCGCGAGGCTTTTTACGCTGTAAAAAATCTCTTTTAAATTTGCGGTTTTAGAGTCCAAAACTAGGCCGTAGCTTTTTTGTACTGCAAGGCCAAGCTCAAGCGCATCGACGCTATCAAGCCCTAGCCCTTCGTTAAAAAGCGGCGCGTTTTCGTCGATATCGCTCGGCTTCATATCCTCTAAATTTAAGCTCTTTATGATGAGCTCTTTTATCTCATCTATTAGTTCGTTCATCGTTTAAACTCCTTTGTATAATTTTCGCTGATAAAAGCGTGCAGCTCTCTAGCCCTGATCGGGTTTGGCCTATCCGCGCAAAATCCGTCCAAATTTAGCCTAAAAAGCTCTTTGAACTCGTATTTTATCATAACGCTCGGGGTTTTGTACCAAGGCTCGTTTTTTTTGAGGCTGGGCGGATCCATTTTGATGGCGACGGCGACTAGCTGCTTTGCCGCATTTACCGCGATATAGGCGGCCGCTTTATGAAAAACTATCTCGCCCGCCGTGCGCGTACCTTCGGGAAATATTATCAAACTTTCGCCGCTTTTTAGGGCGTCCGCGCTTTTTTGCAAGAGCTCCTCATTAGCGGTATTTAGGATATATCCGCATGATTTTATCGCGGGAGCTAAGAAGATATTTTTACCAAGGCTTGCTTTTACCACGCAGTTTGCGCGGCGAATGAGCGCTATCAAAAAGACGACGTCTAAAAGCGAAGGGTGATTTGCGATGATTATCTGCGAGGCGGAGCCAAGCCCCAAAGGAAGGTCAAATTTGGTGCGCTGATAGCCGCAAATTTGAGTAGAAAATATAAAAAATATCCAAGCCAAACGCACCAAATCGCGGCAAAAATTTCGGATAAATTTAAATTTATAAAGCCCAAGAAGCGCAACCGGAACAAAGATCAAATTTCCAAGCGCGCAAATGAGTCCAAATAGCGCGAAATTCGCCCCTACGATAAAAATCTTAAACCAGTGACGAGGGCTCATAATCCCACCGCCAAGCGGAGTTTTTATCCGCGCTTTGCCAGGAGCATTTTTGCTTCGGATCAAAATTTTGCAGGAATTTGACGAGCAAATTTTCATCCGTTTTGCCGCTAATTTCGCTTTGCGATAGGCTCAAATTTTCACCCTCGCTAACTAGCAAACAAACCATACAAGAGGGCGCAGACTCGTCAAAATACTCCTGCGAAATGCTCTCGTGATAGGCTAAAACCAGAGCGTTTTTAGCTCCGCTTTTTAGCATCAGATGCGCCTGCACCAAAGCGTACTCTAGCGGCGCGTATGCCGAAACGGCTGAGATTTCGCTGCTATTTTTAAAATTTATCGCTAAAAGCGAGGAAAGGGCGTTGTGCACCGAGAGCGAAAACGAGGTCGGCGATATGAGCTCGCCGTGAGCTAGCGTGTTTTGCAGCTCAAAACAGCGATTTATCTCGCCCTCATAAGAGCTAAAAACGATAGGCATATTAAGCGGCGCGATGTTTTTGGTTAGATCAAAGGCGCACTTTGCCGCTCGGCTAAGCCTACGGCGCTCAAGCGGAGGCACGTGCGAGACGTCAAGCTCCCTCTCGTATGCCGCCAGCTTCGCATCCTGCTCGCCGTTAAAAACTACCGCGTCAAAAAAATCGAGTTTAAATTTTAGCCTCATTCGCCCCTCTCGCCGCTTATTTTGCTATATCGCCTTTTAGCGTTACGCCCGCCATCAAAGCGCCCGCGCCGCACTGAAACTGCGTTTTGGAGTCAAAAGGCTGTTTTTTGTAGTAGCCCGTTAAATTTACTACCCTCGCGCCACCCTCTTGCACCGCGCGCTCTTGGAAAGTCTTTATCGCCGACAAAAACGCCCACTGGCACGCCTCTTTGTCGCTTTTGTTAAAGGCGTTGGTTTTTTTGTTTGCCATTAGGCCGCTTTTGATGATGCCGCCTTTCGTACCCGAGCCAAAGCTTAGCTTGATGTTTGGATTTAGCACCTCTTTTGCCTTCGGCGAGCTTAACGCCTCCTCGATCGAAAAGCTAAGCACGTCGTCGCGCGCGCTCAAATTTAAAGCCAAGGCGCAAACGCCTGCTAAAACTAATAATTTTTTCATTTTTTCTCCTTATTTCAAATTTGCTTTCAACGCCACCGCAGTCGCCATATTTCCGACTACGCATTGAAATTTATCCTTGCTATCCAGCAACTTATCCCTATAGTTTCCTTGTATGTTCACGACGCTGCTTTTGCCCGCGTTTTTCGCCGCCGTTTGCAGATCGACTAAGACCTTAACAAAAACGTATTCGCAAGACTCCTTGTAGTTATCCTCGCGCGGGTCTTTTACCGCGTCGCCGAAACTATCTTCCTCGACCGCGCGGTATTTGTTGCTACGCCTTTGCGATTTTACTGGCTCTAGCTCCTCATCTGTCTGCTTAGAAAACTGCAAGCTTATATCTTTTAGCAGATATTTCTTTGCAAATTTAGACTCCAGCGCGCTTGCGATATCGTGCTCGTAAAACTCGTCCTTTGCCGCCGAAAAAGAGCAAATCAAAAGCAAAACGGCTAAAATTCATTTCATATTTTACCTTCAAATTTTAAATTCTTTTAAATATCAGCGATGTATTTACTCCGCCGAAAGCAAAGTTGTTACTCATCACAAAGTCCGTATCTATCGCGGTTTGCTCGGTCAGGTAAAAAAGAGGCGCGCAACTAGGATCAACGCGGGTCAAATTTATCGTCGGGAAAAATCTTTTCTCCCGCATCATCATCACGCTAAATATCGCCTCCAAACCGCCGCAAGCTCCTAGCGTATGGCCGAGGTAGCTTTTTAGCGAGCTGATAGCGATCTTATCGCCAAAAAGCTCGTTTGTAGCGATACTCTCGGCGATATCGCCTTGTTTAGTCGCCGTGGCGTGAGCATTTACGTAGCCGATCTTTTCAGGCGTTAAATTTGCGTCTTTTAGCGCCAAAGCCATCGCGCCTTTCATCGTCGCGCTTTGCGGACGCGTTACGTGCGAGCCGTCGCAGTTTGAGCCAAAGCCTACGACCTCGGCGTAAATTTTAGCCCCACGCTTTACGGCACTCTCTTCGCTCTCTAGTAAAAGTATCCCAGCGCCCTCGCCTAGTACTAGCCCGTCGCGCTCCTCGTCAAACGGGGCAGGCGAAATCTCGGGCGAGCTATTTTTCACGCTAGTGGCGTAGAGCATGTCAAACACATATGCCTCGCTCGGGCACAGCTCCTCCGCGCCGCCTGCTAGCATCATATCAATTTTGCCACTTTTGATACTCTCGTAGGCGTATCCGATCGCATGCGAGCCGCTCGTACATGCCGAGGAGGTCGGGATGATGCGCCCTTTTAGCGAGTAAAAAAGCGCGATATTTGCCGCCGTGGTGTGAGGCATCATCTTGATGTAGGTGTTGGCGTTACACTCGTTTTCGCCGCGCTCTAGTAGCTTTGCCATTGCTAGTATCGACTCGGTGCTGCCCGTGGACGAACCGCACGCAACGCCTAGTCTACCGTCTTGCATGCTAGGATCGAGGCTCGCGGCGTCTAAATTTTCGCCCCGCATTAGCCCCGCGTCTCTTAGCGCCAGCCCCGCCGCCTCGACGCTATACATAGAAACAGTGCCTAGGCTTCTTAGCTGCTTGCGGTCCCACGAACTAGGGCACTCATAGTCCTCTATGGGTGCAGCTAGGCGGGTATTTAGATCCTCATATCTATCCCACTGCCGCATATATTTCACGGCGTTTCGGCCGAGCTCAAATTTAGCCCTTATCTCCTCCCAGCTCTTGCCAAAGGCGCTCACCATGCCCATACCCGTTATAAAAACTCGCATCAGCAAAGCCCTCCGTTTACGCCGATAACCTGCCTCGTTATGTAGGCTGCGCCCTCGCTTAGCAAAAACTCGACCAAAGGCGCGACCTCGTCCGCCCTGCCCGCTCTTTTAGCTGGGATTGCCCTTAATATCTCCTCCATCGGCAAACCGCCGTCCGTCATATCCGTCTCGATGAGTCCAGGCGCGATACAGTTTACGGTGATATTTCGCGAGGCTAGCTCGGCGGCTAGGGATTTTGCCGCGCCGATGAGACCTGCCTTGCTAGCCGCGTAGTTACTCTGACCGCGGTTGCCTATGACGCCTGAAACCGAGCTCATCACGACGATACGAGCGGGCTTTTTAGCGCGGATCATAGGCATGAGAGCGGGCTTTAGGACGTTATAAAAGCCGTTTAAATTCGTATCCACGACGCCAAACCAATCCTCGTCCTCGATCGCAACGAACGTATTATCGCGCGTGATGCCAGCGTTTAGCACGACGGCGTAATAAGCGCCGTTAGCCTCTATGTCGGCTTCGATCGCCGCCCTTGCCGCCTGCGTATCTGCTACGT
The DNA here is from genome assembly GCF_014253065.1 of Campylobacter massiliensis. Classification (NCBI taxonomy): domain Bacteria; kingdom Pseudomonadati; phylum Campylobacterota; class Epsilonproteobacteria; order Campylobacterales; family Campylobacteraceae; genus Campylobacter; species Campylobacter massiliensis. Next base: position 568,716 of record NZ_JACLZK010000002.1, read on the forward strand.
CAAATTTTAAAGCGCTCAAATTTAACTCGTTTTGTAAATTTAATAATTGCTCGCTCGCGCTTTTACCGTGCAGCACGACCTCGTATCCCGCCGCCGCCAGCCGCCTAGCCACCGCTTCTCCGATGCCGCGACTCGAGCCCGTTATCAGCACTCTTTTACTCATCTAGTATCCTTTTTACGTATTCCTCGTCCGGGCTGAGCACGTTTAGCGTCGCACGTGCTCCAAGCTCGCCGTTTACGTAAAGCTCGCAGTCGTAAACGCCAAAACCGCTTGCATCTTGTATCGAGCAGGCAGCTTCGATGACGACTTCGTCTCCGACCTTTAAAAACTGCTTAAATATCTCAAATTTTCTACTGCCCAGCAAAAAACCCAGTCCGAATTTCATCCCCTTTAGCTCGCGCATCTTTGAGTCGTAGATGCCCAGCGACTGAGCCATCATCTCGACGGTTTTATGCATGGCGAATTTGCCGTCTGCAAGAAATTTATTATCCTCTTTTATAACGCTTTTGGTTTTTATGCGCCCATCTTCAAATTTAAGCACCTCGTCGATAAAAATGATCGCCGTGCCGTGCGGAAGATAATCTCCAAGGCTCATTTCGCCCTCCCAAACACGATCGCAGCGTTATCGCCGCCAAATGCAAACGACAGCGACATAGCTGAATTTACGACTGCTTTTTGGCCAAATTTTACCAAATTTACCCCCTCTATCTCATCACCGTAAACGCCGTCATATACGTGCGGCGGCAGCGCGGTTTCGCCCTTGGCGCAAAGCATAGCGCAAAGCGCGCTCTCAATAGCTCCTGCGGCTCCTAACGTGTGGCCGATTAGAGGCTTAACGGAGCTGGCAAAAACGCTCGGCATAAGCGAGTGCACGATCTTTGCCTCGATTTTATCGTTTGCCTGCGTGCCCGTGCCGTGTAAATTTATATAATCGACGCTGCTTAAATTTGCCGCCCGAAGCGCCTTTTGCACGCACTTCGTTTGCATCTGAGCGCTAAAATCGGGCTGCGTCATATGAAACGCATCGCAGTTTGAGTGCTCGCCCGCGATAACGACGTTTGAGATTTCATCCCTGCTCGCCACGAAAAATGCCGCGCCTTCGCCGATATTTATGCCGTCGCGGTTTTTGGAAAACGGATTGGTTTCGCGCGCGCTTAGGATGCCTAGACTATCAAAGCCGTTTATCGTTAGCGTGTTTAGGCTATCCACGCCGCCGCAGATAACGGCGTCGCAGATACCCGACTTCAGCAGTCTTTTTGCCGTTATGATCGCCTTGACGCCCGACGTACAGGCGGTCGATACGGAAAACGCAACTGAGCTGAGCCCGTAAAAATCGGCGATAAATTCGGACGGATTGGCTAGAGAGTTGCGATTTATGCCAAATTTTGAAGCATCGAAAACCCCCGTCGCGGCAAAATCTTTAAACGTTTCGTAATTTTCCTCTACGCCGCTAGTGGTCGTACCTACGACTACACCGACGCGGTTTTTGCCGTATTTTTTGATAGCGTTTCGTACGTCTATATCTATCTGCAAAAGCGCGCTTAAAACCAGAGCGTTCGTGCGCGTTTGCAGGTGTTTTGGCGTATTTTGACTAAATTTAGCTAGCGGCGCGCCGACTTTGCCGAGGATAAAGCTTTTATCCGCCCTAAAGCCTTCGCAAACGCTCAAAAATCTCTTTTCGCCGCATAAATTTGCAAAATTTTCCTCCGCATCGGCTCCGGCTGCGCTGATGACGGCGGGCTTGCTAACGTATATCAAGAGCTCTCACCTTAAAATTTTCGTTATTTGCCGTTATGATGGCCTCTTTTTGATTTGATTTTACGATACTTAGCACTTTAACAAAAAGCTCGTTGTAAGCGCCATTTGGCGGTAAAAAGCCGATAGCTTCAAATTCGCCGCTCGGTCTTAAAACCCGCCTAGCCAGCGGAGTACCCATGGAATTTATCATCGTAAAATAAAAATCCTCTTTTTCATGCGAAATATAGAGCAAATTTGAGCCGCTTTGGGAAATCACTTCAAACTCGCGTTTATCGAAATTTACGATCTGCGGAACATCAAATTTAGCCTTCGCCGCACATCCGCCGAGCGCAAACGCTAGAGCAAAAATAGATATAAAATTTAAAACCTTTTTAAACCACACTCTTTGGTCGCCTTATTAAATTTTGTTTGTTTTAGAATAATGCACAGATTATATCTTTTTAACCTTTAAAAACAACGCAGGGTGCAAAAATCGGCATGCAAGATATTTTTTAATAAAATTTGTCGGGCTTTGTTAAAAAATTTGGCAACGAGATTTTGGTTTTAAAAATACAACAATGTAAATTTGGTAATCGTATTTTAAAAATTGTCGTATTTCATTAGTATGCATATATCCGTGTACGGAGAATTAAATTTGGCATTGTCAGCTATGGCACTATATTGTAATTTTCAAAATAACGCCATCAAAATATATTGTTTTTTACAGCCATTAACTATCAATAATAAAGATAACAGCAGTTAGTTTTTAAGTTGCTTGCTACTGGCAGGCGTTTTTATTGTTTTTTGACTAGCATTTACCAATGACGATTAATGTCAGATATAGCACTTTAAATTTTGCATTTATCGTGATTTAAACAATTGTGGAGGACGTATATAGTCAGCAAGTGGTATTGCGTAAATCCTTTCAGATTATTTATCAAAAAGGATTTACGCAGTTTAAATTATAGGCTCAAAATTGAACCGCAATGGTACAGAATTATTCTGATTTTTTCTTTGTATGTTTTTTAGCTTCAACTTCCTTGCCTACGCTTTCTTCAACTTTCTTTTTTGAAACTTTTGTCTTAGTCTTAGCCTCATCAATATCTTTTTCTATTTTATCTTCGCCGGATTTTACTTTGCTTTTAGTATTTTTAGAAGCCTTTTCCTCTATATCGGTTTTAGATTTGTCCATATCTTTTGCAGGCGTAGCTAATTTTTCTTCTGCATCTTTTGTTTTTTTAGCAACCTCCTTTTTACTCTGCTTCACCTTGTCAACCATATCACTTTTAGCTTCTTGCGCCTTTTTGGATACTTTGTCGCTTGAAGGTATTACGCTTGCGCCGCTCGTAGAAATATCACCTTTTAAATTTTCAAACGTCTTATCGCCGATACCGTTTACGTTTTTAATATCCTCTATGCTTTCAAATTTATTTGTTTTTCTGTATTCAATAATAGCATCGGCTTTTGCTGAACCAATGCCGTTTAAACTCATAAGCTCCTCTTTTGTAGCGGTATTTAAATTTATAGCAGCAAATACCATTGAGGCGCATGCCAACATTGATAACACGAATTTGTTCATTGTTTTTCCTTTTTTAAAAATTTAAGTCCGCATTCTACCAAAAAATAATTATAAGATTATTAAGAAATATTATTAATATAAACAATCAACAATAGCTTAAAAAGTTTAATGGGGCTTTGAATGTACACTTTTAAGCACTCTGCTTAATTTTTATATTGATTTAGTCTAATGCACTTCATCGTAAATAATATAAAGCAGCATTAGCTCAGCCGTTTACATAAAATAAACCAATGCTGTTACCACTAAAAAACTCCAACATCCATTTACTCCATACGATAAAAAGCTCTTAAAAGACTTTTTCGCTCTTATATACTTTACTTCCCTTGCTTTATTGCTATCTTTCCTTTTTATACCCCTCATTCTACCCTACTACAACCCTCTTGCATACCCACAAATAAACCACAGAGCAGCCATTCGCCATCCTTGCACCAAATTAAAAACTTAATTCCCCTTAAGCATCCAATAACACCTTGCTTTTTATTATTAGTTCAAATCATTCTATAACACCAACTTACCCATTCTAGAAACAGAACGGCCTTATTGTAATTATTTAAAAAAGCCCTGCTATGAAAATACTTACCTAAACCAATTTCAAACTAAGTAAACTACCCAAACCAACCAACACAGCTACACAAAATTAGTAATTTTTCTATATTAAACTCGCGAGCCAGCATACCGTCGATAGCATTTAACGCCATACGTAAAAACATCCAAATAGGTAGCAGAAAAAATAATGCTGAAATATCGGAAAATTTAGCAAGTAGCGCACCTAATAAAATGGAGATAATGCAGGCTAGAAGCGTAACTTGATTTGCCGTAATACCGGCATTATAAAGATGCTTTACTAACGGACGAAGCAGGTTTTGAAATTTGGGTTTTAGCTCGTAAATACTCATGATACTCCAAATAATTTTAATTTAGCATTTTCTCCTAAAAATACTTGAATAAAGTTTAATAAAGGAGCGCACCAACAACTTCATCAATCCAAGAACAGACAACATATTACAAGACAAACAAACTAAAGAATACAGAGTGTAAAACAAGGGAGTAAATAGTATAAAAGAATAAAAAACAAAGCCCGCAACGACCTACTTTCCCGACATCCCAGTAAGGGAGAGTATCATCAGCCAGGACGAGCTTAGCTTCTTGGTTCGAGATGGAGCAAGGCGTTTCCTCGTCTGTATAGTCACGGGCAGTGTTAAAGAAATAAACTATATTAATTTACTTCTTTAACACTGCTATTTAATTGTTAAAAGTCAAATCTCATTTTAACTAAAACAAGATCTTGATAAGGTATAGATTAGATATTTTATTTCGGATTTTCGAAATAAAATTACCCTTAACAAGGAAGTGATGCTTATTAAAAGATAAGCAGACGAGCTATTAGTACTGGTCAGCTAAAGGACTTTCATCCATTACACACCCAGCCTATCAAACTTATAGTCTATAAGAGCTCTTAAAAGAAGATTCATCTTGGAGTTGGCTTCCTGCTTAGATGCTTTCAGCGGTTATCACATCCCGACATAGCTACCCAGCGCTACCCTTGGCAGGATAACTGGTACACCAGTGGTCGGTTCAACCCGGTCCTCTCGTACTAGGGTCAACTCTCCTCAATCTTCTTGCGCCCACGGCAGATAGGGACCGAACTGTCTCACGACGTTCTGAACCCAGCTCGCGTACCGCTTTAAATGGCGAACAGCCATACCCTTGGGACCTGCTCCAGCCCCAGGATGCGATGAGCCGACATCGAGGTGCCAAACCTCCCCGTCGATGTGAGCTCTTGGGGGAGATCAGCCTGTTATCCCCGGGGTACCTTTTATCCTTTGAGCGATGGCCCTTCCACACAGAACCACCGGATCACTAAGACCGACTTTCGTCCCTGCTTGACGTGTATGTCTCGCAGTTAAGCTGGCTTTTGCCTTTATACTCTGCGAACGATTTCCAACCGTTCTGAGCCAACCTTTGTAAGCCTCCGTTACATTTTGGGAGGCGACCGCCCCAGTCAAACTACCCACCAGACATTGTCCTACTTGAGGATAACTCAAGCTAGTTAGCTATCAGAATAAAAAAGAGTGGTATCTCAACAACGGCTCACCATAAACTGGCGTATATGGATCAAAGCCTCCCACCTATCCTGCACATTTTTATCCCAATAGCAGTGTCAAGCTGTAGTAAAGGTCCACGGGGTCTTTCCGTCTTGCCGCGGGTAGGAGGAATTTTCACCTCCACTACAATTTCACTGGATCCCTCTTCGAGACAGCTCCCATCTCGTTACGCCATTCATGCAGGTCGATATTTAATCGACAAGGAATTTCGCTACCTTAGGACCGTTATAGTTACGGCCGCCGTTTACTCGGGCTTCGATCAAACGCTTCGCAGAGCTAACGTCATCAATTAACCTTCGAGCACCGGGCAGGCGTCACACCCTATACATCCTCTTACGAGTTAGCAGAGTGCTGTGTTTTTGGTAAACAGTCGGGAGGGACTCTTTGTTGTAACCTTCAATGCTTACGGAGTAAATCCTTCACAAAGTTAGGCACACCTTATACCGAAGATACGGTGCTATTTTGCAGAGTTCCTTGAAGAGAGTTCTTCCACGCGCCTTAGAATACTCATCCCACCCACCTGTGTCGGTTTACGGTACGGGCAACTATAACTAAACTTAGAAACTTTTCTTGGCTCGACAGTATCAGCAATTCGCTATCCATTCCGAAGAACTTCAAACGCCTGTGGGGTCTCGGCTTAAAAAAATCCGGATTTGCCTGGATCTTAACCTACACCTTTCGACTAGCACTACCATCCGCTAGCTTGCTTAACTCTAAGCGTCCTTCCATCGCACATTATAGTTGGCATTGGAATATTAACCAATTTTCCATCGCATACCCCTTTCGGACTTTGCTTAGGACCCGGCTAACCCTACGATGACGAGCATCGCGTAGGAAACCTTGGGTTTACGGCGTTGGGGATTCTCACCCCAATTATCGCTACTCATGCCTGCATGCTCACTTGCATTCGCTCCAGCGCTCCTTACCGGTACACCTTCGACGCTGAATGCAACGCTCTCCTACCACTTAGTAAAACTAAGTCTAAAGCTTCGGTACTCATTTTAGCCCCGTTATATTTTCCGCGCAGAATCACTAGACCAGTGAGCTATTACGCTTTCTTTAAAGGATGGCTGCTTCTAAGCCAACCTCCTGGTTGTTTAAGTAACTCCACATCGTTTTCCACTTAAATGAGATTTAGGGACCTTAGCTGTTAGTCTGGGTTGTTCCCCTCTCGACGACGGATTTTATCACTCGCCGCCTGACTGCCATGATTACACACTAGGTATTCGGAGTTTGATAGGGTTTGGTACATTGGTGTATGCCCTAGCCCATTCAGTGCTCTACCCCCCAGTGTTACTACATGACGCTATACCTAAATATATTTCGGAGAGAACCAGCTATCACGATGTTTGATTGACCTTTCACCCCTATCCACAAGTCATCCCATGGCTTTTCAACGCCAGCGGGTTGGGTCCTCCACCGGCTCTTACACCGGCTTCAACCTGCTCATGGATAGATCACATCGTTTCGGGTCTGCAGCATCTGACTAAACGCCCTATTAAGACTCGCTTTCGCTACGGCTCCGGGTTTCCTTAACCTCGCCAGACACCACAACTCGCAGGCTCATTATGCAAAAGGCAGTCCATCACACGTCATAAAGAATCGTGCTCTGAATGATTGTAAGTAAATGGTTTCAGGTTCTATTTCACTCTGATCACCTCAGTTCTTTTCACCTTTCCCTCACGGTACTTGTGCGCTATCGGTCTAGTAGTAGTATTTAGGGTTGGATCGTGGTCGACCCGGCTTCAGACAGAATATCACGTGTTCCGCCCTACTCAGGATACTGCTAAGTAAAACAAAGCTTTCATATACGGGAGTATCACCCTCTATGCTTAATCTTTCCAGATTATTCTATTAGCTAAGTTTAGTCTATATCGCAGTCCTACAACCCCGTTAGTAAACTAACGGTTTGCCCTCTTACGCGTTCGCTCGCCGCTACTAGCGTAATCTCTTTTGATTTCTTTTCCTGAGGGTACTAAGATGTTTCAATTCCCCTCGTTCGCTCCATATTAGGTAGTTAAGCTCGCGCTTAACTGGGTTGCCCCATTCAGAAATTCCCGGATCAAAGCCCCTTGACGGCTCCCCGAGACTTATCGCAGCCTGGCACGTCTTTCATCGCCTCTACTAGCCAAGGCATCCACCACTTACTCTTAGTAGCTTACCTTTTATTAGTATATAATATATTCTAATTCGCATCACTTCCTTGTTAAAGGTAACTCATAAATTTAAGATTTCATAACGAAGCCTCAAATTTAGATCTATTACGAAATTTAAATCTCTAGCTTTTAAGACGGAAAGCATTGACTAATATCTAGGTAAGTTTTAAATCCTATGATATCTTGTGACGTCAAACTTCTGCATTAAGCAAATAAGCAAGATCTTTAAATCTTTAACAAGTCCTGTAAAATTGTTTTATTTATTAAAACTTGATTGTGACTTTTAACAATAATAAACTAAATAACGTTTAGACTTCGCAGACTAGTAAAGCTAGTCTTTGCGACCAAGGGCAAAGCCCTTTGGAAACCCCTAAAGCACACCGCTTCTTTCGAAAGCGCCGTAAAAATAAAGAGTCTATTTCGACAAAGTCTAAACTAAATACTTAATAAAAATACTTAGTTTAGACTTTTTTGATGTTAAACTAATTATGGTGGAGAATAGCGGGATCGAACCGCTGACCTCCTGCGTGCAAAGCAGGCGCTCTCCCAGCTGAGCTAATTCCCCAATTAAATTCTCTGGTGGGCCTAACAAGACTTGAACTTGTGACCTCACCCTTATCAGGGGTGCACTCTAACCAGCTGAGCTATAGGCCCCTATAGGTTTGCGTCAATCTTTCAAAACTAAACAAGGTCGATTGAGTAGATTATCTATAACGATAACCTAAATTTTCCTTTGACGAATATCTTGTGAGAGAATATTCGTTGTACTCTAGAAAGGAGGTGATCCAACCGCAGGTTCTCCTACGGTTACCTTGTTACGACTTCACCCCAGTCGCTGATTCCACTGTGGACCATAACCGGTTTGGTATTTGGGCTTCGAGTGAAATCAACTCCCATGGTGTGACGGGCGGTGAGTACAAGACCCGGGAACGTATTCACCGTAGCATGGCTGATCTACGATTACTAGCGATTCCGGCTTCATGGAGTCGAGTTGCAGACTCCAATCCGAACTGGGACGTATTTTATAGATTTGCTCCATCTCGCGATATTGCGTCTCATTGTATACGCCATTGTAGCACGTGTGTCGCCCCGGACATAAGGGCCATGATGACTTGACGTCGTCCACACCTTCCTCCTCCTTGCGAAGGCAGTCTCATTAGAGTGCTCGGCCGAACCGTTAGCAACTAATGACGTGGGTTGCGCTCGTTGCGGGACTTAACCCAACATCTCACGACACGAGCTGACGACAGCCGTGCAGCACCTGTCTTAACATTTCTGCAAGCAGACACTCTTCCATCTCTGGATGATTTGTTAGATATCAAGTCCGGGTAAGGTTCTTCGCGTATCTTCGAATTAAACCACATGCTCCACCGCTTGTGCGGGTCCCCGTCTATTCCTTTGAGTTTTAATCTTGCGACCGTACTCCCCAGGCGGTATACTTAATCCGTTAGGTGCATTACTGCCTCGACTAGCGAAGCAACAACTAGTATACATCGTTTAGGGCGTGGACTACCAGGGTATCTAATCCTGTTTGCTCCCCACGCTTTCACGCATTAGCGTCAGTTAAGTTCCAGCAGATCGCTTTCGCAATGGGTATTCTTCTTGATCTCTACGGATTTTACCCCTACACCAAGAATTCCATCTGCCTCTCCCTTACTCTAGATTATCAGTTTCCCAAGCAGTTTAACGGTTAAGCCGTTAGATTTCACAAGAGACTTGATAATCCGCCTACGCGTCCTTTACGCCCAGTGATTCCGAGTAACGCTTGCACCCTCCGTATTACCGCGGCTGCTGGCACGGAGTTAGCCGGTGCTTATTCCTTGGGTACCGTCATAATTCTTTCCCAAGAAAAGGAGTTTACGCTCCGAAAAGTGTCATCCTCCACGCGGCGTTGCTGCTTCAGGGTTTCCCCCATTGAGCAATATTCCCTACTGCTGCCTCCCGTAGGAGTCTGGACCGTGTCTCAGTTCCAGTGTGACTGATCATCCTCTCAGACCAGTTACGCGTCATAGCCTTGGTAAGCCGTTACCTTACCAACTAGCTGATACGATATAGCCCTATCCATTACCGAAAAACTTTCCCGTACCTACTTATATAGATACGGAGTATAAGGTATTAGCAGTCGTTTCCAACTGTTGTCCCTTAGTAATGGGCAAGTTAGCTATATATTACTCACCCGTGCGCCACTAAGATTAAATAGCAAGCTACTTAATCTCCGTTCGACTTGCATGTATTAGGCACGCCGCCAGCGTTCACTCTGAGCCAGGATCAAACTCTCCATATAAAATTTACCTAAAATAAAATATCTTAGGATTTAATATGAAGTTTTAATCAAAAAACTTTAATTTTATTAATTAGTTTTATCTTTATATCTACTTTCCAGGGAAAGCCTGATAAAAGATTGGCTCAATCGATCACTTGTTTAGATTTCAAAGATTGACTAATTAGTTTAACAGTGTTAATTTAAAAAACTCGCTTTCTGTGAAACGGAAAGTGAAGTATATAGAAAACATGCTTAAACAAACATAAAAATTTGTCCAAGCATGCTAAATTTTATTGAAAAAGAGATTTTAGAGATAAATTTTCGTTAAAGATCAAATCTTGCGTTCTTTTATTATATTTAAAAATAGTTACGTATTTGCCGCCGTTTTCTTTAAATAGTCCGCCGTTTACGAGCATCGCATTTATCCCCTCTTTTTCCTCGCCGCTGCCGAATATAAACTCTCCTGGCGTCGTATCAAGCTCGATTTTACCGCTAAAATTTATAGCAGCCGGGATATTATCAAGGAAATTTTGACTATCTATCCCGTCCGGGTCGATAGAAAACTCAAAATTTGAGACGTAGCTCTTGCCGGCCGCATTTTTAAAATTGAAATTTTCAAAGGTAAGCTTCGGCGCTCTTTTTATAAATTTATCAAGCGCTTGCATTATCACCGCAAGCTGAGCCTCAGGCTCTCCCTTGGCGTTAATAATATCTTCAAACGCGGCTTTATCTAAATTTGCAAATTTCGTTTTGATCAAAAAGTCTTTAAATTCATATTTTGCATATTTTATCTTCTCTATCGTGCTCGTATCGTCCTGCGTTAGAGTATCGCTTAGCACGGTTAGCTTGGAGTCGCTCGTTATCTTTCCGATTTGCAGAGCCTCGGCGCCCGAAATCACGTCTATGCCGCCAAGTTCAAATTTATAAGCGCTATTTACGAGCGCTTTTGAGATCATATTAGGCTCGATCGGCGTTTCATACTTCACGTCGTAGTCGATATTTTTGATTTTTATAGCGACGCCTTCTTTGCTTGCAAAGTCTATGAAATCATTTATAAAAGAGACTCCGGCTATTTTCTTTTCGCCGTTTATGTCAAAATTTAAAAGCGATTTGGCGAGATTTAGTTTATTGCCGTCTTGTTCTTTTTGTACTCCGACTAGCTCAAAGACAAATTTTTTATCTCCGCCCGAAGCGCCGTCCGCGTGAAATTTGATAGGTCTCGTCGTATCAAATATCTCTTTGATGAAATTTTTATACGGGTCATTTAAAAACTCGGCATCGCCCGCAAGCTCAAATTTACCTAGCAAGCTATCAAATCCATGCGAGATATTCATGTCGATTTTTATAGCTAGATCCTCGGGCGCACCGTACTCTTCGCCAAGAGAGACAAGCTCGTTTATGTAGTTTTTAGACAAAACCACGTCGTAGTTTGCGTGCGATTTTAGTAGACCGCCCTCAAATACGCTGTTTTTGACCTCCATACCGTTTGCTTTGATTAGGTTCAAAGCCTCGTTATATTTTTCCTCCACCTTGTTTGCGTTAAATTTTAGCCCGCCAAAAACCACGCCGGCTATAATCACCAATACAATGAGTAACTTTCTCATTCCGACCTTCCTTTCTTTTTCGTCGCTTGTTGCAGATATACCCAGATGAGCGTCAGTAGAGAAAACATCGCAACCGGCATCAGCCAGCCGTTTTCGCCCATAAAATCCCACGCCCGCTCAAACGCCTCGCCCGCCCAAAAGCTGCCCAGCCCGAGCAAAATCGCCCAAGCTACCGCGCTAATAACGTTTATGACGCTAAATTTAGCAAACGAATACTTCGTAAGCCCTATAGCAAGCGGGATGAGGGTCTTTAGTCCGTAGATAAATTTTTTGAAAAATATTATTTTATTTCCGTGCTGCTTAAATAAAATTTGAGAGAAGGCAAGCTTGCGTTTATGCCTAGCCAGATACGGCATCACGGCCGTGCGGTTATACCTGCTGACGTAAAAAAGCAAAGTATCGCCGATAGCATTGGCGGCGGCCGCCAGCACGATACTCACGGTTATGTCCATCTTGCCAAGATGGGCAAGCACGCCGGCCGCGATGATAGCGACCATACCGCCTCCAAGCGAATATAAAAACACTATCACGTACCCGTAGGTCGATAGCGAGGTTAGCATCTCTTGCAAATTCGGCCTTTAGTATTTTGAGATAGCGCCCATTAGCGCGTTATATCCGTAGCTATCCATCCTTAGAGGCGCGTCGCTAGTTTTAGCCAGCACCGCTCCGCCAAAGCTCGCTCCCGCGAAAAAACCGTCATTGTCCGTATATGCATAAATGTCGCTGGTGAAGCTAAAATCACTCACTCTACCGTAAAATTTGCCCGTATCGGCAAATGCAAACGATGCGTCGGCGTTTATCGTGATTTTGGCGTCTTTTATGTCGGCTACGAGGCTATCTTTTAGGATAAAAAGCACGAGCGAGCTATTTTCGTAACCCACCTGTAGTCCGATACTGCCGCCGCTGATATCCACGACCATCATTTCGCTCGGCGCGTACGGGTTTCCCACGAGCATCACGCCTTTGCCGTGCATGCCGCCCAGTACGAAGCCGACTTTAGTAATGCCAGGAAAAATGACGACCGCTTTTGCATTTTGAAGCAAAGCCTTAACCGGCGCGTCTGGGTTCTTACGCATCGTCGTCGTAAAAGAATTTGACGCGTTTAGCACGAGCTCGTCGTTGGCACCGAGCGCTAAAACGCAAAAAATCGCTAGTAAAATTTTTCTCATTTTCTACCTAAATTTGACCTATTTTGCCATTTCTATGGCTCTAGTTTCGCGGATCACGTTTACTTTGATCTCGCCCGGATACTGCACCTTGCTCTCAATCTCTGCGGCAATCTCTTTAGCAACGAGCACCGCTTCGTCGTCGTTTATGAGCTTTGCGTTTGCGATGACGCGGATCTCGCGACCGGCGTTTATCGCGTATGCTTGCTTGATACCCTCTTTGCTTTTTGCGATATTTTCTATCTCTTCGACGCGTTTTAGGAAGCTTTCAAGCACCTCTCTGCGCGCTCCCGGGCGAGCCGCACTCAGAGCGTCCGCAGCGCAAACGGCGGCGCTTTCTACACTAGTTGCCTCCTCGTGTCCGTGGTGGGCGTAGATGGCGTTTATGACTACAGGATGCTCTTTGTAGCGTTTGCAAATTTCAGCGCCCAAATCGACGTGGCTACCCTCAAATTCATGCGTCAAGGCCTTGCCGATATCGTGCAGCAAGCCCGCTCTTTTGGCTAGCTTTTCGTCTCCGCCGGTTTCAGCCGCGATGATGCCGGCAAGATGCGCTACCTCGAGGCTGTGCGCGAGGGCGTTTTGTCCGTAGCTAGCTCTAAATTTTAGCTTGCCGATTAGTTTCATTATCTCGGGATGGATTTTGCTAAGGCCTAGGTCGATGACGATATTTTCGCCCTCCTCTAAGATCGAGGCTTCAAATTCTTCGCATACTTTTTTATGCAGATCCTCTATCCTTGCCGGCTGTATGCGGCCGTCTTGCACCAAAAGCTCTATCACGCGCGTAGCAATCGCTCTTCGGTATAGGTTAAAGCTGCTTAACGTGATAGCGTGAGGCATATCGTCGATGATGATATCTACGCCAAGCGCCATTTCTAGGGTCTTGATATTGCGCCCCTCTTTGCCGATTATACGGCCTTTTAGCTCATCGTTTTTGATATCCACTACGTTTATCAGGCGCTCAGCGGCAAATTCTCCCGCAAATCGCGACGTGGCCTGCGCCAAAATATAATTCACCCGTTTTTTAGCCTCGCGTTTAGCCTCTTCTTCGTGTTTTCGCACGATGTGAGCGATCTCGGCGCGGCTTTTTTCCTCTACTTTTTTTAGTACCTCTTCGCGCGCCTCTTCTTGCGTTAGGCCGGCAGCGTGCTCAAGCACCTTTAGCGCCTCTTGCAGTTTGGCTTGATAGCTTGCTTTTAGCCCAAGACCCTCTTCATAGACGCTTTTTGCTTCATTTCGGGATTTTTCTAGCTCAGCCCTGCTTTCGTTTAAAATTTCTTGCTCGTTTAGCAGGGTTTGCTCTTTTTTACCGATCTCTTCGAATTTTTGCGTGTACTCTTTTTGTAGTTTTACGGTTTTGTCGTCGTATTTTTTCTTGGCTTCAAATTCAGCCTCTTGGACTTGGATTTTAGCGTCTTTTAGCGTGCGTTCAGCCTCAAATTCTATCGCTTTAGCCTTCGCTTTAGCCTGCTCTAAAAATATATTGTAGTTAGCGTCGTTAATTTTTTTAGCGATGAGATAGCCTGCGCCAGCGCCCACCGCACCTGTTCCTAAGCCGATTAAAATCTCTATCATAGATTCCTCTTTTTGCGTAAATTTTGCTCGGGGTCAGGTAAAAATCACAAGTAACGTCGTGATCTTCGGATATGATTTCATTTGTAAAATTGTCTAAAATTTCAACGAATATCAAGGTAGGTCGGTAAGGCAAATTTGCAAAAAATCTATCGTAAAAACCTTTACCGTGCCCTATGCGCGCCATATTTCCGTCCACCCCGAGAGTCGGAACTATAGCTACGTCTATACGCTTTTTAAATATCTTGGTACTTAGCGGCTCTTTTACGCCAAATTTCGTCCGAGATACAAGCGGTAGCCTGGATTTTACCATTTCTAAACTAATACCAAGCATAAACGGAACGAAAATTTCATACCTTTTGGCTAGCTCGCGCCTCAAAATGTAGCAATTTGGCTCATAAGAAAGTGGATTAAATATCAAAATCCGTTTCGCTTTAAGCTCGGTTAGCAAATTTAAAAGCGGCTTAAACATCTTGTAATGCTTCGCTCGCGCCGAAATTTGAATCTCTTTTTTCAAAATCCGTTTCGCGTCGCGCCTGAACTCTTCTTTTATCAAATTTAACGCTCGTTTCATAAATTTTATGTATAATTCAAGCCTAAAACCAATCTTAGACAGGAATTATTAAATGAAAATAAACCTTTTGATTATACCATTTTTGGCGCTACTTTTGAGCGGCTGCGGCGATGAAAAAAAAAGCGACGTAAATCAGACCAAGACGAGCGACGCCGCGCCGACTACTTCCGCTCCGAGCCAAAGCCAAAGCCAAAGCGCAAACGTAGAAGCGCCTTTTGAGCTAACGCTAATGGACGAGAGCAAGATGACGCTGCAAAAATTTGACAAAGGCTTTAAAGTAGAGGGCAACGACGAGGCGATTTTGTTTAACTTTTTCGCCACTTGGTGTCCGCCGTGCAAGGCGGAAATCCCGCACCTAAACAATCTAAGCGATAAATTTAAAGGCAAGCTAAAAATCGTAAGCGTACTTATGGAAGATAAGTCAAAAGACGAAATAGACGCCTTTATGAAGAAATTTAAAGTAAATTTCGGCGTTAGCTACGGCGAAAATAACTTCCTCTTCGCAAAAGCTCTAGGTGGCGTCGTAGGCATCCCATATATGGTGCTTTATAAGCCAAATGGCGAATACGCCACGCACTACGTCGGACTCGTGCCGGAAGAGATGCTAGAAAGCGATATAAATAAGGTAATAAACTAATGCTTGGCTTTTTAAAAAAGGGGCTTGATAAGACGCTCGCGGTGATCCGCTCGTCAAAACCCGCCGATAAAAAAATCTCAAAGGAAATTTTAGAAGAGATCCTGCTCGAAGCCGACATCGCCTACGAGATCGTCGAGGAGGTCCTCTACTATCTGCCGCCGCAAAACGAGGTAAAAAAAGACGACCTAAAGCGGCTTTTAAATACCTACTTCATATACGAGAACGAGCGTGAGGCAAAAATCGGAAGGCCTTTTGTGGAGCTGATTTTGGGCGTAAATGGCGCAGGCAAGACAACCACGATCGCAAAGCTTGCGAATTTATATAAAAATGAAGGCAAAAATGTTATTTTAGGCGCTTGCGATACGTTTAGAGCAGGAGCCATCGAGCAGCTACGTCAGTGGGCGCAGCGAGCGGACGTGCCTATCGTCGCTACGCAACAAGGCCACGATCCGTCTGCGGTCGCCTTTGACACGATCAGCTCGGCTGTGGCTAAAAATCTCGACAACGTCATCCTCGACACCGCCGGTCGCCTGCAAAATCAAACGAATTTAGCCAACGAGCTAAGCAAGATCGTCCGCATCGCGGACAGAGCCTACGAAGGCGCGCCGCACCGCAAGATCCTCATCCTAGACGGCACTCAGGGCAACGCCGGTCTAGCGCAGGCAAAGGCCTTTAACGACATCGTGAGCCTTGACGGCGTCATCATCACCAAGCTTGACGGTACGCCAAAGGGCGGAGCGCTTTTTGGTGTCGCGCGCGAGCTGGAGCTACCGATACTCTACATCGGCACCGGCGAGACGATGAACGATCTAGTCAAATTTGACCCGCACGATTTCGTAGATACTATCGTGGATGAAATTTACACCTAAATATCGGGCGTAAATTTTAGCTTTTTAAATTTATCCCCATTCCCTTAAATTTGCAAATTTTATATATAGTACCCGCGCTTAACGCAACTCGCTAAAAGGCATAAAAATGACGACGCAAGAGTACGAGGCTAAATTTAGCGAGGACGACGCGCCCGGCTGGGACTCCGATAGCACGCGCACTAGAAAATATCTACGATCCCGCAAACGAACGCCACTACCCGTCGCGGCTGCATGCGAGCTTGGGCGGCGAGGATTATCTAGAAGGCGTTAGTATATTTGATTTCGTCGAGGGCGCGCGCCGCCATCTAGTGAGCTTTACTACGATCCGCAAAGCGCGCACGGGGAATTTAGCGGTTGGGGCTTTGAGTTTAGTATGTGTATCGCGCCGTTTGCGGACGATCCCAGCTTAGAGTCCTTTGGCAGCAAGGTAGTCCCAAACGAGCCTTTTTGGGCGATATCTCTCATGCAAAATCTCGCCGAATACGTCTATAAAAGCAAAAAATGGTTCGAGGCTTATCATTTCATACCGACCAATTCGCCTCTACGCCTTAACGCGGATACGAAACTCGCAGGCGTCTCCTTCGCGCCCGACCCAGCACTGGGCGGTATAGACCACGCCAAGCAGTAGAGTCGAGTTCCTTTAGTTGGTGGGTATCACGTAGCGCGAGCTAGACTGGCTGCGCTAGAACCCAACTACGCAGCGCGTAGAGAGGCTCATAGATATGATGCGCGAGGACAATCCTCTACTAATCACCGACCTAAAGCACACGAAAGAATACGTCTAATCGCGGCTGGGTAAATTTAGACGCACGGGGAATTTGACGGCTGGGTAAATTTGACGGCTGGGTAAATTTAGACGCACGGGGAATTTGACGGCTGGGTAAATTTAGACGCACGGGGAATTTGACGGCTGGGTAAATTTAGACGCACGGGGAATTTGACGGCGCGCCGACCCCTTACGAGCTCGGCGCTTTGCAGCTAGTAGTTAAAAAGTATTTTCTTTCTTTTCTAGCACAAGGTGCAGTATGTAAGTCACCGCAAATGCGACCGCGCTAGGCACGATCCAGCCAAGCATCGAGTCGTAAAACGGCATTTCCTTGACGAGATCCGTCACTAGCGGCACGGAGACGCCCGCGATATCAAGGCCGTTTATCGTGCCGACGACCACACAGACGTAGACGCAGGTGCGGTAGACGAGCTTGCTCGAGTCGATCAGCGGATTGATGAGCGAAAGGATGATGAGCATGATGGCGATCGGATAGATGGCGATCAGTACCGGGATCGAGCCCTTGATGATGGTCGTGAGGCCGAAATTCGCCACGCCAAAACCGATCAAGCACCACGCCGCAACCCAAATTTTATATTTGACGCGTCCGTCCGTTAGTTCCTCGAAGTACTCGCTAGCAGAGCTGATGAGTCCCAGTGTCGTCGTGATACAAGCTAAGAAAAACGCTGAACCTAACACCAAAACGCCCGCCTTACCGAAGTAATGGCCGCTAATACGAGATAGTAGTTCGGCTCCGTTTATCTCCGGCGCGTCTTTAAAAAGCTCCGCCGACGTCGCGCCAAGGTAGCCCAGCATCAAATAAATCGCCATCAAAATCACGCCCGCCGTCATGCCGGCCTTTATAGTCGATGAGACAAGGTGGCGCTCGTCTTTTACGCCCACGGTTCTGATAGCGTTTATCACGATGATACCAAACGCCAGCGACGCCAGCGCGTCCATCGTCTGATAGCCCTCTACAAAGCCCTTGGCCGCTGCGCGCTGCGCATAATCTCCGATAGGAGCGACGAACTCGCCGATCGGGAATAAAAATCCCGCCCCAAAAAGTAGCAAAATAAGCGCCAAAAGCAGCGGAGTGAGGTATCTGCCGAGCAGATCGACTAGTTTTGACGGATTCATGCAGACGTAATAATTTAGCGCAAAATACGCCGCCGAGTAGAAAAACAGCCAAATTTGCAAATTTTCAGCCGCGATAAACGGCTTAACGGCGATATCAAATGGCATATTTGCCGCGCGAGGTATCGCAAAAAGCGGCCCAATCGTGAGGTATAAAAGCGCGGTAAAAAGCACCGCAAATACCGGATCTATGCGGCGAACTAGGCTTTGAAGCCCCTTTGCTCTAGCGATCGCTGCGACGCCAAGCACGGGTAAAAGCACCGCCGTAGCGCAAAAAAACATGATCGCGACGTAAAAATTCTGCCCAGCCTCTCGCCCCAAATTCGGCGGAAAGATGAAGTTCCCTGCGCCGAAAAACATGGCAAAAAGCGTGAGCGAGATGACTAAAAACTGATTTTTGCTAAGCTTTTGTTTCATTTTCGCTCCATTTTAGTTTTAAATTTGGCAAATTGTATTTAGATAAAGTTGAATTTTCGTTGATTTGAGTTAAATTTACTTACTTTTCGCTCGCGCGTGTTTCGATTTGAAATTTAACCGCGCGTCGAGAGTAAAATTTAAACATTTTAAAGTATAATCGCGCAAAGGAAAAATATGGCAAAAATCAAAACGGTATTTGAGTGTCAAGCCTGCGGTAATCAGCAGAGCAAATGGGTCGGTAAATGCCCTCAGTGCGGGGCTTGGGATAGCTTTCTAGAGCTAAACGCGCAGCAGATCGAAACGCTAAAAGAGATCTCCAAAAGCTCTGCAAAACCAAGCCTGGCAAAACAAATCAGCGAGATCGAAATAGAAAAAATCACGCGTATCAGCACGCAAAATAGCGAACTGGACCTGGTTCTTGGCGGCGGCGTCGTGGAGGGCTCGCTAGTGCTGATCGGCGGAAGCCCCGGCATCGGCAAAAGTACCTTGCTACTAAAAATCGCGTCAAATTTTGCCGCTCAAGGCAAAAAAACGCTATACGTAAGCGGCGAAGAGAGCGCAAGCCAGATCAAAATGCGAGCCCAGCGACTAGACGCGGTCAAAGACGGGCTGTTTTTGCTCACGGAAATTTTACTCGAAAATATCCTCGCCGAAGTGCGCAAAAACGAGTATAAAATCCTCGTCATCGACTCCATACAGACCCTTTACAGCGAAAAAATCGCCTCCGCGCCGGGCTCCGTGTCACAGGTGCGCGAGATCACCTTCGAACTCATGCGCCTAGCCAAAAACGAAAATATCTGCGTCTTTATCATCGGCCATATCACCAAAGACGGCTCGATCGCGGGGCCGCGTATCTTGGAGCATATGGTGGACGTGGTGCTGTATTTCGAGGGCGACTCCAGCCGCGAGCTGCGCATGCTACGAGGTTTTAAAAACCGCTTCGGCTCTACTAGCGAAGTGGGGATTTTCGAGATGAGCGAAAACGGGTTAATCAGCGCCAACGACGTCGCGGGCAAATTTTTCACGCGAGGTAAGGCCACTAGCGGCTCGGCGATCACTATCACGATGGAGGGTTCGCGCGCGCTTAGCGTCGAGATACAAGCGCTCGTGTGCGAGAGCGCGTATCCTAAGCGCAGCTCCACGGGCTTTGACAAAAACCGCCTGGATATGCTGCTAGCGCTGCTTGAGCGCAAACTAGAGATCCCGCTGGGTCACTACGATGTTTTCATCAACGTGAGCGGCGGCGTCAAGATCGGCGAAACGGCGGCCGATCTAGCCGTAGTCGCGGCGATCATTTCCAGCTTTAAAAACCGTCCGATCAGCAAAGAGAGCGTATTTATGGGCGAGCTTAGCCTAAACGGCGAGATTCGCGAGATATTTAACCTCGATCAGCGCCTAAAAGAGGCCAAAACGCAGAAATTTAAAAACGCGATCGTGCCGTCTAAGCCGCTTGACGCGCAGGGGCTAAAATGCTTCGTCGCAGGCGACATCACGCAGGTTTTGGAGTGGATGTGAAATTTAGCCGTAAAAACGCAAAAGGAAAAATATGGAAAATCTAAAATGGAAACTCTCAAAATCGCTAAAAACAGCGATGAGACAAAAGGATATCGATACTTTTACGCTAGCTAAAATCGCCGAGGAGACCTACGCAAAGGCTCATGCGAATAATGATTTGGACGTGAGACAAGAGGTTTTTAAAGTTATCGACGAATACGCGAGCGAGGTAAATTTAGAAATCTTAGACCTCGTTTGTAAAATTTTAGGCTCTAGCATTAAATTCGGCGAAAGCGGAGATTTTTAAATTCACCGCCACTTTAAATTTGCTTCAAAAATTTAAGCCGATACAAAAGCCTAAAACGCTTAAATTTACGGTAAAATCAAAACCAAAATAAACGCAAAAACGGCAAAGCTAGAGACGGTTAAATTTTATGCATACTTGGGCAAAAATATAAATACGGGCGGCAAATTTTACATATCTAGCCGGCTAAAAAAGGCGACAATCGCCTTTGCGCAATAAAGCTCGGCAAAAGGAGCCGTTTTTAGCGGTTTGCAACGGTCGCAGCCCAAAAGAGCAAAGCGGCGGAAATTTACAAAAAAATAAATTGCGCCGTAAAATCCGGCTAACTGCAGCCGCAAAATGCCGTAAAAAGTAAAAACTAGGAACAAAATGTTTGGTTATATTAGGCTTATTTTAGCGTATTTCGTGCTGCTCTCGCACATAGGAGTCGGGCTAGCGGGCAAAAATATCGGCGTCTTTTCCGTCGTGATTTTTTATATCCTAGCAGGGCTGGTTACATCAAAGGTTTTTATCAAAATCGCACCGCAAAACGCGCAAATAAGCTACTTTATAAAAGATAGATTTCTGCGCGTTTATCCCGCGTTTTTCTTTGCGTTTGCGCTAACGGTACTGTTTTTTTGCGCGACGTCGTATCTACAGCCGCATTTTAACGCAAAAAATTTGCTCCTAAATGCGCTTATCGCGCCTCTAAATTACTTTTTTTGGCTTGATGTTTCCGTCATAGACGCGCCCGTGGGGCTAAATTTCATCATACCTCCGGCTTGGTCGCTAGGAGCCGAGCTTCAGGCCTACGCCTTGCTCGTGCTAGCGATCAAATTTAGACGGCTAGGCTACGCGCTAGCTACCGGCTCGCTAGGCGTTTACGCGGCGGCGAATTTGGGCTTTATAAATGCCGATATCTACGGATATAGGCTCGTTTGCGGCGTATTTTTTATGTTTTATACGGGATTTTTGATCTATCAAAAAGAGTTTGGCAAGCTCGCCGTTTTTTACGCGGCCGTAGCGGCGCTAGCTGGCTATCTTTTTTACTCGCGCGAATTTAGCGCCTTTGGGATAGAAACGGCAACCGGCTATCTAGTCGGAGCCGCAGCCGTACTAGCGCATGAGAGATTTAAATTTAAGCTTAAATTTAACGAGATCGCGGGCTCGCTTTCATATGCGATTTTTATCAGCCATTTTCTTTTTATTTGGCTTGGCCAACTTTTACTAGGAGCCGTAAATTTGTTTTTTATCACGATTGGTTCGGTTGTATTTGGGTTTATAAATTTCTATTTTATAGAGAGAAAAATAAACAAAATAAGATTTAAAAAGCACCCGTAAATTTAAGCTCGACCATCTACTTCTTGGCAAGTCTAAGGGCGTTAAATATAACTCGCAAATACAACCTGGCTCGATACGACCCACTAAAGCCAATACTCAAACATGACACAAAAGGATGCAAGACTCCGCAATTATATCCAAAACAAAACATATGTACTTTGATATACAACAAAACAACTAACAAGCTCTTATACGAAAAAGCATAAAAACACAAGCAGTCACCAACATCAAAACAAGTCGAGCACAATTAGCTACATAATAAGCGGTGGATAAAAATAAATTTAAAAGTAAAAATATAACAAAATTATTGACCTCCTCTTATGTTACTTTTTATTAGTTATTTTTTATCTTGTTAAGCAATTTTATTTAATGTCAAATTTGACTTTATAACGACGAGGTCGGTAGCTTTTAGATTTGCGAAAATTATATCAACGAATAATTCAAATATGTTTATAAAATCAGCTTTTTGAGACGATAAAACAATAGCCATCAAAAGATTGTTTTGCTTATGGCGATAAAAAATGTAAATATTTTAATCATGGTATAAAAAAGAATCATTAATTTCATCTCCATGAGCAAAAAAATAATGCGAGTAAATTTTACCCGCACAGTCTGCTATAAATCACCTGATAAAAGACTTGACAATAAACTATTTTGTAAATTACTTATCGTAGAAAAATCTTTTTTAATAAAAGCTCTCTGATATTGGTCGTTAAATTTTTTTATATCACCAAAAGCCTTTTCTCTTAGATTTTCTTTAAAATCATTAAACTCATTATTTAATCTCAACCGTTCCATAAAATCATATTTGCCACTTGCAAGCTTTTCTTTTAGCTTTTTGCGTTCGATTTCTATCTCTTCATTTATTTTGTCAAGCGTAATCTTCTGATTATAGTTCGTAACTGAAGTCATAGTATATATATTTGGGCGATCTTGTATATCAAGTTTATATTTTGCAGCCTCATACCGATCGCGTAATTTTTTTTGCGTATCATAAAATTTATCAAAAGCTTCTTGTCTAGACTCTGTATCTTTTTCTTCGTAATTTTCTAGTTTTTTTACGTAGCTCTGAAAAATTCTATCGTAGCCTTTTGAAAAAGCCCTGCCTAAGGCAAGCTGTTGTGAATGTATGTCATTTTTTACTTGCATATTTTATCTCCTTTATAATATATAAGAATAAAACAGCAATAAATGTTCCAGTTTTAATAAGTAGAAATAAAAAAGGGTCTCTTGTTATAAAGAGACCCTTGAAATAGCTATTGCAAAAATACGAGGTATTATGCAAGAACTATAGTATCAGCACCAGCTGCACCACCTAAGGCTTGAACGCCGGTAGTACCTGCTAGCTGTACAACGGTATCCACAGCACCGTCTTGGAACAAGAACGTGCTATCTGCAGTACCGTCACCGTCCTGATCGTAAGCAAAAGCAACCGTCTTAGTAGTACCATTCAACTCTTTAGCAAAATAATCTAATACATCGTTAAGATTCTTAGAATTTACCACCGTAGCTTGAGTATGAGCGGCATCGCTATAGAATGTAGCTACACCATTTGTAATTCCATAAGCTTGGATGGCTTTACCCTGACCTGAGGCAATATCTTGAGCGCCAGCAGCTTTGTTATCAGCTACTAAAGTGCTTGAAAGCTCAAGCTTATCGCTACCGGCGGCAGCTGTAGAGAAACCATATATAACATCATGAGATCCTTTAACTGACTCTCCATCAGCTATTTTGATAGTATCTGTTGCTCCGTCGTCTTTTACTTTGCCACCCTCATAAATATTGTTTGTAGCAAATACGTCAGCACCTTTACCGCCTTCAAACACGTCAGCGCCTTTGGTACCTACCGCAGCATCGTTTCCATTTCCGCCATTAAACGTAAGCTTAGTAACATCAGGGGCGGTTATAACTACGTCGTTTCCATCTCCGCCATTAACTTTTGCATGGTGAGCGCCTTTTGCTATCCAGAAGTTATCCTTGTCATTGCCAGTTCCCTTTTTAAGCTTCTCTTCATCCGTAGCACCAGTACCGTCAACAGTATAATCCCATGTATCGTTATTTAGATTATAGTTTTCTGCAAATCTACCATTTAAAGTAGTAGCACTACCTTGGATTTGGCCACCCTGCCACTGAACTTTTAGAGTAGATCCCTCTCCAGAAGCTATAACCTGGTTTACATAATTATTTGTACCATCTGTAGCTTGAGCTAGAGTAATATCAGTATTCTCAGCTACATCTCCTTTTACGGCAATCTGAACGTTAGCTACACCAGCTAATTTAGTAACTGTAGTAGCCGCGTTTACTGTATTTATAGATGTACCGAAGTTATCTTTATAAGAATCATAACCTCTACCAAATGCAACAGTATCGTTACCATCTCTAGCAGTTACAGCATCGTCGCCATCGCCTACGTCTATAACGTTGTCACCCCTGTGTGCGTAAACTTTATCATTTGCGCTTCCAGTAGTAATAAAATCAGACTGAGCAGAACCGGTAATCTCATTTTTGCCGTCACCAGCTGCTATCTTAATGCCTTTACCAGCTGAACCTAAGGCGTTAAATTTACTACCGCCATCACTAATCTTAACTGTAGCACCGTCACCCAATCCTACGACGCGTGCAATAAATTCACCCATTACATTTGAAGCATCAACAAGACTTATACTGTTATTTAGGTCATTTGCAGTTACAGTATTGAGATTAAGATCTCTTTTTGCGTTTAGAGTCAAGGTCTCCAGATTTTTGCCTGCGATATTTTTAATCTCTGTAGTAACAGTTGCAGCATCCTTTTTTATTCTCTCATCATTTACATTAACGGTGATATTTTTAGTACCGTCGACAGTGATTTGCTCTACAGTGTAGCTCTTAGCACCTTTGTCAATATCATCAAGTTTTGAGTCGATATTAACATTTACGCTCTCAGCTTTATTGTCTAAAAGTTTTACTCCATTAAAGTGCTGATCGGTTTCTTCATCAACGTAAGGCTCTGCAGGATTCGCACTTGGTCCTTTTTGATCAACCTTGTCAAGGTCACCTTTAAAGTTAAGCTCAGTTATGTTTGTAGAGCTCTTGACTGTAATAACTTTAGTGGCATCTACTGTTTTACCCATACCTTTGACACCATATCCCAAACTACTTACTTTGTCAGTTTGAGCAACAGCCTCTTGAGACATGACAACTAGTTTGCTTACATCTTTACTTACAATATCAAGAGTGACATTTTTGCTAGCAGCGATATGGATGCCTTCTATACCAGCTAGATTAAGAGCGCCATCTTTACTAAAGATAGCTCTGACAGTATCATTATCTCCGCCGGCATCGGTTATCTTATCTTTACCATCAAGACCATCAAGCTCTGCAAATGTCAAGACATCATTACCTGTTCCAAGTTTAATATCTTGACCAGGATTTGTATCTTGATCTTTTACTGTTAGTCTTAGATCACTCTTTTGAGCGCTTGCATCCACAGTCTTAGCTACAACTTCGCCATCAACAGCATAGTATAAATCTTTTGTGCCACCTGTAAGAGTTATCGTTCCAGTGTGATCATTGGCATTTGTAAATTTAACACTATTGCTCTCAGAGTCGCTATCATTGATTTTTAAGTTTTCAACGCCTTTTGCGCCAATCTCATACTCGAAAGTATTGTCTTTATTGTTTGCATCTACGACTTTAAAGTTTAGAGTATCATCTTTGCCTTTAGCGTCTTTTAAATTTGCAACGATTTTTGTATCAAAGTTGCCGTCACTATCAGAATCGCCAACAGCATGCTCTACAACTATCTCGCCTTCTTTTGCAAATTTTTCAGAAATATCATTAAGAGTAAATGTGCGAGCGGTGCCGATAGTTTCGTTTCGAACTACTACGTTCTTAAGATTTTCATCAAATCTGTCAAAATCCATCTCTAGATCACTTTTTTGAGCTCTCATCTCTAGAGTTTCGATATTTGTTATAGTAGCCTTACCTTCAGTTTCATATTCGCCTATTGAGCCGCCCACCATAACTAATTTATCTTGACCTTCACCGCCATTAATAGAAATTCTATCTTCAACACCATTTCGTAGATAGAAAGTATCGCCCAGTTTGCTACCGATAATATCGGTATATTGTTTTTTACCAGAATCAAATGGATCAAATGCATTTTTAACAATATCTGATATGTCAAGAGTTAGCTTGCCATTATAGTTCGAAGCATCAAGTTTAGTAAAGCCTCTTGTTCCAACCGCTTGGATACCACCATCTTTAACTTCATAAAATTGAGGATTTGCACCAGCGTTTAGCTCAACATCAGCTATTTCTAAGCTACCGCTACCTTTTATAGTAAGCTCTCTTAGCTGATTTGCCTCAAATTTATCCATAGAAACATCTTGTTTGGAAACTAAATCTAATTGCTCGTATCCTTCAGTATTAGCGTCACTAGTAATTGAAAGAGATTTTGCGTCTACTTTTTCTAAGAACACACTAGATTTGTCTTCAAAACCCGCTAGAACGCCTTTTTTGTGTTCAAATTTGACATTTATGTCTTTTTTTGCAACATTAGCTAATCTCATACCGTCAAGCTTTTGACCTATGCTCTGAACAGTAAATTTATTTGCAGCCTCTTGAGTAACTCTGTCTATATTGACTTTTTCTACATCATTAGAATCGCGCAAATCAAGAGTATTAACAGTTCCAGTTACTTGAATGTTAATGTTTTGAACATTATTAAGTATAGGCGTTCTTGAACCAGGATCAGCCTCGTCGCCATTTATATGTCCAAATTCAACATTTAATGTATTGTCCGCTCTTGAAGCATCGCCAGTTAGCCTATCACTACTTTGAAGCGTCATAATCCTATCAGTGCCACCAGGGTTATGCTTCATGCCCGCATTAAATACATTTGCAGTCAATGTATCTGTATCTGTAGTTAGCTCGGCAGCTGTTCCCGGATTTACAGGAGCAGAATTCCAATCTACTGAACTATCAGTTGAGATATTAACCAAACTATCAACAAACGCTTTTGCATCAGTTAAACTAGATGGGTTTGAAGTTACTTTTGTAAGAGCTTCTTTGAAAGGTGCAAGATCTTTAACTTTTAGATCTTTTCCTTCAACCTTTGTAGCAGTATAGTCAGATAGAGCTACTTTATTGTTAAAATAATCTTGTGCGGCACCTTTATTTGCAGGATCTTGTGCAGCTTTGATAAGCTCAGAAACTACTAAACCACGTGAGTTACCAGCCTTTAGGGCATCAACCCAAAATTTGATACCCGCAGGATCTTCTACTTGTGTCTTGTTAAGCGTATTTTTATAGATATGCTTAATAAAAGCTTCGTCGCTAGTCAAAGCAGAACCGAAGTACTCTTGAGCAGCAGTTGTAGCTAGCATCGCATTAGCGCCGGCAGCTACGTCTGAAACCGCACTTTGCCAGTATTTATTTCCAGCACCTTCAGATACTCTACCAAAAAGAGTAACGTAAAGCTGAGAAACTTGTGTTTGTGTTAAAGCCATTAAGGACTCCTTAAAATGAAATTTGGTAGTTGCAAAGACCTACCATAGTAGAATCAACCGAGATAAGGTAACCGCAGATGAGCCTACTAAGGTCTGCTCTGTGTCCTACCTACTATCGATAGTACTTTTGCAAATACTTAAGGGTTATTATAACATAAAAGCTAGGAAATAAGTTTAATTCATTATTAAAAACAGACGAAATTTACCGAAAATTTGAGAAAATTTTAAAAAAAATTGTTTTACTTTGGCACTTTTTAAATATATTTTAAGTTTATGGGTGATAAGATTGCATCTGGACAAAAAATATTTCAAACGAAAGGAAGTCAGTGGGTAGAAAAGCAAGAGAGATAATCGGCGGAACGGTTTTAGTAAAACAAAACGGCGACTTTTGCAAAAATGAGAGCGAAGTAGAAATATACAAGACCAAGCTTACGGATACGGCAAATAGATATGGAGCTCAAATTTACGGCTACTACATAGGCAAGACGAGCGTGATGCTGTATCTGCAAAGCGAAGATATAGCTAAATTTATGCAGATATTAAATAGTTCCTTTTCAAGGGAAAGAAATAAAAAAAGGGGAGACGAACCGATCGGCAAGACGGAAAGATACGAAGCAACTATAGTCGGAGATAATGAGAAGGACGACGTGGCTAAATTTATAAAGCAAAACGGCGGAACGGTATTTGTCAAGACTAGCAAAAATATCAGTATAGACAAAAAACATAATATAAATAATATAAAAAAAAGGAAAAACATGAACATAACGGCCCTGCATTCAGATGAACACAGAGACCTAAGATATGTGGGTGGCGCCCTGCCCGATACCCCAGTAGCAAAGATCACGATATCTGAGATGAAAAAATGCGCTGAAAATTTCTGCATAGTCTTTACCAACGAGATAGTGCCGACGATGCTGGTGCTGCTAGGACGAGACGGAAACGTAATGATAGATGAAAATTTTAACGGCTACGTGCCTGCAAGCCTAAAAAACTATCCGTTTTTACTCGGCAACGCAGACGGCAAAAGAGTACTCTGCGTCGATATGGACTCCGAGCAGATACAAAAAGGCGGTGAGAAAGGCGAGATATTATTTGACAATGAGGGCAACAAAAGCGATTTCTTGGACAAAGTAGTATCGGCTTTAAAAAACTACGATGCGGATTTTAGAAAAACAGAAGTAATGATGGAAGAGATAAAAAAAGCAGGAATTTTAGTCGATAAAGAGTTAAATTTAAAGGTAGGCGAGGAAAATTACGTGCTAATAAAAGGCTTTTCGATCGTGAGCAAAAGCAAGCTAAACGAACTAGACGACAAAACTTTGGCAATGTTCGTTAGAAACGGATATATGAATCTAATCAACATACACCTAAGCAGTTTGAGCAACTTCCAAACTCTAGCCTCAAGGATACTTTCAAAATGAGCACGTCCAAAAAAGAAAACGAACTAAAAAGCATACTCAGAAAATCCAAAAAGTGCTTGATATATGCGGGTATCTTTAGTGCTTTCGTAAATTTACTGATGCTGACGCCTCCTTTATACATGCTTCAGCTTTACGGCCGCGTGGTAACATCAAGAAGCTTGGATACGCTCACTATGCTTACTTTAATAGTAGTGTTTCTATTTGTAACAATGGGGCTTTTTGAGATACTTAGATCGCGCGTACTGATAATATTTGCCAATCAGATGGATCAAAATTTATCAGGCAGGGTTTACGACGCGATATTTAAACTAGCTGCAAGAAATCCGTCAAAAACTACTTCGCAGGCGATGAGTGACATAAATACGCTCAAGCAATATCTAAGCGGAAACGGAGTGTTTGCATTTTTAGATGCTCCGTGGCTACCGATATATATCGCGATACTGTTTTTATTTCACCCGTACTACGGCTGGTTTAGCGTATTTGCCGCGATTTTTCTTTTTATCCTTGCGCTTTTAAACGAAAACGCAACAAAAGACGGGCTTAAAAACTCAAATGACAGCTACAAAAAAGAGATGCGTTTTGTGGATTCAAATTTGAGAAACTCCGAAGTCATACAAGCTATGGGAATGAATGCAAATTTGAGAAAAATTTGGGAGAAAAAGCATGATGAGTTTTTGAATTCACATTCGGACGCAAGCTCAAAAGCCGGAGTCTACGCAAACATAAGTAAAACGGCACGCGTCACCTTTCAGTCCTTGATGCTGGGCCTTGGTGCGTACCTCGTCGTAAAAATGGAGCTAACTCCAGGAATGATGATTGCGGGATCAATTATAATGGGCAGAGCTCTGGCTCCGCTTGATATCTTGATAGCCAGCTGGAAAAACTACAAGGGTGCGAAAGAGAGCTATCAAAGACTAGATAGATTTTTAGACGAATTCCCTGCTGAAACCGACAGAATAAAACTTCCAGATCCTATAGGCCAGATAGAGTGTCAGAGCGTATCCTTAGTGCCGCCTAACGCAAAAACCTTATCGCTAATGGACGTAACGCTAAGCCTAAACGCCGGAGATATGTGTGCGGTGATAGGACCGAGTGCGGCAGGCAAAAGCTCGTTTGCCAGAGCAGTGCTGGGTGTATGGCCTTTATTTAAGGGAACAGTCAGAGTAGACGGTGCGGATATAAACCAATACGACAGCAACCACCTTGGAGAATTTGTAGGGTACTTGCCTCAAGATGTGGAGCTTTTCGAGGGAACAGTAGCTGAAAATATAGCAAGGTTTGGCGAACTAGACTCCGAGGAAATAATAAAAGCGGCAAAACTAGCTAACGTGCATGAGATGATATTAAATTTACCGGAAGGCTACGATACCAAAATAGGCATGGGCGGCTCAAGCCTAAGCGGAGGACAAAGACAAAGGATAGCTTTGGCTAGAGCATTTTATAAATCGCCCAAGATAATCGTACTGGATGAGCCAAACGCAAGCCTCGACGAAGCCGGAGAAAGAGCGCTGCATCAAGCTCTGCTAAATATGAAAGGCAAAGCTACTATCATATTGATAACTCATAAGCTAAACATACTAGGAATAGTCGACAAAATAGCGGTTCTAACCGCCGGCAGACTTATATATTTCGGTCTAAGAGACGCTGTACTACACGAGCTTACCAAAAATCAAAACCAGGCTGTGCAGCAACAGGCTAAGCAAAAGATAACAGAGGAAAAATAATGATACTGTCTGACGAAAGAGGAACGATAAGATTTGGCCTACTAACTATTTTGATATTAGTTGGAGTGTTTGGCGGCTGGGCAGCTTTTGCCCCACTTAAAGGCGGTGCCGTAGCGGTCGGAAAAGTAAGCGTAATAAACGACAAGAAAGTCGTACAGCACCTAGAAGGCGGCGTAGTAGACGAAATTTACGTAAAAGACGGCAATAAGGTAAAAGAAGGGGACGTACTTTTAAGAATAAGAAACTCTAGACTCCAAGCAGACCTTAACGCTTCCGCAACAGAATATCTACAAAACGGTGTCTTGGAAGCCAGGCTTATAGCGCAGAGGGATAGCGAAAAACAGATAAATTTCAGCGACGAGCTAAAGAAACTAGACGGCTTTAAAGAAGCTTCGGAAGCGCAAATAAGTATCTTTAATGAGCAAAGAAAAATGCTAAGCGATGAAAAAGAGATACTAAATCAGCGCATCTCTCAGCTCTATAAGCAAATAGATGGACTAAACGCCATAATATCCTCAAGAAAACTAAGAGCAGCATCGCTAGACGAAGAGATAAAAGAGTGGGATAGGCTATATAAAGAACAACTAAGCGACAAGATAAGGCTTAGAGACTCAAAGCGAGAAAAGATAGCTGTTGACGGCGAGATAGCCTCAAGCGCGGCAGAAATCGCTAGACTAAACGTCCAAATAACCGAGACGAAATCTCAAATAATTTTAAGGGAAAGAACCTTTAAAGAAGAAGTCCTAAAGCAACTAGAAAACGTAACAAAATCTATAAACGCTCTAAGATCAAGATATATAGCCCTAAACGATCAACTGACTAGAACCGAGATAAGGGCTCCGATAAGCGGAACAGTTGTAGGTATGACCGTGCATACTATTAGTGGCGTCGTGCGCCCGGGCGAAGTAATAATGAACATAGTTCCGGATACGAGCGAATATATCGTCGATGCA